>DAIRCJ010000056.1:0-9573 GCA_036796755.1 Candidatus Geothermocultoraceae bacterium | reverse complement strand
TTTCTTTCTGGTATTTAAGAAAGGCGGCAAAACTGTCCCGCCCGGCTAGTTCAATTATAATTTGGTTTTCCAATTTAAAACTCCTTAAGAATTAGCTTTTCTAAATTATGACGAGAGCTTTTTCTTTCTCCGGGGACGGGGTAACCAAGGGCGACCACCGCAACCATTTCGTTTTCTGGAGAAACTTCCAGAATTTTTTCCACTTCTTCCCGTCGATTCAGTATCTCTCCCAGCCAGCAGGCTCCTAGATCCAGCGAGTGAGCTAAAAGGAGCATATTTTGAATGCAGGCTCCGATAGCCATTAAGTCTTTAGTGCGGTCATAGGAGCTTTTCTGGTTAAGCAAAACTACAATAAGGCAGGGAGCTTGCTCAATGATGTGGGCATCAGTGGTGAAGGCTTTAATTTTGCTTTTTATTTCTTCAGAAGTTACTACGATAAAACGCCAGGGTTGATTATTAAGACCGGAAGGAGCCCACCGACCGGCTTCAAGCACTTTTTTAATAATATCCGGAGGGATTTTTTGAGGGCGGAAAGAGCGAATGCTTCGCCTGGACTTGATAATCTTGAGAGTTTCTTCGGACAAGCTCATAGTGAAATTTTACCATTGCTTTCTAAAAACTAAAATTTCTTTAGGAAGTTTGTTCCGGGTAGCTATTGGAAAGCTAGTATGCCCTACGATTCCTGGGCAAGGCTTTTAGGATTTATTGAAAAAATTAGTTTACTCCTTCTTTTAGATTTAATAAACTTAAAGAAAGTGAGTATTTGTTATTTCTTTCGCTCTTCTACCGGGCAGGTTTCTCCAGGAGGCGGGCCTGGTTGCCAGGTTGAGAGAGTTTCATCTTTAGATAAGCTTATCCCTTATGTTAAGCTACTTGACCTTTCCCTCAGCACGATTAGAACTCGGCTGGAGCGGGGAGATTGTTGTTACCTCGCTTATATTGAGGGAAGGGCTGTTCATCGAAGCTGGGTAACCTCTACTTCCTGCTGGGTAAAAGACGCTAAAGCAATTTTTAAGCCTCAGAAAGGTGAGGTTTACGTTTATGATAGCTATACCCTTCCCCGCTATCGGTCCCGGGGAGCGTTTTCCTCAACTCTTCTAAGAATCCTTGCCGATTATAGCGGCCAGAGTTTGGTCTGGATTGCGGTGCGAAATGACAACCTGCCTTCGAGGAAAGCCATTGAAAAAGCCGGTTTTAAAAAGGTTTTTGGCTTAAGTTACCGGAGATTTTTCTTTTTTAAGCATTACGAATTCCTGGAGATTGACAGGGATTTCTCAGAGAAAAAAATTAAAGATCGAATTATTTTCACCTGAGCTTTTGGCCACCCCAAAATGTTTCTTCAGTTCAGAAGGGGAAAAATTTCACTTGATAATTACTCCGAAAGTGTTATATTTGAATTTGGTCTAAAAAGTTGGCGGGCCACAACCGATAATAGTATTGGAAAGGGGTTGTTGGTTGTGGTAACGGTGCGGTGTCCAAATTGTGGCAAAGAAAAAGCCAGAATAATTGGCCGCTGTGCCATTTGTTATAAAGAAGTTTGCCAGAACTGCGGAAATTTGGAGTTCATCCGGGAAAAAGAAGTACCGGTTCACAATAAATGTTTTGTTGAAAATCTTTCCTTAATTGCTCCGGCTTTCAAGTTTATTAAACCCAAAACCAAATAGTTTTTAAACTTGCCTTTCCTCTGACTTTTCCTTTTCCATCTTTTGATAGTCATCTTTCTCCCTTATAATAATTATTTGTGGATATTTTAAACTCAAGAGAACTAAATCCGGCTCAGAGAGACGCGGTTTCTCATCTTGAAGGCCCTCTTTTGATTCTGGCCGGAGCCGGGAGCGGGAAAACTCGCGTTCTTACTTATCGGGTGGCTTACCTTATTCAACAAGGCATTCCCCACGAACAAATCTTAGCCATTACCTTTACCAACAAAGCGGCTGAAGAAATGAAAGAAAGGATAAATCGCCTGGTCGGTCCAGTAGTAAAAAAGATGTGGATTATGACTTTTCACTCTTTTTGTGCCCGCATTTTGCGTCAGGAAATTGAAAGGCTGGGCTATAAGAAGAACTTTGTTTTATATGACGAAGAAGACTCCCGAAGGTTAATCAAAAACTGCCTGAAAGAACTCAACTATGATGTCAAAAGATTTACTCCGCTGGGAGTTCATTCTGCCATTTCTCTGGCTAAAAACGAGTTGATTAGTCCTCAGGATTACCAGGCCGAAGCAACTTCTCCTTATGAGTCAGTTGTTTCCGATGTCTACCTTCTTTACCAGGAAAAACTTTTCAAAAGCAACGCTCTTGACTTCGACGACCTTCTGGTTTTAACCGTTAACCTTTTCGAGCTTTTCCCTTCAGTTCTTGAACATTATCAGGAGAAGTTCCGGTATATCTTGATTGATGAGTATCAGGATACCAATCAAGCCCAGTATCGTTTGGTTAAGCTCCTGGCTGATCGTTATCGGAATATCTGCGTGGTTGGCGATGACGACCAGTGTGTTTATGAGTGGCGAGGAGCGAACATCCGCAACATTTTGAACTTTGAAAATGACTTCCCAGAAGCCAGGGTGATTAAGTTAGAACAAAATTACCGCTCGACCAAGGTGATACTGGAGGCAGCAAATTATGTTATTAGCCACAATCGCGGGCGAAAACCAAAAACTCTCTGGACGGTTAACGCTGAAGGAGAAGCGATAACTACTTATCAGGCTGAAGATGAGCATGATGAAGCCAGCTTTGTTGCTAGCGAAATCGAGAGGGTTATTTCGCTGGAGTCGCGAAAGTACCGCGATTTTGCCGTTTTCTATCGCACCCATGCTCAATCCCGGGTTTTTGAAGAAAGCTTTATGCGTTTCGGTATTCCCTATCAGATTATTGGTGGTTTAAAGTTTTACGAACGAAAAGAGATAAAAGATGTTCTAGCTTATCTTAGAGTGATTCTTAATCCTGAAGATGTAATCTCTTTAAAGCGTATTATTAATACCCCTCGGAGAAAGATTGGCGATTCCACTATTGAAGCTCTGGACTGGTTTGCCAGAGAGAAAGGCCTGACTTTCTGGGAAGCTTTGACGGAAATAGAAGGGAATCCGCGAGTAAATCCCAGAGCCAGGGAAGAGGTCATTCGTTTTGTTTCTCTGGTAAACAAATGGCGGGAAGAAGTCCAGGTTTTTTCCCTCAAGGAGCTTGTTTCAAAAATAATTGAGGAATCGGGTTATCTAAAAGCCTTAAAGGATGAGAAAACATTTGAAGCCGAAGGAAGAATTGAAAATTTAGCTGAGTTCATCAATGTGGTTGAAGAGTTTGAGAGAGTTCACCCTGGAGGGACCCTGGAAGAGTTTCTGGAGAGAGTCTCTTTAATTACTGATGTTGACTCGTTTAAAGAAGGCGATATGGTTACCCTGATGACTTTGCATAATGCTAAAGGTTTGGAGTTCCCGGTAGTGTTTATGGTGGGAATGGAAGAGGGGATATTTCCTCATTTTCGTTCCCTTACGGCCACAGACGAACTGGAAGAGGAAAGAAGGCTTTGCTATGTCGGGATTACCCGCGCCAAAGAACGACTTTACTTAACCTATGCTTTTAGTCGCCATTTGTGGGGAGCAAGGAGCTGGGCGACGCCCTCTCGTTTTCTGGAAGAAATTCCTGAAAATTTGCGACAGGAGGTTGGGGGAAGAAAAACCGAGCTTAAAACTTCCGCTCCTCCTGCTCGCAGCGAGCAGTTTAAAGTGGGCGACCTTGTTTTTCACAAAGTGTTTGGAGAGGGGAAAATTTCGGCTATTAAAGGCAATGACCAGGTTGTAATTCACTTTTCTCAACTGGGTGAAAAAACTTTTCTTCTGGATTATGCTCCAATTAAGAAGGTGGGGTAGCGGAAAAAATTTTTATCAAGGCGGAAAACCTCTTGCCCACTCTTTGCCAATAAGATAAATTGTTTTTATGAGTTTGGAAAGCAAGGTTTATCCAATCAAGCTCGATTTTGACTTGGTGATAAGTGCCGGTAAACCTATTCGGTTTCAGGTTATAAAGTCAACCGGGAAACTGGTTTTTTTTGGGGAGATATTACCTTTTGAAAGTCGGAAAATTAGGCGCCGCTGGACAGCCAAAAACTGGGTTTTTCTGGATAACTGGCACGAGTTTGCGCGAGATGGCCGAGAAGCAGAGGATCTGGTAGAGAAAAAAATTTCTGAACTCTGGGGCAATCCTTATTCTGCTTCAGCTCCTGACTGGGCTCTGGGTGAAGATTGAAAGCCAGGCTGGGTTTCTTTTCTCCTACCGGCATTGGTAGCGTACCCCACAGGGAAGCAGCTGAAGTTGTAGATTTTGTTCTTGATAACTTTCTGGAAATCCCCTTCTGGCCTCAGCTACCGCAGCGAAGCTTTAAAGAAAATATGTATGTGCAGTACAGTGAAGGCTTGCCCGGGTTTACTCTGAATGAGGAGGAACAACAGGTTTTGGTGGACCTTTCTTCAGATTGGCTGGGAAAGCTTGAGAGTTTTTATCAGGCTTATCTCAATGGAGATACCGATTTTTTCTCAGTCTCAAAGGATTATGCTGCTGGTTTCTTTGAGTTTCTTGAGAGAATAAAAAACAAGGAGGATAAACCTTTATTTTTAAAAGGTCAGGTTACCGGACCGGTGAGTTTTGGTTTGACCGTTACTGACCAGAACAAAAAACCGATAATTTATGAAGAAACCCTTAAGGATGCGCTGGTAAAGCTCCTGGCTCAAAAAGGCGCCTGGCAGGAGAAAAAAATTAAAGAGGCCTCACCGTCTTCAGAAACTATTATTTTTTACGACGAGCCTTATCTTGCTTCTTTTGGCTCGGCTTATGTAAAGCTGGAAAGGGAAGAAGTTGAAGGGTTTTTTTCGGAAATTCGCCGTTCCATAAGTGGCAGGCTTGGTGTTCACTGTTGTGGCAATACTGACTGGGGCCTTTTGCTTAACTCGGAAATTGATATTTTAAGTTTCGATGCCTACAGTTATTCTGAACGATTTTTGCTTTACAGAAAGGAAATTGCCCGGTTTTTAAAGCGGGGAGGCTTCATAGCCTGGGGAATAGTTCCCACCTTAACGCCGGAGCCTAACCTCGTTTTAACTGAAACAGCTGAAAGCCTGGCAAATCGTTTGCTCTTACTGGTTGATGACCTTTTGCAGGCGGGTATCGACCGGGAGCAGATTATCAGTCAGAGCTTGATAACTCCCAACTGTGGAACTGGGGGAATGGAGATCGTTCTGGCTGAGAAAGCTTTGAAAATGGCGGTGGAGACATCTAACTTTATCCGCGAAAAGCTCGGCCTGGTTTAAAACCATCCTTAGCATGCCGGTAGAATTAGTCTGGTTTTCGTAATCTAAATCTTTTCCATTTTTAAGTTGTAACAGTGAAATTTAAGGAGATTGAACAAATTCTTCAAGCTGGTTAAACTTTTTTTATGGTTTATGAACCTCGACTTTACCGGAGGAGCCATCTGTCAAAGGGTTTGGTTTCTTTTGAAGTGGTTTATAAGGAAACTGACCTCTGGATAGCCGCTCGTTCAAACTTGAAAAAGGAGGCTTTAAGGGAAGTGGTGAGAATTAGAAAAGAAATAGAGAGTTTTATAGCTTCCTCTCCCTTTTTCGCTAACTCCTTTATTCCTCTTAAAGTTCCTGCCAGTGCTCCCCTGATTGTTAAGAAGATGGCTGAAGCTGGGGAGGTGGCTGGGGTTGGTCCAATGGCGGCAGTAGCTGGGGCAATTGCTGAAGAGGTCGGACGGAAGTTGCTTCGTTACACCCCGGAAATTATCGTGGAAAACGGCGGCGACCTTTTCCTAAAAAGCGATAAAGAAAGAATAATTGGGGTCTTTGCTCCGGAAACCAGATTTTCCAATCTTCTGGCAATTCGGATTAGACCGGAAGATACGCCTTCAGGAGTTTGCACTTCCTCCGGCAAAGTTGGCCACTCTTTTAGCTTCGGGCGGGCCGATGCAGTGGTGGTGGTTTCTCGTGATGCGGCTCTGGCTGACGCAGCGGCTACCGCTATTGGTAATGTAGTGGGAAGCCCAGAGGAGATTGAGAAAGGCCTGGAAAAGGCGGGACAAATTCCGGGGATAGAAGGAGTATTAATTGTTGCTGGCGATAGGATGGCGGCCTGGGGCAGAATTGAGTTAGAAACTCTGGATGGGGATTAAAGTTATGAAGTGGGTTTTGTTTGTTTGTGTGGAAAATAAAGCTCGAAGTCAGATTGCCGAGGCTTTGTTTAATAAGCTGGCGCAAGATAGAGGTCTTCCCTGGAGAGCTTTAAGCGCCGGCACCCGGCCAGGCCTAAAGGTTTATGAAGAGACCAAGCAGGTTATCGAGGAGGAGGGGATTGAGTTTTCCGGAAAGCCAAAGGTTTTGACGGAAGAAATGGTTAAAAAAGCCAGCCTGATTATTACTATGGGCTGCGGAGCCGAATCAGCTTGCCCGGCTCTTTTTGTCTCCTCTGAGGACTGGAACCTTCCTGATCCTGAAGGAAAAAGCCTTGAAGAGTTCCGAAAACTGAAAGAAGAGATTAGATTTAGAGTTGAAGCCTTATTAGGAAAACTTGGCCAGGTCAATTAGATTTTTTATTTTTTTTAATCCGGGTAACTGTAATTATGCTGCTGTTGGGAATGATGTGGAGGTTTCCATTTTCATCCTCAAGGTAAGTGGCTCTTAAGGTCATTTTCTTGACTTCCCCTTCAGCGTCAGCAATTTTTACATAGTCACCTACATTAAACTGGTTTTCCAGGAGTATAAAAAAGCCAGAAATGAGATCTTTAACCAGAGTCTGGGCTCCAAAACCAAGAGCCACCCCGATTATTCCGGCGCTGGCGATTAAGGGGGTCGGGTCAAGGCCCCAGATTTTCAAGAGAACCATCAGGGAAATCAGAAAGAAAAGAAACTTTAAGAGGCTGTTGGTTATGTAAATTAAGGTAGCTAATCTCTGAGTTGCTGCTTCTTTTTTTAAAGGGGTACCTTTTTGAGCCAGCTTGAGGCTTCTTATAAGCAGAACCTTAAAAAAATAAAAGAGACAAAAGGCTAGAAGGAGAAATAATAGGCTTTTTGAGCTCCGATAAAATATTTGCTCAAAAAGAGCTTCCCAGTTGACTTTGATTGACCTCATATCTTATTTTTAACCTATTTGAAGAATTTTTTCAAAGTTACTCTCACCTTCTCGAGATGAGGTTGGCCAGGGTAGTCTGTAGCTTGAGAAAAATGCCGTTTACCGAAAAAATTAACCGTTTATCTAAAATTTCTGGTTTAAACCCTTTGTTCAGTATATTTATGGTAAAAGATTTTAGTATTTAATTTCTAAAGGAGGTAAAAAATGGAAGAAAAAGGGATAAAAGTTCTCTATCACGGGAAAGAAAAGTTTCCTCCGCCCTCGGATTTTTCAGCCCGAGCCCACATTAAATCGATGGCTGAGTACGAGGAGCTTTACCGTCGTTCAGTTGAGGACCCGGAAGGCTTTTGGGCTGAAAAAGCTGAGGAGTTTGTGGACTGGTACCAGAAGTGGGACAAGGTTCTGGATTACAGTTTTGAAGGCGATATTTACATTAAGTGGTTTGTTAATGGGAAACTAAATGTTTCTTATAACTGCCTTGATCGTCATTTAAGCACCTGGCGGAAAAACAAGGCAGCGATAATCTGGGAAGGAGACGACGGCTCTTACAAGACCTACACCTACAAGCAACTTTACTACGAGGTCAATAAGTTTGCCAATGTTTTGAAAAAGCTGGGGATAAAAAAAGGCGATCGGGTGGCCATTTATCTCCCAATGATTCCCGAACTTCCTATCGCCATGCTTGCTTGTGCCCGTATCGGAGCAATTCATTCCGTTGTTTTTGGTGGTTTTTCAGCTCAGTCTCTGCGGGAAAGAATTAACGATTGCGGAGCCAGACTGCTTATCACTGCTGATGAAGGAGTAAGAGGTGGAAGATTTGTGCCTTTAAAAGCAAACTCCGACGACGCCTTGCTGGAATGCCCTTCTGTTGAGAAAGTAATTGTGGTTAAGCGCACCAACAACTCTGTCGACATGGAACCTTCCAGGGATTACTGGTGGCACGAGCTGATGGCTGATAAAGAAATAAAGCCTTACTGCCAGCCAGAGGTTGTGGATGCTGAGGACCCCCTTTACATTCTTTATACCTCAGGCTCAACGGGCAAGCCCAAAGGTGTTCTTCACACCAGCGGCGGCTATCTGGTTTATGTCTCAGCCACTTTTAAATGGATTTTTGATTATAAGGATGAGGATGTTTACTTCTGTACTGCTGATATTGGCTGGGTAACCGGTCATAGCTATATCGTTTATGGTCCCTTGAGCCAGGGAGCTACCTCTCTAATGTTTGAAGGCATTCCTACCTACCCTGACCCTTCTCGTTTCTGGGAAATAGTGGAGAAGCACAAGGTAAACATTATTTACACTGCCCCCACGGCTATAAGGGCTTTAATGAAAGAAGGAGAAGAGTGGACTCAGAAACATGACCTCTCTTCTTTGCGTCTTCTGGGAACTGTTGGTGAACCGATTAATCCCGAAGCCTGGCTCTGGTACTGGAAGAACGTTGGAAAAGGGCGTTGTCCGGTGGTTGATACTTGGTGGCAAACAGAAACCGGGGGCATTCTTATAACACCTTTGCCTGGCGCTATGACTTTAAAGCCAGGTTCGGCTAACCGTCCTTTTCCGGGCGTTGTGCCAAAGGTCCTCAAAGAAGACGGTAGTGAAGCCGCAGTAAATGAAGGCGGTTATTTAGTCATTGAAAAACCCTGGCCGGGGATGCTCCGGGGAACCTGGGGGGATCCGAAAAATGAAAGGATAAAAGAGATTTACTTCACCCGATTTCCGGGTTGCTACTTTACCGGTGATGGTTGCCGAATTGACGAGGATGGTGATTACTGGCTTCTCGGTCGGATTGATGATGTCCTGAATGTTTCCGGTCATCGTTTAGCTACGGCAGAAGTTGAAAGTGCTCTGGTTTCTCACGAGGCAGTAGCCGAAGCAGCTGTGGTTGGCTACCCGCACGAAATTAAGGGAGAGGGAATCTATGCTTATGTAATCTTGAAAGATGGTTATGAGCCCTCAGAAGATTTAAGAAAGATTCTTGAAGGTCATGTAAGGCAGGTAATAGGGCCAATTGCTAAGCCGGATGTTATTCTTTTCACCCCCGGCCTTCCTAAAACCCGAAGCGGAAAGATTATGCGGCGGATCTTAAGAAGAATTGCTCGTGGGGAGTTTGAAGACCTTGGCGACACCACAACCCTAGCTGATCCCTCAGTCGTTGATTTCCTGGTAGAAGAAGGTAAAAGAATTCACCAGGCAAGCTAAAAAGGAAGAAAGAAGGAAAAAGGGCGGCAGAGCCGCCCTTTTTATTTTAATTCTCCTTTACTTTTCTCAAGATAACTCTCGACCAGTTTCTGGTAGTCTTTGAGATTTTTTTCAGTTTTTCCTTCGAAGCGTAAAACTAAAACTGCCTGAGTGTTAGAAGGCCTGAGCAGCCCCCATCCTCTGTCAAATTCTATTCGTACTCCAGCTATAAAATTTAATTCCTTTATCTTGGGAAGGAGATTTTTTTCTTTATGCTCCA
>DAIRCJ010000055.1:0-10026 GCA_036796755.1 Candidatus Geothermocultoraceae bacterium | reverse complement strand
GCCATAGTCAACAATCTGACAGACCGGTGGCTGACTGTTGGGCGCCACTTCCACCAAATCCAGTCCCATCTCGCGGGCTTTTTCTAAGGCTTCCTTAACTGACATAACGCCTAACCTCTTCCCTTCTGGAGAAATAACCAAAACCTCCGAAGCTCTAATGAACTCGTTTGCTCTTAAAGATATTTTGCTAATTACTCAACCACCTCCCAAAATAAAAAGGGTAGCCATGGCTACCCAACTAACCTTGAAAGCTTTCCGCTTCAAGGTGAGAAGCTCATGGCTTCTTCTTCTCTTCTATTTAAGTTGCTAAAAGTATACCATCAAATCTGATTTTGTCTATTATTAAAGATTGGAAACTAAAAATTTAGCTTAAAGGGGAATATTCGGCCTTCAGCTTTTTCTTCAGCTTCCTTTAGAAAGTCTTGAAGGCTGTAAGCACCTTTGTCCCCTTCCTTTCTTTCCCTAACTGCCACCTTTTCCTCCTGGATTTCCCGGTCGCCAACAACCAGCATATAAGGAACCCTCTTGGTTTCAGCATCCCGAACTTTCTTTCTCATTGTTTCGTTTCGGCAATCAACCTGAACCCGAAAACCGGCTTTTTCAATTTGAGAAGCAACCTTAAAAGCATAACCATTGTGGCGGTCAGCGAGAGGTAAAACTACGACCTGAACCGGAGCCAACCAGAAAGGTAAATCCCCAGCGTGATGTTCAAGCAAAGCGCCGAGAAACCTTTCCAGACTGCCCAGTATTGCCCGATGAATCATCACCGGCTGATATTGAAGGTTGTCTTTTTCCCAGTAAACCAGCTCAAAGCGTTCCGGTATATTAAAGTCGACCTGAATAGTTGTTGCCTGCCAGAGTCGGCCAATAGCGTCCTTTAGTTTTATGTCAATTTTGGGCCCATAAAAAACTCCTTCGCCCGGGTCTTCTTCGTAATCCGCCTGGTGAAGTTCTAAAGCCTTCCTTAAAGCTTCGGTGGCCTTATCCCAGTTTTCTTGAGTGCCAACAAATCTTTCCGGTTGAGTTGAGAGCTTTACCTCAAACTCTTCAAAACCAAAAGTCTTTAAAGTAGAAAAAGAAAAGTCCAGAAGGGAAATTATTTCTTCTTCCAGCTGATCATAAGTGCAAAATATATGAGCGTCATCCTGAGTAAAACCTCTTACCCTCAAAAGGCCGTGTAAAACGCCGGAACGCTCAAAGCGGTAAACAGTCCCCAACTCAAAAAAACGAAGAGGAAACTCGCGATAGCTTCTGGGTTTACTTTTATATATTAATATATGACCGGGACAGTTCATTGGTTTAACCGCGTATTCCTTCTCTTCTATCTGGAAAAAATACATATTTTCTCGATAGAAATCGGAGTGACCGGATATTCTCCAAAGGTCTCCTTTAAGCACATGAGGAGTCACAACAAACTGGTAGCCTCTTTTCTGGTGCTCTTCTTTGATAAAGCTCTCGAGGGTATGCCGCAAAACTGCTCCCCGAGGATGGTAAAAGACCAGACCAGCTCCCGCCTCCTCATGAAAACTGAAAAGCTCAAGTTCCTTTCCCAGGCGGCGGTGGTCTCTTTTTTCCACCTCTTCTCGCCACCTCAAATAGCTTTCAAGTTCCTCTTTAGTTTCAAAAGCCGTGCCATAAATTCTCTGAAGCATCGGGTTGCTTTCCTTACCCCGCCAGTAAGCGCCAGCAACTGAAAGAAGTTTAAAGGCTTGAAGTTCGCCCGTGGAGTTCAAATGAGGCCCCCGGCAAAGGTCAACAAAGTCACCCTGCCAGTAAACTGAGATCTCTTCCCCTTCAGGAATCTCCTCAATTAGCTCAACTTTATATTTTTCTCCCCTCTCCCTAAAAAGTTTTAAGGCCTGCTCTCGCGAAAGCACTTCCCTTTTAAAAGGAAGGTCTTTTTTAACAATTTCTTTCATCTTTTTTTCAATTAAATCCAGATCCTCCTGAGAAAGAGTTCGCCCCAGGTCAAAATCGTAGTAAAAACCATCTTCTATGGCTGGACCGATGCCCAGCAGGGCCTGGGGAAAAAGCTCCTTAACAGCTTGAGCCATAATATGAGAAGCTGAATGCCGCAAAACCTCGGTCTTTTCCAACTTCAAATTGCCTCCATAAAAAAAATTAACTTTCCTATTTTAAACCAATCATTTCAACTTAGACAAAATTTTTACTTTACTAAACTCAAAAAAGGGTTTAAAATTTTTTCAGGTCGGGGAAAAAATCTTCTCTGCCAGCTTGCTTAACCATAGAGAAGAGCCTCCTATCCCCGGCCTTTTTTTAGGCAACCTCTTTCAAGTCCACTCTGCTTTCTTGAGATTGAGGCAAAGCCGTTGATTCTTCGGCGTAGCGAGAAGCTAAAATCCTGGCCAGGGAAAGAAAAAGAAAAAATTCTTTCCAGGCGAGGCAAAAAAGTAATAAAAAAAGAACAAAAAGGGCGACAACAAAAGCAGCTTCAAAAACATAATAGTAACTACTCCGAAAGATAAGCTTTAAAATTTCTGCTTCCGTCCCCTTCACTAAAAGCTATTCTACAAAACTCCAACCACAAAATCAAGTGGTTTTTAAAAAAAGAAACCACAATATATTGTATGAGGAAGTAGAGCAGACGAGAAACTATTTGGTAAAAATTTTGAGCTTTTTTCTCACCAGTGGAGACAGTTCGCTTTGGGGATTTTCTCTTAAAAAAGCCAGATAAACCTCTTTAGCTTCTTCTTCCCTGCCTTCTTTCTCCAGCATCTCTCCCAGGCGAAAATAAGCCATTTCCCGAAAAGAAACTTCCGGGCAACCGAGAAGTTCGCGATAGAATTTTTCAGCCAGAGCAAAATTTTTTTGGCTTTCAGCCGCGCAGGCCAGAGAATACTTTTCCCTGATAGTAAAATCAAAGTCATTACCTTCCCCAAGCTTTTCCCTTGCCTCTACCAGAAGTCTAAGTGCTCGTTCCCTTTCCCCTTTCTCTAACAACTTCTTAATGGCAATCTCGTAAAAAAGGCGAGCTTTGGTCTGCTCTCCTGTATCAGCTAAAAGTGGTGCCATCTCAATCATGACCTCCAGGTCGGTGGGGTTTGTTTTGAGAGCTTCTCGATAGTTTGTCAAAGCAGCTATCTCAAGTTGCTGTCTTTTAAGAGCTCTTGCTTCATCAAGGTAATGCTCGTGCTTAGCCTCTATCTCAAACCGAGAAAACTTGGCCCAAACCAAACCAAAGACAAAACCACCAATGTGAGCCCAGTTAGCCACCCCCGAGTTTAAGCCCCCAAGCTGAGAATATCCGTAATAAAGTTCTCGGAAAAACCAGAGCAAAAGGGCAGCTAAAGAAGAAAGCTCAAAAGTTCCAGCCCGAATAAAGAAGAAGAAGAAAATAAAGTAAGCCACTTTTATTTTGTGGTAAAGAAAACGCAAAGCAAAAAGGCCCATTAAAGCAGCGATTGCCCCGGATGCACCTATTAAAGGAATTTTAACCCATTGCGGAGAGACCAGTCTAAAAATTATCAAGTTGGTCAAGACTGAGACCAAACCACCGGAAAAATAAAGCCCGCAATAGCGCAACCGACCAATAGTATCTTCAAGAAAAGAACCAAATATCCAGAGAAAATAAAGGTTAAATATCAAATGAGATAAGGAACCATGGATAAAAAGACTGGTAAACCAGGTATACCAGGCACGGGCAGAAAGGTAAAATCCGAACCTAAAAACCACTTGCTCAAGATTACTAAAGGTGCCCAGAAAAACAATTACATTCACCACTATTAAAGTTAAAGTAACCCAGGGGAAAGAATTGTATCGGCGATTAATCTTGAGAGGCAAAAAGAAAAACATTTCTAAATCTTAGCAAAGTTTAGCTACCCTGAGCTTCCCCTAAAAAGCTCCCTTCTGATCTTCTCTAACAACCTTTTCAATATCTTTTTTTACCAGGACAACTAGTTTTTTTAAAGAACGGCTCACCGCAGAGGTCAATTCAAGCCCCCAATCAATAGAAGCTGGCTCAACACCATAAATCGTTATCCGGGGCATCTTCTTGTTTAGAGCTTTTGCCAGCTCAATGGTGTCTACCAGGTCAAAATCGTGGGCCGAAATTTTGTAAGCATCTTCTTTCTTTCTAATTTCGGTGGAATCAAACTTGTAAACTGTACCCGGCTTTTCCCCTCCCCTCACACAGTCAATTACAAATAAGTGCTGGCAACGCTCAAAAAGAGGAAGCAAATCAAGCCCGGAAGTGCCCCCGTCAATTAACTCAACTTCAGGGTGGGAAAACTCTTCCATCAGCTGCTGAACAGCCCGAATGCCCACCCCTTCATCCTTCAACAATAAATTGCCAACTCCCAGAACTATAACCTTCTTCAAACTTCACCAAAGTTGATTTTAAACTGCTTCTAGAACCGCTTCAACCTTTTGTTTTCTGAGTATTATCTCAGATGAGATCCTTTTCTGGCAGCTTAAATCTTACGAAATTAAAATCCAAACATTTTTCCAAAAAAGCCTTTAAATAAAGAAAGAGAAAGGAGACAAACAGCCAAAAGGAATTTGTTTGAACTTTGCCTTTCTTTGCCGCTTACTTTTTAGCCAAATTGAAAGCGCGAAATGGGCAAACTAAGGAACACAAACCACATGAAGCAAAAAGGCAAAGATCAATAAATCACCCTTTGCCTTCTTTCAAGAAAGTTTTCTAAGAGAAGCTTAAACAGAGCTACGGTCGAGCACTTTTGGCACTTCCCTTGTTTAGCCAGAAAAAGCTTTTTGTTTTAAAACACCCAAAGGGGGTCTTTATCCATTCCCGAAAATTCAACAGCACCTAGAAATTAAAAGGCAAGCAATAAATAAACTTCAAACTAAACCAATCTTACATTGAAATTGCTTCTTCTGGGCAGCTATCGATTGCTTCCTGGCAACAACCAACATTGTCGCAGTCAGCATCAGCCTTAACAACAGCCACTCCGTCAGCGCTAACCTCAAAAACCTCCGGGCAAATAGCCTCGCAAGTTCCACAACCGGTACAAAGATTAACATCCACAACTGGTTTAGCCATCTTCACCTCCCAAATTTAAAAATAGTGAAAGCATTTTAATAACTTTTTAACAAACACGCAAGAACCCAATATTTTTAGTTCTAAAATCTTACTTAGTGCTGCCTGAACTTTTTCTCAAGCTCACATTGGTAACCTGAGGAATCTCTTCTTCCCAGGTTACAAAGGAGTGGAAGAAAACCTGGTCTCCTTCTTCCAAACCTCTGGTGATCTCAGTTACATGAACACTTTTTGCCCCAAACTCTTGAATGGCATACTCTACTGCCTCATCTGGCCTGGCTTTTCCTCCGCAAGTATAAATATCCAGAGCGACATACTGAAATTCAGGCCAGGTATGAACAGAAAGATGGGATTCGGAAATTACCACAACACCGCTAACACCATGAGGTCTGAAGCGGTGAAAAGAAATGGACCAGACTTGAACCTTAGCTTTCTCCGCCGCTTTGACCATAATTCTTTCCACCTTTTCCACACTTTTCAAAATTTCCGGGTTACAACCTGAAGCTTCAACGATGTAATGGTGACCCAAGGTATCCATCTTATCACCGCCTTTCGCAAGTTTTTAAAAACAAACGTTAATGTTATCATTTTAAAGAAACAACCGCAAAAGTAATTTTGGAAAAAGTCAGGAGAGGAAAATGGGAAAAAAAGAAAGATTCAGCGGAAGCGACCAGATCAATTTGAAAGCTTTGGCTGAAGAGCTGGAAAAACTAAACCGGGCTATCAAAAACTGCCCGGAAGGCTATGTTTGCCCATTTCTGACTGGTGATTACGACGAGGAAGCCCTCAAAAAAATGGGCTTTGACTCGCAAAAAACAGGTTGCGTCGGCTGCAATGTTTTAGAAAAGAAGAGCTAAGAACCTTTCGGAAAATTTGCCGAGTCTAAAGGCTCCAATTATAATTGTGATTAAGAAGATTTTTTAATTTAAAGCAAGGGCGATTGGCTCAGGGGGAGAGCGCCTGCTTCACACGCAGGAGGTCGCTGGTTCAAATCCAGCATCGCCCACCATAAACCCCCAAGCCGTAGGGGTAATTTTTTTATTCCTTCCGGACCACCGAAATGAATTCATTTTTTTTAATTTTCCCTCAATTTCCAGCCCCCCTGCCCCCTCGCAAGTAAGAGTGGAGCTGTGTTTTTCCTTTTGATTTCAAAAAAAATTTTCTCTCCTCTTCCCCTTTAAATTTTAAGGAGATTGAAAGGGATTTAAGGAAGAAAATATTTTTTACTTAAAAAAGGAAAGTTTTTTTTGAATTTAAATTTCTTGAATCTATGAAATGCCTCCCAAGTAAGCAAGGGTTTTTTCGGCTGCCCTTTTGCCTTCATTGATGCAGTCTCCCATGCCCAGACCCCGATAAGCGTTACCCACAAGGCAAAGGCCAGGAAGCCTTGCCTCCCTTTCTTCGATAAACTTTACCCTGGCTCCGTGACCGATGGTGTACTGAGGCATAGAGTTGTGCCAGCGATAAAGCCGGTGAAAGAGTGGCCTGATTTTAATACCCATTATCTTTTCCAGGTCTTTGAAGACAGCTTTCAGGATTTCCTCGTCTTCCCGATAGACAATGGTTTCCTCAGCTGCATTTCCAACAAAACAGCGAATGAGAACTCCATCTTCAGGAGCACGACCGGCAAACTTTATCGATGACCAGGTAGAAGCCTTTACCACTGTCTTTTCTTTCCGAGGAACTAAAAAACCAAATCCGTTCAAGGGATGGTTAAACTCGCTTTTTTTATAAGCCAGAGAAACAGTGGCACTGGAAGCAAAGGGAATTCTTAAAAGCATATCGGCAATAGCTCGATCAAGGTCTTTAACCAATTCAGCGGTAGCATAGCTAGGAGAAGTCGCCAGGATGCAAACATCGGCTTGGTAAAAGCTACCATCAGCCAAAACAATTTTATATTGCCCGTCTTCTCTAATGACCTTCTTAACCTCTTTGCCTAGCTCAAAATATTCAGGAGGCAAAGCTTTAACCACTGCTTCAATCAGCTGATACATCCCTTCCTTAAAACTCTTAAACATAGAAGCTGTTTTCTTTCCCTTAGCTCTTCGCATCTCCCGCCTCCTTTTAAGCATACCTCTCAAAAGACTTCCGCTTTCTTTTTCAATTTCTCTTCCCCGTGGCCAGCAAGTTTTCAAACTAATTGTTTCCGGCAGACAAGCGTAGATACTGCCAAAAAGGGGCTCAGCCAAGTTCTCAAAAACTTCCTCCCCAAACCTTCTCTTATAAAACTCAGCCAGACTTAAATCTTCTTCCCCTTCGGTAACAGGCGGAATAAAAAGTTCCATCGCCGCTCTGAACTTAGCTTTCCAACTTAAGTAAGGACAGAAAGCAAGAGAAAATAAGTTCTGAGGAACAAGCCCTAAAAGTCCCGGGGGTATTTGCTGAAGTTTCCCATTTATATAAAGAAAAGTATTGTGGCTCTCTTCGTTGGCATCTATTACTTCATCACCAATACCAAGCTCTCTCGCGAGCTCCAGGGGGGCTGGTTTGTAAAGCTCAAAGGAGTCAGGCCCAGCTTCAATTAAAAAACCATCCACTTTTTCCGACTTGACCACCCCGCCAGGATGGTTTTTTTTGTCAAATATCCTTACTTCCAGCCCACCCAGAACTTTCTCTGCTCTCTTCTTAATTTCGTAGGCCGCTGAAAGACCAGTTATGCCCGCTCCAACAATTGCAACTTTCTTCATTTTGCTTCACTCCATTTCTTTAAATTTTTAAATTTCCAAAAATCCTTCTTTTCAGAAGCATAAACATTGGTTTTCATCCGCTTCATAACCTCTATATGATAAGCGGTGAAAAAACTTACCTGGCTTTCCAGATAAGTTTTAAGAGCCGAAAAAAGAAGCTCACGATAGTTTATTTTTAAGTTGGGAGTAGAAAGAATAAGCTGAAGATTGGTAGCAATCTCTTCCCGCTTCCAATTTTCTTTTTCTAGTTTATCAGCCAGACAAAGAAGTACCTGGCTGGTGGTAAAAGCCTTGAAATCTCCTTTTACCAGCTTCTCAAAAAACCTTTGAGAGCGACGAGCTTTCTCTGTATCTGATTGAAGAAAAAAACTTAAGAAAACATCCTCATTGACAAAAACGAGCATCTTTTACTTCTTTCTCGATGGAGGAAATTTTTTCTTGATGATAGCATCAAGAATATTGCCCTTTCTAAAAACCAAATAAACTCGGTCATTCTCAACAACAAACTCAACATTACTACCTGGTTTTAACCCAAACCTTTCTCGAACTTCTTTCGGTATGGTAACCTGGCCTTTTATGGTTATTCTGGGCATCCTAACTCCTTTAAAAAAATCTTTATACCATCTCCCAGAAAAAATTATATTCTTAGTAATACTTTTTTACAAGTAATAATTTTATCAAAGAATTACCCTAAAACATTATCCCCGTGCTTACTTCTTAAATAGAAATGCAAAGTGAAATAAGTCTGGCTTTCAGCTAAAATAGCTGTTATGAAGTGGGATTTAAAGCGAGCTCAAAGACTTGAATCTGAAGAAAGGAAAAAAGAGGAAAACCCAGAAAAAATACTTCAACTTTTTGAGCTTAAAGAAGGTGAAACCCTTATTGATATAGGTTGCGGGCTTGGTTTTTACACTCTACCAGCTGCTCGGATTGTTGGTGTTAAAGGAAGAGTCTTTGCTCTGGATATCTCAGCCGAACTTTTAGAAGCATTGAAAAAGAAAGTACCCCCAGAACTTAAAAAAGTTGTTGAGATTCATCTCATTGAAGGCTTAAACTTTTCATTAAATCAATTTTTAAAAGGAGTTTCGGTAAACATAGTGCTTATGGCTAATCTTCTTCACGAGCTTGAAGATAAAAGAAAGATTTTAAAAGAGGCTGCCAATGTACTAGTTCCTGAAGGAAGATTAGGAATTGTGGAATGGAAAAAAGAGTCAATGCCAGTTGGACCTCCCCTTAACGAAAGGCTCTCATTTGAAGAAATAAACAACCTTTTACAGAAAGCCAGCTTTAAATTAAAGAAAACTTTTCCCATAGGCAAAACTCGCCAAGGGTATCTAGCCCAAAAATTAGTCTAAAAGCCGCGAGAAGAGGGCCAGGAAATTCATTACGCCTAAACAAACTACGCCTAAATAAAGTTGAGTTTGAAAGAAGAAAGAGAGTTGAAAAAGAAAAATCACCTCACTTAAAAGAAAAGGCTTTCTAGATTGCTTTCGGACTTAAAACCTAGAGGTTCAGAACTTTTTCTCCCCATTCTCAACTTATTAAATAACTCATAATTTTTAAGTAAATTCTCATTTCCAATTTATCTTAGGCTTTCAACATCTGCCCTGCCCCCCTTTAAAAAGATAGGAATGCGGGGAAGAAAGTTTAAAAAATTTAAAGTTAAAAGCCAATTTTTCGTAAGATAATTTAACTTTTAACTTGACAACTTTTTCTTACTTTGCTACCGTTTATTATACCGACTGGTCGGTCTGAAATGAGATTAAATCAAAGGAACGATACAAAAAGCAAAATTCTCGAGGCAGCCCTGAAAGTCTTTGCCGAAAAAGGCTATCACAGTTCAAGCGTTGAGGACATTGTTAGTGCCTCAAGCGTTTCTAAAGGAGGGCTTTACTTTCACTTCCCAAGCAAAAAAGACATTTTTCTCGCTTTAGTTGAAGAAATGGGCAAAATTTTAATAGATAAAATTCAAGAAGCAGCATCCAAAGGTGCTGACCCTAAAGCGAAAGCCAAACGGGCTTTAGAGAAAGGCTTTTACCTCTTTTTTAAGTATAAAAAGCTGGCACGATTTCTCCTTATTGAAGTTCTTGTCTCCGGAAAAGAGTTTGAGAATAAAAGACGAGAAATTTATCAATCCCTGGAAAGAGTAATAAAAGAAATCCTGGATGAAGCAAAAGAAAGAGGAGAAATTGATAAAACCATAGACACCAAAAAGGTTGCCACTTTGTGGATAGGCTCGATAAGTCAAATAGTAATCAAGTCCCTTACCAGCCAGGAACGCATAGACCTTACCAAAGAAGCTCCAGAAGTTGAAAAATATCT
>DAIRCJ010000054.1:0-10479 GCA_036796755.1 Candidatus Geothermocultoraceae bacterium | reverse complement strand
AAGTTGCTAACTCCGCCGCAAACTCCTCTGGCTCAAGAGAAAGGAAAGAAGAGTCAATTTTTTGAGTTATGACAACATCAGCTCCAAAATCAAGAATTTTATTCTTCCTTTCTTCCTCAGCTAAGATTAAAAGGTTTTTTTCTCCCTTTAGGATCTCTTCCGGATGAGGAGAAAAAGTTAAAACCGCCAGGATAGTGCCCTCATCCAGAGCTAAATTCTTAGCCCTTTTTAAAAGTTCCTGATGACCACGGTGAACACCATCAAAAACCCCGATAGCCAGGACACTTCCTTTTCGCAAACCGCTTAAGACAAAATTGATCTTTTTCAACCTGTCAGAACCACCTCCAGTTTTGCTACCGGGCACCGGAGGTCGTAAACTGACTCGCCTTGCCAGTAAGCAACGGCCAGAAGATTTCCAGAAGGCTCGACCAGCCTGACTGGTGTACCATTCTTTAAATTAAACGGCTTTCGAGAAATCATGGCCAGATTTGGCGACTGCCCTCTCTTCACCCGATAGGCAAGAGCACTTTTTAAAACAACCTCAGGAAAGTGCTTTAAGCCCTCGGCAAGCCCGATTAAAGCCTGGCTGAGTTTTTCCTCTTCTCTCAATTTCTTTAAATCTTTTAGAGTATAAGCCTGTTCCAGAGAAAAGTCCCCGCATCTTAGACGCCTTAAACCAGAAAGATGGGCACCGCAACCCAGGGCTTTTCCTAAATCAGAAGCTAGCACCCGAATATAAGCCCCTTTTGAACTCTCCACTAGAACTGTAGCCTTTGGTTCGGGTGCGAGTTCAAACTTAACCATTTCAAGACGGTAAAAGTTGACTTCTCGCGGCTCCCTCTCCACTTCCAGACCTTTTCGAGCTAAAACATAAAGGGGGACGCCATTTCTCTTGATAGCTGAAGTCATCGGCGGTACCTGCTTAACCCGGCCTAAAAAAACTTTTAAAGCTTCTCTCACCTGCTCTTCCCGCAAATTGGCTCTTCTTTTTTGAACAACCCTTCCGGTGGCATCAAGGGTGTCCGTCTCCACTCCAAAAGTTATTTCAGCCTGATAAGTTTTGGGTTCGAGCTGGAGAAAGCGACCAAGGCGGGTACCCTTTCCCAGACAAAGCACCAGGACGCCCGTGGCCATCGGGTCAAGAGTTCCTGTATGCCCAACCTTTTTTTGTTTAAAAATCCTCCTTACTCTATCTACTACATCGTGAGAGGTTAAAAAAGGCGGTTTATCAACTACTAAAAACCCATCCATCCCGAACTAACTCCTCTTTTATTAAGCTTAAAACTTTTTTTCTGGGTAAAGAGGTAGTAAAACCAGCTGCTCCCGCATGACCACCCCCGCCAAATCGAGAAGCAATAAGATGAGAGTAAACACCCTTTTTGCTTCGCAAGCTAACTTTCCATTTTCCATCAGGCAATTCCTTAAAAAGAATAGCCAGCCGGGAATCCCTAGTTAACCTCAAAAAATCAATGTAGTTTTCCGTCTCTGGCAACAAAACTGAATAGTCGCTTAAATCAGTCCGGGTGAGGTAAGAAAAAATTAAGCCGTCGTCCAAACGGGCACGCTTTAAAACCAGACCCAGAAGCTTCAGGCAGCCAAAGGAGTAGTTTTCATATACTTCCTGAAAGATTTGAAAGGTGTCCAGCCCGTAACTGACCAATTCTTTAGCCACCTCGAAGGTTTTTAATGAGGTATTGGCATATTGAAAACGTCCGGTATCAGTCAAAACACCAACGTAGAAAGCTAAAGCCGCTTCTTTGTTCAGTTTAAAGTTCAAATCCTTTAGCAATCTGTAGATGAGTTCGCTGGTAGAAGAGGCCTTAGTTTCGACCAGGTTTAGCGAGCCAAATCTTTCGTTGCTTAAATGATGGTCCAGGTTGATAAGAAATCGAGATTTTTTTGCCACTTCCGCCCATCCGCCAAGCCGGGTAAGGGAAGCACAGTCCAAGGCAACAAAGACCTCCGGGCTAAAGTTTCCGCTATCGGGATAAACAATCTCATTAAGGCGAGGAAGAAAAAGATAATGAGGTGGAAGTGGTTCTCTCTCCCCTAGACCCATAACCACTGATTTCCCCTGATTTTCCAGAGCAATTGCCAGTCCGACCAGAGAACCCAGAGCGTCACCGTCGGGGTTCAGATGAGTGGCAAGAAAAAAGCTCTTTTTTTCTAAAAAGAGCTGTTTTATTTTATTTAACTCTTTTCTTTCTTTCTTTTTCGATAAGCTCAATTATCCGAGCTCCTTTAATTAAAGTATCGTCTTCCTGAAAGATAATTTCTGGAATTGAGCGCAGTTTTAAATGGCGAGCTAATCCCGATTTTATATATCCACGGGCACTTTCCAGAGCCCGAAGAGAATCCTGCCAGGCCTCTTCCTGACCTAAAACCGAAAAATAAACTACGGCTTGCTTTAAATCACCGCTTAGTTTAACCTGAGTAATAGAAACGAAACCGAGACGGGGGTCAACCAGTTCACTTTCTATCATCCTTCCAATCTCTTCCTTTATTAATTGACTCAAACGTTCTATCTTCCAGCTCATCTTCTATTACCTCACTTCCTAATAAACCTTTTTTTACTCCAAAAAGGACTATCTCAGGATTAGATAAAATTTCTTTCTCTACCTCCTGAATCAGCCTCTCGGCTTGAAGTTTTGAGCTCACAATAGAAGCTACTGCCAAAACTGCCCTCTTTCTCTCTCCCGAACCACTAACCACCCGGCAGGAAACTGATAACTTTCTTTTTAAACGGTCAGTTAAGCTATTCAGTAACCTTCTCTTATCTTTTAGAGACTCACTATTAGCAAAATACATTTGCCAGAGAGAAAGCGAGATAAGCAAGTTCCCTTCCTTTCAGTTTAAGTCCGTTTTTTCTCAACTATCTGGTAAGCTTCGATGATGTCCCCTATCTTAACATCGTTGAACCCTTCCAATCTTACCCCGCACTCAAAGCCGGATTTTACTTCGTTCACATCTTCCTTAAAACGTCTCAAGGAAGCAATCTCCCCCTCAAAAATAATAGAGCCCTCTCTTAAAAGGCGAACTCTGGAGTCCTTGGTAATTTTCCCCTCGGTAACATAGCAGCCAGCCACCACCCCCAGCCGGGATATCTTGAAAGTAGCCCTCACTTCCGCCAATCCCAGCGTTTCCTCGTAAAATTCGGGTTTAAGCCGGCCTTTAAGGGCAGCTTCAATTTCTTCAGTTAACTCATATATAACTCTGTAGGTTCGAATTTCAATGTTTTCGTTTTGAGCTAGGTTTCGGGTTTTTCCATCGGGCCTAACATTGAAACCCACTACAACTGCGTCTGAAGCGCTGGCTAACATCACATCAGCTTCGGTTATAGCTCCGACGCTGCCGTGCAAAATCTTCACTCTGGCCTTTTCTGCTCTTATTTTTTCTAAAGCTTCCTTAACCGCTTCCAGCGACCCATGCGTGTCAGCTTTAACGATTAAATTTAAAACCACTTCCTCTTCTTTTTCCTTCCGCGAAGCGAAGAGTTCTTCCAGACTGACGTGTTTCTTTTGAGCTGCTAACACTCTGGCCCTCAAAGCTCTTTCCTCAGCTATCTGTCTGGCTTTTTTCTCGTCAGCCACCACCACCATTTCCACACCCGGTTCGGGAACGGTTGAAAGTCCTAAAACCTCCACTGGTTGAGCTGGCAAAGCTTTTTCGACTGGCTGACCCCTGTCGTCAAACATTGCCCGGATTTTTCCGTAAGCCAAACCCGCAACAACCGCATTTCCTACTTGCAGGGCTCCTTTTTCAATTAAAACTGTAGCCACCGGTCCCCTTCCGCGGTCCAGTTTAGACTCGATAACTACCCCCCGAGCCGGACCGTTAGGCACAGCTTTCAACTCCTGAACCTCGGCCAAAAGGAGAATCATTTCCAGAAGTTCGTCAAGGTTAATCCTCTGCTTGGCTGAAACGGAAACAAATATCGTATCTCCACCCCACTCTTCGGCAACCAAACCGTGTTCAGTCAGTTGCTGCTTTATTTTATCTGGATTAGCCCCTTCTTTATCAATTTTGTTTATGGCAACTAAAATGGGAACACCTGCCGCTTTAGCATGGTTAATCGCTTCAATTGTCTGAGGCATAACTCCATCGTCCGCTGCCACAACCAGAACCGCTATATCAGTAACTTTAGCGCCCCGGGCTCGCATTGCTGTAAAGGCTTCGTGGCCGGGAGTATCAATAAAAGTAATTTTCTTTCCTTTGTGTTCCACCTGATAAGCTCCGATATGCTGGGTTATCCCTCCAAACTCACTGGCAACAACATCAGTTTGCCTGATCGCATCAAGCAAAGTTGTTTTTCCGTGGTCAACATGCCCCATCACTGTCACCACCGGGGGACGAGGAACTGGCTCCCCTTCGGGTTCAGGTTCGGCTTCCAGGGAAATCTCCTCAAAGGGAGAGGTAAACTCAACCTGGAAGCCCAGGTGCTCGGAAACCAGCTCTACTGCCTCTCGGCTCATTGACTGATTGATAGTTAAAAACTCGCCCAGTTCCATCAAAATTTTTAAAATCTCAGTTGGCGACTTTTGAACCTTCTCGGCAAAATCACGAACCGTTATACCTTCAGGAACCTTAATTGAGGGCAAAGGGGCTTGAGCAGTGGTTGAAGTCTCGGCCTTTTCCAGAGCTTCGGAATCATCAGAAGAAGACCCCGCAGATTTTTTAGCCAAAATCTTTCTGACCAGATCCTCTTCCACCTGGGCCATATGGGACTTGACTTCAATTCCTTCGGCAACCAAAGCTTCCTGCAGCTCGCGAGTCTTCATTTTTAATTCTTTAGCTAACTCAAAAAGCCGCTTTTTAGCCATTTAAACCTTCTTTGCCTTCAGAGCTTCTTTAAACTCCTCTTTTATATCTTCCCATTTAAGGTTGCTCCCCTCAATTCTTAACGCTTTAGTCAACTTTTTTCTTCCTTTCTGAAAACAATCAAGACTGGGACAGAAATAGCTGCCTCGGCCAGCAATTTTTCCGCTCTGGTCAATCAGAACCGCTCCTTCTTTAGACCTTACCAACCTTATCAGCTCTTTCTTGGGCTTGCGAGCTCCACAGCCCAGACAAAACCGAACGGCAACTGCCTTCATCTTTAAGCACTTTCAGCCTTATAACCCTGGTGACGGCGGCAAAACTTACTTCCTGAAAGAGCTTTATTTTTACAGGGAACTCCCCGGGTTGTTAAAGCCTGACAGAGATTAGACTCGGACTCAGGAGAAGCTTCTTCGGCAATTTGGCTTTCCTTTTTTTCTTTCACTTCCTTTTTCTTTTCCTCTTCCTCTTCCAGTAGCTGCGACTCGCTCTTGATGTCCACCTTCCACCCAGTTAACTTAGCCGCCAATCGGGCATTTTGCCCTTCCCTTCCAATTGCCAGAGAAAGCTGATCATCGGGTACTATAACTAAGGCAGTTTTCTCAGTTTCATTTATTCTTACTTTATTGACTTTAGCCGGACTTAAAGCGTTAGCAATAAGCTGAGCCGGGTTTTCATTCCAGGGAATAACATCAATTTTTTCTCCTCTCAGCTCATGCACCACCATTTTAACCCGGCTACCTTTAGGACCAACGCAAGCCCCCACCGGGTCAACATTTTTGTCTTTTGAATAAACAGCGATCTTTGTCCGATAGCCAGGCTCCCGAGCAATCGCTCTGATTTCCACAATTCCCTGCTGAATTTCAGGAACCTCAAGTTCAAAGAGGCGCCTTACCAGCCCAGGGTGAGTTCGGGAAACAACAACTTGAGGCTCCTTGGTTGATTTCCTGACCTCAATAATATAAGCCTTCAGTCTCATTCCGTGCTTATATCGTTCAGTTGAAACCTGCTCAGAAGGAGGAAGTAAAGCCTCAGTGTGTCCAAGGTCAAGAAGGGTAAAACGGTAATCACTCTGCTGAACAATACCCGTTATCAGCTCACCCTCTTTCCCTGAAAACTCCTGAAAAAGCTTTTCTCTTTCAGCTTCTCGGATTTTTTGAAGCACCACTTGCTTGGCAGTCTGGGCAGCAATTCTCCCGAAATCCTTAGGAGTTACTTCCTCTTCCACTTTTTCTTTTTTCCCCTTAACTAATTTTTCTCGCTCAGCAATTACTTTTATCTCCCCGCTTTCTTCGTCTATATCAATTCTTAAATTTGTTTCCTCATCCTTAAAATACTTCCGATAAGCGGAAAGAAGGGCACTTTTGAGAGCTTCAATTACCGTTGCGTAATCAAGGTCTCTCTCCACCTCTAACTGCTTTATAGCTTCGATAAGCTCTTTGCTCATTATTCCTCCTAAAACTTTATATCAACCACTAACTTTGCTTTTTGAACATTTTTATAATCAATTCGGTACTCTTTCTCCCCGGAAGCCAAGATAAAAAACTCTGGCCAAGCCGCTTTAATCTCACCAGTAAAACTTCGGCGCCCTTCAACTGAGTTTATTGTTTTTAAAGAAATTTTCCTCCCCTGATAACGGTAGAAATGTTCTTTTTTGAGAAGAGCCCGCTCAATGCCTGGAGAAGAGACCTCAAGATAATAGGAGTAAGGTATCGGATCCTCAAGGTCTAAAATTGGGCTCAGCATTAAACTTACTCTCTCACAGGTATCAAGGTCAACACCGCCTTCGCGGTCAATGTAAATTCGCAAAACTCGACCGGTCGGAGTTGATAAAAATCTCACTCCGTAAAGCTCCACTCCCATCTGCTCCATATAAGGTTCGATAATTTTTTCCACCTTCTCCTCAATCTTTCTATTCATTTTAACCAAATAAACCAGACTTTTGAATAAAAAAAGTGGGTTTCCCCACTCTTAAACAAAAAACAATCTAATTTATGTTAACATAATAAAAATTTAAGGACAACAACAACCCAACCAGGCTTAAGAACTCCCCAAAAAAGCTAACTTAGAGTTCAAGCTTCCTTAAGTTTTTCTTCCAGCAGTTGAACAACTAACTGTGGGTTAGCTTTACCCTGAGTTAACTTCATCACCTGCCCCACCAGAAAACCAGCTGCCTGCTTTTTTCCCGCCCGATAGTCAGCCACTGCCCCCGGATTTTCAGCTAAAACCTGCTCCACCAAAGCTTTAAGTTCAACCTCGCTACTAATTTGAACCAGACCCTTTTCTTCCACTATGACTGAAGGTAAAACTCCCCGCTCAAAACTTTCCTCAATAATCATCTTAGCCAGCTTGCTACTGATAACCTTTTTATTCATTAACTTTAGGAGGTCAGCTAAATGGCGAGGGGTAAAGGCACTCTCATCTATCTCCAGCCCGCTTTGATTCAAAAGGGCCGAAAGCTCAGTAAGCATCCAGTTGGCAATTAGTTTGGGTTCGGGAAAAAGTTTGTAAGTTTCCTCAAAATAATCTGCCCAGGCTTTGTCTTCAGTCAAAAGTCGGGCTTCAGCTGCTCCCAAACCATAGTCCCGTTGAAATCTTTCTTTCTTTTCTAAAGGAAGTTCGGGAAGATTAGATTTTATTTTCTCCACCCAGCGAGCATCTATTTTTAAAGGAACCAGGTCGGGGTCGGGAAAATAGCGATAATCATGAGCCTCTTCTTTAGTTCTCAAGGTAGTGGTAATGTTCCGATTGGCGTCAAAGTGGCGAGTTTCCTGAACAAGCGGCTCTCCCTTGTTTAGAAGATCAATCTGGCGGGATATTTCAAACTCCAGGCCTCTTTGTAAAGCTCGAAAAGAGTTCAAGTTCTTTATCTCAGTTTTCACCCCCAGAGAAGTTTCCCCTTTCTTTCTTACCGAAACATTGGCGTCACAGCGAAGAGAGCCTTCTTCCATGTTGCAATCAGAAACTCCAAGGCAAAGCAAAGTATGGCGCAGAGTTTTCAGAAACTCTTTGGCTTCTTCAGGAGTCCTCAGGTCCGGCTCGGTAACTATTTCAATCAAAGGAATCCCCGCCCGATTAAAATCAACCAGGGTATAGTCAGCCTCGCTTATCCTTCCTGTTTCCCCAATGTGTATTAACTTTCCCGTGTCCTCTTCCATATGAACCCGGGTAATCCCAACCGTTCTCCTTTCTCCGTTTACTTCAATCTCCAGCCTGCCCCTTACTCCAAGGGGATAGTCGTACTGAGAAATCTGGTAGTTTTTGGGCATATCAGGGTAGAAGTAGTTTTTTCGGTGAAACTGGCAGAATTCCGGTATCGAGCAGTTAAGAGAAACGGCAATTAAAAGAGCGTACTCCACTGCTTGCTTATTGATAACCGGGAGAACACCAGGCATACCCAGGCAAACCGGACAGGTATAAGTGTTGGGCTCGGCACCAAAACTCCTGGCCGAGCAGGAACAAAACATCTTGCTTTCGGTTAAAAGCTCAACATGTATTTCTAAACCAATTACCGCTTCGTAACTTTCTCTATCCAAAGAAACACCTCTAAAAAGGGCAAACGGCTAAAGTATAATTCAGGTTTTTAAAGTTGTTAAGAGAAACTTTTTTCTTAAAAACTGGTTAGTTTCTTGACATAATCAACCATAAAAGGAGCAATATCAGTAATTGAAACAATACCAACCAGTTTTCCCTTTTCCACCACTGGAAGGCGGCGAAACTTTCCCTGCCTCATCCGATTAATAACATAAAAGAGGTCATCGTCCTGGTTCACCACCACCGGATTAGCCGTCATTACCTCACTTACTCTAACTTCGCGAAAGTCCCCTTTAGCCATACCTCGCAAAACCAAGTCGCTATCGGTTATTATCCCGATAACCCCGTCAGCCTCATTAACCACCACTAAAGAACGAATGCCATTAGCTTTCATAATTTCCGAGGCTTTATCCAGCGTTTCATCGGGACCAATCTTCACCACCTGCCTTTTCATTATCTCTCCCACTTTCACTTTTACCACCCCCTTTCAAGAAAAGTAAAAACTCGTTTAGCTTTTTTTCAAAACCAATATCTGAAGACTGGTAAAAGCGAAAAGACCGCATTTTTTCAGGAAGATACTCCTGTTTCACATAGTGACGGTCATACTGATGCGGGTATTTGTAGCCTATCCCTGCTCCCATTTTCCGAGCCCCCCGGTAGCTGCTACTTTTCAAATGATTGGGAACAGGGACTTCCCCTTCTTCTTCTACAGCCTGAAAAGCAGCGTCTAAAGACTTCTTAACTGTGTTGCTTTTAGGAGAGCAAGAAAGATAAATGCAAGCTTGAGCCAGGTTTAAAGCTGCCTCTGGCAAACCGACAACTTCCACGGCTTGAAAAGCGCTGAGAGCAACAGTTAAGGCTTCAGGTTGAGCGTTACCAATGTCCTCAGAAGCAAAAATCACCATCCTGCGGGCAATAAACCGGAGGTCTTCTCCGGCTTTAATCATTCGAGCGAGGTAGTAAAGGGCGGCATCCGGATCGGAACCCCGCATACTTTTAATGAAAGCAGAGGCCAGGTCATAATGGGCATCTCCTCGCCGACTGAAGTAATAAAGCCTTTCCTGCTGGGCTTTTTTCACTTCTTCCATTCCAACCACTCTTTTTTTTGCCTGGCGCGCCAGAAAAAAAGCAAGCTCGAGAGTGTTTAAAGCTACTCTGGCATCCCCACCGGACTGCTTTATGAGAAAATCTTTGGCTTGGGGGGCAATTCCCTGCTCCGAACCTCCAAGACCTCGCTCTTTGTCGCTCAAAGCTCTTTCTACAATTACCTTAACTTGCTCTTCAGTCAAGGGTTTAAAGACAACAAGTCGGCAACGGGAAAGCAGGGGAGGAATAACTTCAAAAAAGGGATTCTCAGTAGTAGCCCCAATCAAAATAATGGTGCCTTTTTCTACGGCTGGCAACAGAGCTGCTTGCTGGGCTTTGTTAAAGCGGTGAATTTCATCGATAAAAAGGATAGTTTGCTGACCATTAATTCTTAATCTCTGTTCAGCCCTTTCCATAACTTTTCTAACTTCAGACACTCCAGAAGTCACCGCTGAAAGGCTTTCCCAGGCGTTGGCGCTTCTTTTGGCAATTATCTGAGCCAGACTGCTTTTCCCCGAACCTGGCGGTCCAAATAAAATAAGAGAAGGGATTTTATCAGCTTCCAGGGCCCGGCGCAAAAGCGAACCTTCCCCCACTGCTTCTTCCTGCCCGATAAACTCCTCCAGGTCTCGAGGCCTCATTCGGAAAGCCAGGGGTTCGTAATTTTTCTCTTTATCTTCTTTCTTTTCGCCAAAAAGATTCAAAGCTAAGGCGACTTGGGAAAAGTGAAGTAACGATAACCGGTTGAGGAAGTATTTCCAGCTGGATCTTTCAGATAAAGTTTGACCCGAGCCTTCTTGCCGTAATACTCGGGCGGAACCCAGAAATAATGGTAAGCAAAACCTTTGTTGTCGCCCCATCGGGTTGACCTGATTAAGCTGCCCGAAGCTGTCTCAACACGGATAGTAACAAATGCATTCTCAGTCAGGTGATAACGAAACTCCACTTTTCCGTCGCCTGACTTGACATCCTTCATTTCCAGTGTGCCCGACTCAATTCCTGGCTTTCCGCTATCTGGAGAGCACCTGTACTCTATTCTAACTT
>DAIRCJ010000053.1:0-10748 GCA_036796755.1 Candidatus Geothermocultoraceae bacterium | reverse complement strand
AACTTTTAAATTTGTATCGGTTGAGAAGAGAAGCGTTGGTTACTACCGAAACCGAGGAAAAAGCCATTGCCAGTCCGGCTAACTCCGGTCGCAAGCCTCCGCTGGCGGCTACCGGAATACCCACGAGGTTGTAAATGAAAGCCCAGAAAAAACCGGTTTTAATTTTTCTTAAGGTTTTTCTGGAAAGGTCAATGGCTAAGGCCACACTTTTAAGGGAGGGCTTTATCAAAACAATCTCGGCCGACTCAATGGCAATATCGGTGCCGCTTCCCAGGGCAATTCCGACATCAGCCTGGGCTAAAGCCACCGCATCGTTTATTCCGTCGCCAACAAAGGCGGTGATTTCTCCTTTTTCCTGGAGTTTTTTTACTATCTCGGCTTTTTCGCCGGGCAAAGCTTCAGCAAAGATGTTTTTTTCTGGAATTCCTGCTTTTTTTCCGATAGCGCGGGCAGTGAGAAGATTATCCCCGGTAACCAGATAAACCTCTATTCCTTGCTGGTTTAACCAGCTTATAGTTTCGCCGGCCTCTTCCTTTAGCTTGTCTTGGAAAGAAAAAGCGGCAACCAGATGCTGATTGAGGTAGATTAGGGAAACTGTCTTTCCTTCCTCTTTTTTCTTTTCAATCTCTTTTACAAACTCAGCCTGGAAAGAAAGGGAGGAGTTTTCTTTAAAGGCCGCTTCCCCGTTTTTTTCTTTGAGAATTCCAATGAAAAGATGGTCGTGGTTCAGCTGGCCTTTCACTCCTGCCCCGGCTACCGCTTCGAAATGAAGAACCTCTCTTTTTTTAAGGTGGGGAAATTTTTGCTTGAGGTAGCGAGTAATGGCTTCAGCCAGGGGATGCTCAGAAAGCAATTCCAGAGAGTAAACTCCCTCAATGATTTTTTCTTTTTCTTCTTCGCTTAGCCGGGGAGAAAAAATTAAATCGGTAACTTCCGGCTTTCCTTCAGTCAGGGTTCCGGTTTTGTCAAAAACTAAAGACTGGATTTTTCCCGCTTTTTCCAGAGCTTCTCCCGATTTGATAAGAACCCCGTTTTCCGCTCCCTTTCCCGAGCCAACCATAACCGCCGTGGGAGTAGCTAAGCCCAAAGCGCAGGGGCAGGCAATAACCAGAACAGCCACGGAAGTGAGCAGAGCATTAGTAAAACTAGCTTCTAACCAGAAATACCAGCCCAGAAAAGTGAGGAAAGCAAAGAAAATGACGGCGGGAACAAAGTAGGCAGCAATCAGATCAGCTAAGCGCTGAAGACCTGGTTTTCTAACTTGAGCTTCCTCAACCAGTTTAACGATTTGTGAAAGAACGGTTTCTTCTCCTACTTTCTCCACTCTAACTTTCAGGCTTCCCTGGCGGTTAACCGTCCCCCCGACCACCGATAAGCCGGGAGTTTTTTCAACTGGCAGGGGCTCTCCCGTAAGCATGGATTCATCTACAAAGGAATGCCCTTCAACTACCTGGCCATCAGCCGGAATTTTTTCTCCCGGTTTAATGAGAACGAGGTCTCCCGGGATTAAATCCTCCACCTTAACCACCAGCTCCTGATTTCCCTTTATAATCCGAGCTTCTTTGGGAGCCAGTCCGATTAGTTTTTTAATTGCTCTTCCCGTGCGGGATTTAGCCCGGGCTTCAAGTATTTTTCCTAAAAGAATAAAGGTTATCAGAAGAGAGGCGGTTTCAAAGAAAACCGGGCCTGAAGAAAAAAAGCCATTATAAACTGAGAGAAAGTAAGCCGAAAGCGTTCCCAGTGCCACCAGCACATCCATATTGGCGTAAAGTTTTTTAACTGCCTGGAAAGCTCCCTTAAGAAAGGGCCAGCCGGCAATAAACTGAACCAGAGTGGTTAGCAAAAGGAGAAGGAGATGACGGGAAGAAGAAGGCAAAAGCTCCATCAGAGGTGGAAGCATAGAGAAAAGAGCTATGGGAAGGGAAAGAAAAAGAGCCAGCAAAAAAAGACGAAACTGGCGTTTTTCCTGATTTTTCTGGGCTTCTTCCTGCTCTTTTAAAAGCTCTTCCATTTGAGCACCTGACTTAAGAAACCGGGCGCTGTAGCCCACGGCTTCAATAGCTTTTACTATTTCTTCGGGCTGGATTTCCTCCGGGCTATACTCAAGCGAAGCCCGCTCGGTGCTCAGATTAACTGTAGCCTGGCGAACGCCCTTTAAAGACTTTAAGGTTTTTTCCAGAACAGCCACGCAGGCAGCGCAGGTCATTCCCCCGATGGCTACAGTAGCTTTTTCAATTCTTTCTTTTTTCACTACTTCACCTCAATTCTTCCCTTAAGCATATTCATTCCGCAAAAGTAGTCATAGATTCCGGGCTTAAGAGGGGGAATTTCTACTGTCCGGGAAGCAGAAGAAACATCAATCTTTAAACCAGCAAAAGGAAGGACGACCACTGAGTCGCAAGAAGAGGAGCCCTGGGTAAAAGTTAACCTTAAGGGCAAGCCAGCTTTTACTTCAAGAATCTGCGGTTGATAGCCGTTATTAACTTTTATTACCGCCTCCTGATAGCCTTCTTTGACTTTAGCCTTTCCTCGGGATTTAGAAGGAGCCGAAGGACCTGAAACTTTACTTCCCCAGCAGGCACAGCCCGAGGAAAGAGAACCCGGCCCTTTCCTTAAATTCGGGAAGCCTGTTTTTCCAGCTGCCTTAAAACTCCTTTCGGCACTTAAACTCAGGGCGAGTCCGAGGACAATTAAACTCCAAGCCAGAAAGAGAAAAAAAGCGGCTAAAATCAAGCGTCTTTTCATTCTATCACCCCCTCTGGCTCATAGCCGTTTTCTTTTATTGCTTTCTGAATTTTCTCCAGATTAACCTGGCTTTCGTCGTATTCCACCTCTACTTTTTCTTCTTTAGAGGAAACTTTAACCTCTTTTACTCCCGGCAACTCACCAAGAGAAAGCTTGATCAGCATTTCGCAGCCTGAGCAGTGCATTCCTTTAACTTTTAAAACCTTTTTCATTGCTCCTCCTTAATTTTTTCTTCCACAATTAAGGTGCCGCTCATCATTCCCATCTGGCAGGTAAACTGATAAACGCCGGCTTTTAAAGGGGGAATTTCAATTTCGGTTTCCTCAAAGGGCTTTAGAACCTTTCTCAGGCCAATTTGAGGAAAAACAATCTCGTTAGAACAGGGATTGTTTTCTTGGCGGAAGATTTTTAGCTTTATGGGACGGCCCTCTTCTACTCTCAGAGTTGAGGGAAAATACTGAGCTCTCTGGATTTTTATTTCCGCTTGGGATTTTTTAGAAACCGTATCTAAGTGGAAAAATCTTAAAGCCAGCCCTTTTAGCTGGGCAGCGCTTAAAGGGGAGCCGTTTAAGGTGAGCCCCCGATTTAAAACTACCAGCCCTAAGACAATGATTAAGAGGGCAGAAAGAGTAGCCAGCCGGTTTTTCAAACTCAGGGAAAGTTTTCCAGCCAGAGCCCCGTAAGAAAGAAGCCAGGGGAAAGTTCCCAGGCCAAAAATTAGCATAGAAAGAGCTCCCAAAAAGGGACTTCCAGTTCCAGCCGCGTAAAGCTGGGCGGCTTGTAAGGGGGCACAGGGCATAAAACCCGAAAGAGAACCAAAAGCGGCTTCGGGAAAGTAGCGAAAGTTGTTTTTTTGACCAAGCTTTCGGGTTTTCTCGGTAAGCTGAAGAAATTTATTTTTTAAAAAGGTCAAAGGAGAGAAAGAGGAAAGATTTAAAGGCTTAACCAAACCCAGAAGCTTGAAGCCAAGAAACAACATAAAAACTCCAGCCGCCAAGCTGGCCGTTTCCCCATAAGCTGCCAGGTTCAAACCTTTCCCCAGAAGACCCAAAAGGAAACCAACCAGAGTGTAAGAAAGCAAACGAAAGGAGTTATAGATAAGGTGGTTTGTTAAGTTCAGATTTTTGCTCCGGCGCAAAGAATAACCAATTACCAGATTGCCGCACATTGAGAGGCAGTGAAGGCCGGTTAAAAACCCTGCTATGAACAGAAGCCACACTCAAAATCACCTCGCCAAAAATTAAACTACATTTTGTAGTATAAACAATTTAAATACTACTGTCAATAGTTTTTGAAAAACTTTTGATCAGCCAGGTAAAGAGGGGAAAAGCTGGAGAAAGTAGCTGGAAAGCCAGGAGAGTTTGTTAATTAGAAGCAAAAAACCAAAGAGCAAAAGAAAAAGGCCGCTTATTGTTCTGACTGCCCCCAAAAAACCTTTAAACTTTTTAAAAAAAGAAAGAAAAAACTGGATAAATAGGGCACTGAGAAAAAAGGGAACCCCTATCCCCAGCGAGTAAACAAAAAGAAGAAACATCCCTTCGCTCAAAGTTTTTTTGGTTGCTGCATAAAGAAGAACCGAGCCTAAAATGGGACCAACACAGGGAGACCAGCCCAGAGCAAAAGCTCCCCCAAGAAAAAAAGAGGTGAGAAGTTTTGAAGGAGTTTGAAGCTTCCTCTGGGAGCTTTTTTCTAAAAAAGAAAGCTTGACTGCTCCAACAAGGTGTAGTCCAAGGATAATAATAAAAACACCGGCTAACTGAGTTAAAACTTGCCGATAAGTTTTAAGAAGGCTTCCAAGATAGCTGGCGCTGGCTCCCAGAAGGACAAAAACCAGACTGAAACCAAGAATAAAGAAGACGATTTTTAAAAGAGGTTTTCCCCAGAGCCCCTTTTTACTTTCGGAAAGCTCTTCCAGGGAAAGACCGCTGATAACCGAGACATAGGCTGGGATTAGAGGCAGAAAGCAGGGCGAAAGAAAGCTTAAAAGACCAGCATTAAAAACCGCAATATAACTTCCCAGATCACCCAATCCTATCTCCGTAATTTTCCCGAAATTTAGTTAAAATAAGTAGAAATTGTTTGACCTTTATAATATCATAGCAAATTAACTTGAATTTGGGGTGGGTGGTAAAAGTGAAAGAGATTGAAAAAGCTATGCGCTTGATTACCAGTGGCGTTTATGTAGTTACCACCCGATGGGAAAATCAATTAAATGGTTTAACTGTAGCCTGGCTAAGTCGAGCCTCTTTCAGCCCCCCTTTAGTTTCAGTTTCCATTGGCAAAACCCGCTTTACCTGCGAGCTGATTTTAAAAAGTCGAGTTCTGGCGGTAAACATTCTGGCTGAGGGGCAGGAGGAGCTGGCTCGCCATTTTGGCTTTAAATCCGGTCGGAAGGTAAATAAGTTTGAAGGCTTAAGTTATCATCAGGCGGTTACTGGCTCCCCAATTCTTCAAGGGGTGGCTGCCTATCTTGACGGCCGAGTGGTGGGGGAAATGGACGCTGGCGACCACCTTATTTTTCTGACTGAAGTGGTGGAAGCAGGAGTGAAAGAGGGTTTAAAACCCCTGATTTATCGGCGGGAAGCCTATTTTGGTTAGTAATTCTTTGAGCTCTGATTAAAGTCTTTTTTAGCAAGATTAAGTAAGGGCTGGTTTAATCTTCAGTTGGTTGGCAACAGAAAGCGGTTGAGCAGGAAGGAAAGCATCGGGGTGGAGAGGGAAAAACAAAGCCCAGGGAAGTAAAAAGAAGCGCCAGGATTAAGAGAGAAATAGCCAGCGACTTTAACCAGGGTTTTCTCTTTTCCTCCTCTTCTTTTCCCAGTCTTTTAAGGAGATTTTTGAGGCGGTAAGAAAGAGTATTTGGGGAATGATAGCCGGGAAAACTGGAAAAAGAAAGGTTAAAGCGAGCAATTTTAAGCAAAGCTCGGGCTAAATAAAGGGGTGAGCCGGTGCCTTTAATGGTTTCTTCGTCGGCCTCAATTTCTTTATGAAGGAGGAAAGAAAAATAAAGCTGGTGAGCAAAAGGGAGGAAAAAGAGAAAATCCCGAAAGAAGCTGGCTAAGAGAAGCTTAAGGTAATGGCTTTTTTCTAAATGGCTGGCCTCATGCAGAAGAACAGCTTTAAGTTCAGCTTTTTCAAGCTTTTTTACCAAGGCTTCCGAAAGGAAAATGGAGGGTTTTTTAAGCCCTCGGGCTAAAGCAAAAGGCTTTTTTGATTTTAAAAGGAAGATGGCAAAGTTTTTGAGGCGAGGCTCGCTGGCTACCGCCAGCGTTAGTTTCTTTGGCCAGTTACCCTTTTTTTCCAGGCGAGAAAGATAAAAAGAGGAAAGAGTTAGGCGGCCAAGACTCAAAGAGAAAGCCAGAAAAAAGAGGCTTGAGGGCAGCCAGAAGTAAAAAACTGGCGAAGAAAGAAAGGAAAAAAGGGCGTTGCGACAGGAAAAGAAAAGGCTCTGACAGGTGCTGATTAAGCGGGAAAATAAAAGGGGAGAGAAAAAAAAGAAGAAAAGGAAGCCAGAAAAGATAGAAAAAAGACCTAAAAGAGCAAGGTTAGAGCGAGAGGCTTTCATTTTTTTCTCTGCCTTTCCCGCTGGCGGCTAAAAGCCACAATTTTTTCTAACTTTTCTAAGAGTTCCTCGTCCTCGGGAACCACCTTTTCTAGAAAGCTTAAAAGGGCTGAAGATCCAAACTCTTTAAAGAAACTACCCACAACTGATTCGGCTAAAAAAAGGCTTAGCTTTTCCTGGGTTAAAGCGGGCTCGTAGATGTAGGAACGGCCAGCTTTTTTTCTCCTGAGATAGCCTTTTTTGGCCAGACGGTCCATAACAGTCATTACCGTAGTGTAAGCTAAGCCTTTTTTCTCACAAAGAGACTGGTGAATTTCTTTAACCGAGGCTTTCTTCTTTTTCCAGACTTCTTCCATTACCTGGGCTTCCAGATCTCCCAGGATCTTCTTTAAACCCCGAGCTTCCGGTCTTAATCTTTTTAAGGCTGGCTTTTTTTCCATACTTTAAAATTTTAAGCCCTCTTTCTACTACTGTCAATAGTAACAAATGCCTCCCTTCTTGAGTGGCTTTAAACAGTTAAGACTTAAGCTCTGAAAAACTTCCGTTTCAACCTTTTTTTGGCAAAAAGAACCAAGGGAAAGAAAGGCTTAAAAAGTTTTATCGGGCTAATTTCTAAGGATTAGCCGAAAAAGAAGCCTTTCTTTTTAGAAGCTTGTTTAAGGAGCCAGCTTGATAGCCGTCAAGGTCAAGAGCAACAAAGGTAAATCCCAGATTTTTCAGGTAACGGGAGATTTTTTTTCTAAGTTTAGGGTCTTGAAGCAGTCGGGCCGTCTCGGCTTCTCCCGCTTCAATTCGGGCGGTTTCCTTATGGTGGCGAACCCTTACCTGGGAAAAACCCAGTTTTTTTAAGAATTTTTCGGCTTGAGCCACTTTTTTTAACTCTTTTAAGGTCAGGGGCTGATAATAAGGGAAGCGGGAGGCCAAGCAGGCCGAGGAAGGCTTTTGCCAGTTAGGCAGATTAAGATCCCTGGCCGCCTTTCTAATCTCTTTTTTGGTTAAGCCGGCCTGGGCTAAGGGAGATTTCACTCCTAACTCTTTTAAGGCTTTTAAGCCGGGCCGATAATCTTTTAAGTCGTCAGCGTTACTGCCTTCAATCAGGTATTTAAAGCCTTCTTTTTCCCCGAGTTCTTTAAGTTGGGCGAACAACTCCTTTTTGCAGTAGTAACAGCGATAAGGGGTGTTTTTTCGAAAAAGAGGGTTTTTAAACTCCTGCGAACTTATTTTTAGCCATTTTGCCCCCAGGCTTTTAGCTAATCGGGCGGCTTCTTTTAGCTCTTCCTCGGGAAAAGTAGGAGAGGAAACGGTAACTGCTAAGACATTTTCTTTGCCCAGTGTTTTCAGGGAAAGCTTAAGGAGAAGACTGCTGTCCACTCCGCCCGAGAAGGCTACCACTACTTTTTCCAGCGTTTTCAAGATATTTCTAACCCGATTGAGCTTTCTTTCCAAAGGGGTAGGGGGTTTCATTTAACTTTTAGCATCTGGTTAATAGCTTTCAGGGCCTGGATTCTTATCTTTTCCTCCACAAAGACTATGGGCTCCATTTCCTCCAGGGTGATAAGGAGTTTTTCCAGAGTTATCTTTTTCATATTGGGGCAGACTGCTTTTTCCGAGGCAGGGTAAAAGATTTTTCCCGGATTTTCCTTTTTTAAGCGATGGAGGATGCCAACCTCGGTCCCTATGATAAACTCGCGGTTTCTGGATTCAGCGACATAACGGCAGATGCCGGTAGTTGAAGCAACTTTATCAGCAAGGTCCACGACTTCAGGCAGACACTCCGGATGAACCACTACCTCGGCTTCCGGGTGGGCTTCTTTTAGAGCCTTAACTTCTTCGGGGGAGATTAAAGCATGGGTGGGACAAAAACCTTTCCAGGGATGAATCTTTTTGGAGGTAAAACTGGAGACATAGTGGGCTAAATAGCGGTCAGGAACAAAAATAACTTCCTCTGCTTTTAGAGAGTTTACTATCTGAACAGCATTGGCTGAGGTACAGCAAATATCAACCAGAGCCTTGGTTTTAGCGGTAGTGTTTACATAAGCCACTACCGGGAGGTTGGGATGTTTTTGCTTAAGGAGAAGAAGATCTTCCGGTTCGATCATTTCCGCCATCGGGCAACCGGCGTTTAAGTCGGGAAGAAGAACGGTTTTTTCAGGGGAGAGAATGGCGGCGGTTTCAGCCATAAAATGGACCCCGCAAAAAACTATGACTTCGGCTCGGGCTTGGGCTGCCTGACGAGAGAGTTCTAAGGAGTCGCCAACAAAATCAGCTATGTCCTGAATTTCTGGAGGCTGGTAGTTGTGAGCCAGAACGACAGCTTTTCGAGCTTCTTTAAGCTCCTTTATTTTTTGAACTAAGTATTCCTGGTTCATAAGTAAAGTATAGCAAAAATGAGAAAAACAGAGTTTTTAGTCAGAATCAAGATTAAAAATCCGTACTTTCTTTGCTATGATTTAGGGGTGAAAGTTCTTAAAAAAGACGGAAGGCTTGAGTCCTTTGAGCCTCAAAAAATTGTGGCTACCTTGAGGCGCAGCGGGTTAACCGAGAAAGAAGCTTATGAAGTTGCGGCCGAGGTTAGCCAGGAAATTTTTGACGGGATAAAGAGTCGCCAGCTTTTAAAAATTATCAAGCGAAAAATCCGGGAGCGAAAGCCCGCTCTGGCTTCGCGCTACGACCTTAAGCGGTCTCTCTATGCTCTCGGTCCGGCCGGCTATTGTTTTGAGGATTTTTTGGCCCGCCTTTTTATAAGAACTGGATATCATGCTCGAGTTCGCCAGCTTATAAAAGGAAAGTGTGCTCTTCACGAAGTTGACCTGGTTCTGGAAAAGGGCGGTGAAAAAGCAATGGTGGAGGCGAAGTTTAGAACCAACGGTAAGGGAAAGGTTGAGATTAAGGAGGCTCTGTACACTTACGCTCGCTTTCTCGACCTGAAGCCGTTCGGCTTCACCACCGCTTATTTAGCTACCAATTCTCGTTTTACCAGCGAGGTTATTTCTTATGCTGAGTGCTCGGGCTTGAATTTGCTTTCCTGGGATTATCCAGAGGAGAATAATCTGGCTTCTTTAATTGACCGAAATAACCTTTATCCGGTCACTTTGTTAACTGGCCTAAAAGGGCGCTTGAAGAAAGGGCTTCTCGAAGCGGGGGTAGTTTTGCTTCAAGAACTTATCGAAGTTGAACCTTATGTTTTGCAGGAAAAGGGGTTAAACGAAGAAGAGATAAAAAAATTAAAAAGCCAGGCTTTTAAAGCCTTAAACCAGAATCATTAAACGATAACCCCGCCGCCAACTAAAACCTCATTCTGGTAAATCACAGCCGACTGGCCGGGGGAGATAGCTGGCTGAGATTCTTGAAAAAAAGCTTTAAAATCCTGGCCTTCTTTGTGAATTTTTGCTTCAAAGGGCGGGGTGGTAGAACGAATTTTTAGTTCCGCAAAAAACTCGGTTTTTTGCGGCAAATCAAGAAGCCAGTTAGTTTGGGTTGCCTGAAGCCTGTCTTTCAAAAGAGCCTCTTTTTTCCCGACGTAAATAGCGTTTTTTTTCGCGTCAATTTTGTAAACATAAAGAGGCTGAGAGGCGGGAATGCCGAGTTTTCGCCTCTGACCGATGGTGTAAAGAGCTATTCCCTGATGTTTTCCTATCAGCTTTCCCTCTTCATCATAAATTGGCCCGGGCTTTAAAGCCTCCGGAAGGTAGCTTTCAAAAAATTTTCTTAAACTCCAGTTAACCAGAAAACAAATCTCCTGGCTTTCCGGTTTTTCTTTAACCGGCAAACCTGCCTTGGAAGCTATTTCTCTCACCTCAACTTTATGGTAAGTGCCCAGAGGGAAAAGGACACGGGGGAAAAGCTCTCTTTTTAATCGGTAAAGGAAGTAAGACTGGTCCTTTTTTTTATCCACCCCCTTTTTCAAAATCCAGCCAAGGCGGGGGTCTTTTTCTACCCGGGCGTAATGGCCGGTAGCCAGAAAATCAGCTCCCAGGTTTCTGGCTTTTTCCCAGAGCAAGCCGAACTTAATAACCTGGTTACAGTAAACACAGGGGTTGGGAGTTTTTCCTTGAGCATACTCTTTTAAAAAATAATTCACGATTTTTGTTTTGAACTCTGAGCGCAAATCAAAAGTAAAATGGGGAATTTTAAGCTCTTGAGCAACGATTTTTACCCTCTGGTCTTCAAATTCTGGAGGCTCACTTTCCGGAGAAAAAGCCTCCTCTTTTTTAAGCTCTTCCCCGGCTTTCCAGAGCTTAAGAGTAAATCCAGTTACCTCAAAACCCTGTTTTTTTAGCAGATAAGCAGCGACAGAGGAGTCAACTCCGCCACTCATAGCTATAACAACTTTTTTCATAAGCTAAATTCTATTAATGGAGTCTGTATTTATTAAGAGAGAAAATCAGAGAATTTTCTCCAGATCCATCTGGAGAAGCTTTTTGGTCTCAGCTTCTAAAAC
>DAIRCJ010000052.1:0-11381 GCA_036796755.1 Candidatus Geothermocultoraceae bacterium | reverse complement strand
AGGTCAGTTTCAAGCTGGAGAGGAAAAAAAGCTATTTTTCCCCCGTTAAGCTGAAAGGAAGAAGGGCTTTTAATTTTCTCAATTTTTACTCTTTCCTGGCAAAGCTCAATGGTGAGTTTCTTGAGCTCTGGCGATTGGGGATAAGCCTGAGAATAAAAGCTGTAAACTTTTAGGGCGCTGGCAAGATTGAAAAAACCGCCCAGATGGTCGTGGTGAGGGTGAGAAAGAATAACGGCGTCGATTTTCTGGATGGAAAAGGAGTTCAGCGCCTTTAGCAAAAGAAAGTTAGAGCCCCCTCCATCAATTAAAAGGTTTTGTCCTCTGGGTAGCTGAATTAAACAGGAGTCTCCCTGTCCAACATTTAAGAAGGTGACGGTTGGCGGACGGAAATAAGAGGTCAGAGAGGAGTACCAGAGAAGAGCTGAGATAAGAAGAAGAAAGGATTTTGAGAGAGTGAGTAGATTTATATTCAGAGTTCTTTCTTTTAAGGCTTGAAAGATAATGGGAGCCAGAAAAAAGAGCAGAGCCAGAGGAATCGAAGCTGGTGATAAAAAGGGAAAAAAAGAGAAAAGGCGGGCAAGGAAGATGATGATTCGGGAAAGAAAAAAAATCAAAGGTTGCAAAGGGAGGCTCAGGAAAGAAGAGAAAAAGCTTAAGAGAGCGGAGGTTAAGGTTAAAGGAAGTAATAAACTGAAAAGGGGAATGATGACTAAGTTTGAGAAAAAAGAAATAGGGGGAAAAGTTTTAAAATTTACAAAGGCCAGGGGCAAAATGGCCGTTTGAGCGGAAAAAGTTAAGGTAACCAGGCTTTTTAATCCTTTAGGGTAAATGGAGACCAGTCTATCCAAGAGCGGCCGAAAGAGACCAATCCCGGCAACGGCCAGAGCTGAGAGCTGAAAGCTAAGGTTCAACAAAAACAGGGGTCGGAAAAACAGGATAATTAAGCAGGTCAGTGAGAGGTTGTTGAGCAGGTGCTGACTTCGGCCAGTTTCCAGAGTGATAAATCCGATAATCAACATTAAAGAAGCTCTTAAAGCTGAAGCAGCAAAACCAGTCAGACTAGCGTAAAAAAGAACAAAAAGAAAGGAGAGAAAGTACCGTCCCGAGCGGGGGAGAAAAGAAAAAAGATAGAAAAGAAAGATGAAGACTAAACCAACATGAAGGCCGGAAACTGCTAACAAGTGGGAAATACCAGCTTTTCTAAAGAGCTCTGAAAGAGCGATCCTGGCTTCAGTTTGCCCGAGTAGGGCAGAGCTTAAGAGGTTGGCTTCCATGGGAGGAAAGTTTTTTTGAAAAAAGGAAAGAGTTTTTTTCCTGATTCTTTCTCTGATTTTTTCAGGTAGAGGGTAAACTCTTTTTAAAACTACCGGCTGGTTTAAGACAAAGTAATTGTTATTAACTTTGACGAGCTTTCCTTTTAAAGTTACCGCTTCACCGTTTTTCAAAGGCAGGCGAGAAAGAAAAATTTTTTCTTCAACCAAAAAAGCTGTGTTTTTAAAGATAACTTCTCTGGCTAAAACAGCGCACTTTTCATTTTTTACCTCTGCCTGTCCAGAAATAATCAAGGTTTTTTTCTGGAAAACATCGAGAGAAGAAAAAGAAGAAGCTCTTAACCAGCCGAGCAAAACAAAAAGGAGTAAAGCCAGGATAGTTGGGCGGATTCTGAGCCGGGTAAAAAGGAAGAAAAAAATAAAAAATAAACCCAGAAAGAAAAAAACACAAGGCTGGTGGTTTAGTTTTAAAACCACTCCTAGAATAAAACTTAATAAGAACCAGCAGAGAGGAGTAAAGCGGGTCATTCCACCGTTATTAAGTCTTTTATCTGGCTGAACTTTTTCTTTCCGATTCCTTCAATTTTTTTAAGTTCTTCAATGGATTGAAAGCCTGAGTTTTTTTCGCGATACTCAATTATTCTTTGAGCTAAGGTTTCGCCAATTCCGGGAAGCGACTCTAAATCTTCCTGGGTGGCAGTGTTCAAATTTATTAACTTACTTTCTTCCGGGCTTTTCGAGGTCTGGAGGAGGTTTGATTTTTTTGAAGGGATTATGATTTTCTCTCCGTCGTGAAGCTTTCTGGCCAGGTTGACAGCGTCCAGGTTGGCGTCTTTTCGGGGTCCGCCAGCTTTATTTACGGCGTCAATGACTCTTTTCCCTGGCGGAAAAAAATAAACCCCTGGTTTTTTTACCTCTCCGGCTATATGAACGGCTATTTCTCTGGTTGGCAGCCGATTTCTAACTGCTTTTCCTTCTGATTTTGCCTGGACTATCTCCAGGGGCCTGGGTAGTGACAGGTAGTAGTAAAATCCCAGTCCGCTGAAGAAAAGAAGGAGAAGAAATCCCAAACCTATTTTTTGACGGCTGGTGAGAAAAAGGCCGTTTTCCTCGCAAAATTTGTCCCATTTTTCTTTGAAGAAATCAAGCCAAGCTCTCAAGGCACCCCTCCAGACATTTAAAAATTACCCTATTTTTTCTTTTAAATCAACCCTTCTTAAAGGTTTCAGATTTAAGCCTTGCTCTTTGATAAAGCTTACCGAAAAAGATTGGGGTGGCTGATTTCCAAAGGGGAAAAAGCTTGGTCTACTTCTTTGCCTGACTTGTTGAATTGGTTTCTTTTCTATCCTATAATCAAAGTGGAGTTTCTTAAGGTCGGGGCGTGGCGCAGGTGGCTAGCGCACCAGCATGGGGGGCTGGAGGTCGCCCGTTCAAATCGGGTCGCCCCGACCACCAGTCGCAACCTGGGTCAAATCTCTCTGACTATTTTGAACTGCTGAAATAAATACTTATTTTTTTAGCTCCCCCAATCCCTCCTAACCCCTCTATACCTGAGGGGAGAACAAGTGAGGAAAGGGATTGAGGGGGATAAGTCTTCTCGGCTTTTTTTGGAAAAGAGGATAGGGGGAGAAAAAAGAAAGAAAAACCTCCTTGTGCCTTTAAGAAAATGTTTGGATTTTTCCAAAGGGAAGCGGCGAAGAGCCTTACAAGCAAAAATACCTTTACTGAAAAACCATTTTTACCTTCAGGCTTAATTTAAGGTAAAATTACCCTATGCTGGAAAAGAAGAAACAAAAAGAAAAAATTTTTAATTTGCCTAACTTGCTTACTTTTGTAAGGTTAATTACAATTCCTCTTTTTCTTTATCTTTTCTTTTCTTATCCGGACTTTCCTTTTTGGGCGCTGCTTTTGGTTGCTTTTTTGACTGACTTCCTGGATGGGCAGTTAGCCAGGAGGCGAGGTGAAGTCACCGATTTTGGGGTGGTTTTTGACCCTCTGGTTGATCGTCTTTTCGTCTTCTCAGTTCTCATCGCTTATTTTTTTCGCGGAAACCTCAGTTTAGCTTTTGTTCTTCCTGTCCTCCTCCGCGATTTACTAATAGTTATTGGCTACCTTTTCTTAAAAAGCCAGAAAATTTCTTTAAGCGTTTCTTTGCCCGGGAAGATTGCTACTTTTATAATTTTTAGTAGCCTGGTTATAATAGTTTTTCCCGGAATGGAAAAACCAGGCTTTTATGTTTATCTCTTGGGCGCTTTGCTCTATTTATACTCTGCTTTTGATTATTTCTTAAGCGCCCTGAATGCTTTTAAAAAAAAAGGAAATTAACCAAACCACTAAATTTCTCGGAGCATGAGAGGTGAGAAAATGGGAGTAATAGCGGTGGTGATGGCAGGTGGCGAGGGCACAAGGCTTCGCCCCCTAACCAGTAATTTGCCAAAACCAATGATTAATGTAGCTAACCGTCCTGTTATGGAGTATATTCTGCTTTTGTTAAAGAGGCACGGCGTTGAAGAGGTCGTTGTAACCCTCCATTTTCTGCCTCAGCTGGTTCGCCATTATTTCTCTTCAGGCAAGGACTTTGGGTTAAATATCAAGTATGTTACCGAGGAAGAACCCCTGGGAACGGCAGGTGGAGTGAAAAATGCTGAAAGCTATCTTGATGGCACCTTCATTGTAATCAGCGGCGATGCTTTAACTGACTTTGATTTAACCAGCCTTATCAAGTTCCACAGACAGAAAAAAGCTTTAGTAACCATCGCCTTAAAGAAAGTGGAGAACCCTCTGGAGTTTGGGATTGTTATAACTTCGGAGGATGGCAGAATAGAAAAGTTTTTGGAGAAGCCAGGCTGGGGCGGTGTCTTCAGCAATACGGTAAATACCGGTATTTATGTAATCGAGCCTGAAGTTCTCAAGTATATTCCTTCGAACAAACCTTTTGATTTCAGTAAAGATTTGTTTCCCATGCTGCTGGAAGAAAAGAAGCCCCTTTATGGCTATGTGGCTGACGGTTACTGGTGTGATATTGGTGACCTTGAACAGTACCGGAAAGCTAATTTCGATCTTTTGCTTGGCAAATTAAAGTTTGAGCCCGCTGGGATTAAAATGGCAAATCACGTCTGGGTTGGGCAAGGTGTCTCTATTGATCCAACGGCGAAAATTAATGGCCCTTCGCTTATCGGTCCTCATGTGAAAATTGAAGCCGGGGTTAATATAGGAGAACTTTCTATAATTGGTCACAATGCAGTTTTGAAAGAAGGAGCTCATATTCACCGGGCGATTGTTTCAGATAATGTCTTTGTAGGCGCCAACGCGGTCTTGCACAACTGTATTGTGGGTCGAAACAGCGAGGTTAGAAAAGGGGCGCGAGTGGAAGAAAGAGCAGTTATTGGCGACGAGTGCATAGTCGGCGCGGATACTTTCATCGGGCACGATGTAAAAATTTATCCCTTCAAGACAGTTGAGGCGGGAGCGATAGTTAATCGAAGCATTGTCTGGGAAACTCGGGGGGTGAGAACTCTTTTTGGTCCCCAAGGAGCTCAGGGGCTTATAAATGTTGACATTACGCCGGACTTTGCCCTCCGCCTGGCTATGGCTTATGGCTCTCTCCTGCCGGTTGGGTCAAAAGTGGTTTGCGGTAGAGACCCAAGCTGGGCTGCTCGAATGATTAACCGGGCGATAATTGCCGGTTTGACGGGAGTTGGCGTGAATGTTCAGGATTTAAGAGATTGCCCGGCTCCAGTTGCCCGCTTTGCTGTGACAAACTCGGCTTGCCAGGGCGGCATTCATATTCGTATCTCACCCTTTGATAATCAGTCTCTCCAGATTCAGTTTTTTAACGAAAGAGGTATTGATATTGACGAAGATTTACAGCGCAAAATAGAAAGATACTTTTTCCGGGAAGATTTTCGCCGCGCTTTTTACAGTGAGATTGGTAAGATTGAGTATCAAGCCCGGATGCTGGAGTACTACGCTTCAGCCCTTTGCAAAGCCTTCCCCCTTTGCCAGATAAAAAAGTTGTCCAAAAAAATCGTAATTGATCACTCTTTTGGGGCTTCTGCTCTGGTTTTTCCCTCCATTCTGGGAAAGATTGGTTGTGATGCCATTTCCTTAAATGCTTACACCGATGAGAACCGTTCTACTCTTTCTTATGAGGAGTTTGAGAAAGCTCTGTCTAATCTTTCGGAAACTGTCAGGATTTTCCAGGCTGACTTTGGTGTCTTAATTGATAGCGCTGGAGAAAAAATATACCTTATTGATGACCAGGGCAGGCGGGTGAGCCCCGATGTCCTCCTCCTGCTTTTTATCAAACTGGTGGCTTCAATGGAAAAGAGAAAAGGAAAGATAGCCGTGCCGGTAAGCGTTTCTCACCTGGCTGAAGAAATAGCTTCAGCTTATGGGCGAAAGGTTTTAAGGGTGAAAATGAGTCCGGCTGATTGGATGCGGATGGCTACCCGACCGGATGTGATTTTTGTAGGGGCTCAGGGAGGAGGCTTTATTTTCCCTCGTTTTATCCCTGCTTACGATGGCGTGATGTCTGTTTTAAAACTTCTTGAGTACCTTTCCGCCCTTGAACAGCCCCTTTCGGAAATTCTCAAAGAGATACCTCAGCCCTCTCTGGTTCAACGAGTAATTTATTGTTCCTGGGAAAAGAAAGGAGAAGCAATAAGAGTGCTGGTTGAAAGATATCGGGAAGCCGAAAAAGACCTTCTTGATGGAGTAAAGATTTTTCATCAGGGAAAAGAAAAGTGGACGCTGGTTATTCCCGACCCGGTTGACCCTGTTTTAAGAATTTATACCGAAGGACGAGATAATCGCGAAGCTATAGCTCTGGCTGAAGATATGATGGAAGAACTTAAGGAAATTGTCGAGGAGTAGCGGTTGATTAAGTTTGGAACTGATGGCTGGCGGGGCATCATAGCTGACGATTTTAACTTTTACAATCTCCAGCGGGTAGCTGTAGCTATTGCTCTTTATTTGAAAGAGGAGGGGCTTAAAGAGCCGGTCTTTATTGGTTATGATACCCGTTTTCTCTCAGAGAAATTCGCGCGAAAAGTAGCGGAAACTTTAGCTTCTTATGAAATCAGAACTTTATTTGGTAAAAGGTTTTACCCCACTCCGATAACCGCTTTTGCTGCTCGCCATTTTAACTTGTCGGGGGCGGTGATGATAACTGCCAGCCACAATCCCTGTTTCTATAACGGAGTTAAGTTTATCCCATCTTACGGAGGGCCAGCCAGTCTGGAGATAACTTCCCGGATTGAAAGCTTAATCCCTCGGGAAGTTGAGGAAAGAAGTTTTGAGGAGAAGTTTATAGAAGATTTCGATCCTTTCCCGGCTTACTTTAAACACCTTGAGAAAGTGATAGATTTTGATTTGATAGCCAGGAGTAATCTAAGAGTAGTTTTTAACCCTAATTATGGAGCAGCCATTGGTTTATTTGAAAAAATCTTTTCCTCGGGCAACCTCACCTTTTTTGTTGTCAACAACTTCCGTGACCCTTATTTTGGTGGTGGCTCGCCGGATCCCGACCGAAAAAATTTAGAGGCCCTTTTAAATACGGTTAATCAAAAAGAAGCTCAGGCTGGCTTTTCTCTGGATGGTGACGCTGATCGCTTTGGGGTGGTTGAAGCTCCGGGGAGCCTGTTTTCAACTAACGAACTTCTTTCTATTCTGGCTTATTATTTGCTGGAGATCAAAAAAGAAAGGGGAAACCTTGTCCGAACAGTGGCTACCACTCACCTGCTTGACCGCCTGGCTAAGGATTATGGCGTTTCTTTAATTGAAACCCCCGTCGGTTTTAAATATATTGCTGAGGTGATGATGAAAGAGGGTTTGCTTTTGGGAGGGGAGGAAAGCGGTGGAATGACCGTCCAGAATCACATTCCGGAAAAGGACGGTATCTTGGCCGTTTTACTCTGTTTGGAAGCTCTGGCTCAGGGAAAGAGTTTTACGCGGTTCAGGAAGGAGTTAAAAGAGAGATTTGGTCCCCTTTTTAGTTGCCGCTACGACTTCTTGATATCAGAAGAAAAGAAAGAAAAATTAAAGCTGTTGATTAGGATGCCGCCCGAGGAAATTAAAGAGGATAAGCTCAGACAGTTAAGGGTGGGAGAAATCAATCAGACTGATGGGTTAAAAGTGATTCTGGCTGATGGCTCTTGGTTTTTGTTAAGGCTCTCGGGTACTGAACCGGTAGCTCGACTGTACATCGAGTCGGACAGTGAAGGCAGATTGGAGGACTTAAAAAACACAGCTTTAGAATTGTTTGATCTGGGAAGGAAAAAAAATTGAAAAAAGTTGCTTTTCTGGTTTTACTCTCTTTTCTTCTAGGTTATTTGATTACTTCGGTGATTCAAGCTCAGTCAGCATCTCTGACTCCTCTACCGGCTGGGCGGAAAAGAGAGCTGATCAAAAACATCGGGATTTTAGAAAGGGAAAGAGAAAACCTTAAAAGAGAGATAGAAACCCTGGAGAAAAACTTAAAAAAAATAGAAAAGAATGCTCTGAAAAACCAGGGTTTACTGGACAAATATAACTTTGAATTAAAAAAGTCTCAAACTTATTTAGGCTTGCTTCCCGCTCGAGGTCCGGGTGTGGAGATAGTTTTGGGAGACAGCCCCAGTGTTCCTCCCGGAGCTGACCCAAACAACTACTTAATTCATGATTACGATTTAAGGGTTATTGTTAATGCTTTACTCAAGGGCGGTGCTGAAGGGATTGCTATTAACAACCAGCGGTTGATTTTTAACAGCACAATAAGGTGTGTGGGAGCGACGATTATGGTGAACTCCGTCCGCCTGGCTCCTCCTTATTTGGTCAAGGCTATTGGTTCTCCCTCAAAACTTCAAAAAGCTTTAAAAACTGACGAAGAAGCGAGAACTTTCTTTAACGAGTATGTCCCATCTTTCGGTCTTAAAGTTGGAATAAAAGAGTTTGAAGAAATTCGCCTTCCAGCTTATAAAGGACCACTGGGGGTGGAGTAGTGAAGAGATTTTTAACTGTTTTCTGGCTCCTTTTGATTGCTTTTTTTCTGGGAGTGACTTTAGCTTTTTACCTTAAACTCCCTCTTGCTCTTGTTTACCCTTACACTAAGTATCTTGGAGTGGCTTTGCTGGCAGCTATGGACACTCTTTTTGGCGGATTAAAAGCCTGGCTTGAAGATAAGTTTAAGCTTAATGTTTTTTTAAGTGGCTTTTTTTTCAACTCTGCTTTTGCCGCTTTTTTAACTTATCTCGGGGACCAGTTGGGAGTTGACCTTTACTGGGCAGCCGTAGTTGCTTTCGGGGTTAGAATTTTTCAAAACCTTTCAGCTATTCGCCATTTACTTCTGGAAGAAACAGGAGAATGAAAGAAAAAAGTTTTTTTATCCTCAGACCAAGTCTGCTTTCGGTTTTCATACTATTTTTAATTCTCGGTTTTCTTTTCGGAGCACAAATCAGGCTGCAACAAAGAGCCAAACCTTTAAGAGAGATGTCAGAGTCGGATTTGAGTCAGCTGGTTTATCAGATATCTCTGGAAAACGACACTTTGCGCCGCCAGCTTTACCAGCTTGAAATTCGTCTTCTTGATTACGAGAAAAAGGAAACCACCCAGAAGGAAATTCTCAAGCAGGCTTTGGCCGATCTTGAGAGAATTTCTGTTCTTTCCGGCTTGAAAGGAATAACCGGGGAAGGTATTGAACTTAAAATTGAGGACGAAGAAGGAATCCTCAAGACCATAGACTTGCTGGACCTAATTAATGAAATTAAGTCGGCTGGAGCAGAAGCTATAGCTATCAATGGGGTTCGGCTGAGCGCGAGGAGTTTTTTGGAGCTTAATAACTCCGTTTTAATTGTCGATGGTCGAAAATTAAATCTGCCTATTGAAATTAAAGCCCTTGGCGATCCTCATAGCCTTGAAGGAGCCTTAATTTTACCGGGCGGAGTTGTTCAGACTCTTTCCGCTTTAGAAGGAGTAAAAATCACTATAATCAAGAAAAAGAAGATAACTTTGCCAGCAGCTGTTTTGTTGGGGTATAATTACGCCCGTTTTGATTAAGGTCAAATTATATAGTGACGGTAGATATTTAAGCTTATGAAGAAGCAGAAAATAACCTTCCTGATCTTATTTTTTTTCGTTTTATTTATTTTAGTGGTTCTGGTCTTACCGGATTTGCCGTTTTTTAACCGTCGTGTTCATTACGGAGTGATGACAGCTGACTTGAGCCTTTCTTTTCTTACCGAGAGGGAAGCAGCTAAAAAAGCAAACCTTTATTACCGTCAGCTTCTTGAGAGACCCGTTTCAGTTCAGGTTGGGGGCGAAAGGGTTGTCATTTCTGCCCGAGAAATAGGCTTAAAGGTCAAGGCAGAGGAACTAGCCAGAAGAGCTTTGAGGGTGGGAAGAAACCGAGGCTTTTTTCTTAACCTTTTGACTCGCTTGCGACTTTATTTCTTGAAGGAAAAGCTGATGCCAAAGGCAGCCTATAATCGAACGAGACTCAAGGAAATCATCATGGAGCTAAACGAGAAAGTAAGGATTCCGCCTGAGGACGCAAAAGTAATTGTAAAATCATCAGAAGAGATTGAGCTGGTTCCTGGTAAGAACGGAAAAAGTCTTAGTTTTTCCCGAGCTGAAAGGATTATTATAGCTTCGTTTTTTAAAAAAGGCCAAAGGATAGTAAAGTTAAACTTAGAAGAGGAAGAGCCGGAAGTAACCACCGAAGAAGCTAAAAAATTGTTACCCCAGGTAAAGAAACTTCTTTCTCGACCGATTCTTTTGAATTACCAGACTGAAAGCTGGGTTCTTAAACCTGAAGACCTTGCCCCGATGATTTCTTTTAAGAAATACCCGACTTTTCAGCTGACCTTGAAGGAAAAAGAGCTGAAGCTCTACTTAAAATTATTAATGAAGGAGTATGAAGTTAAACCGGTCAATGCCAGTTTTAAAGTTTATGGCGGTTCGGTCAGTGTCGTTCCAGCTCGCGAAGGTAAAGAAGTCGATGTTGAGGCTGCCAGGAAGGATATTTTAAAGTTTGCTTTTGACGGGGAAAGGATTGTTGAGCTCAAGCTTAAGAAAGTTCAACCGGAATTAACCACTGAAGAAGCGCAAGCAATGGGCATTAAAGAGAGAATATCGTCTTTCACTACTTATTTTGACCCTTCTCAGGCTGCCCGGGTAAATAACATCCGACTTCTTTCTAAAAGTCTTGATGGAGCTTTAATCCCTCCGGGCAAGGTGTTCTCGGTCAACCAGTGGATTGGCCCACGAACGGCTGAAAAGGGTTATAAGGAGGCGCCAACAATTGTCAAGGGTAAGCTTGTTCCTTCACTTGGGGGTGGGGTTTGCCAGGTGGCTACTACTCTTTTTAACGCCGTCTTCTTTGCCGGACTTCCTGTCCTTGAGCGTCACAATCATAGCTTTTACATTTCCAAGTATCCAAAAGGACGGGATGCAACTCTTTCTTATGGCAGTCTGGATTTAAAATTTAAAAACGACACAGCTAACTACATTTTAATTAAGTCCTTTGTTGGTTCGGGCAGCTTAACTATTTCTCTTTATGGGTATTCTCCCGGGATTAAAGTTGAGTATGAAACCTCTCCTTTTATCAACATCAGGCCTTTTAAAACCGAAATTATTAAAGACCCCAATTTGCTGGAAGGGAAAGAGGAGATTGAAGAAAAGGGAGTTAATGGTGGGACGGTGGTGGTGAAAAGAAAGGTTTATCGGGAAGGTGTTTTAATAAGAGAAGACAGGTTCGTTAGCTATTATCGAGCAAAACCAGAAATAAAAAGGGTTGGCACCAAACCAGTAGAGTCTTTGCTACCTACCTCTTCTTTGCCTTAGGTTTTAAGGCTTTTTTTTCTTCTGAAGCTCTTTTTTGATTGGCTAGCTGGTAAGCCCAGAAAGAAAAGATAAGCATAAAAAAGAGAAAAATAAAAGTGGCTATTTGTTGCCAGTTCAAGTTAAGCCTCCTTTTTGGTTTAATTTTATAACTAAGGCTTCTTCCTTACAAACAGGAAAGTGTGGACACTGGCAACAGTCGCGCCAGATTTTTTGGGGAAGTTTTTCTTTTTCCGTTGGTTTGAAGTTGTTTTTTTTGAAAAACTCAGGCTGGTAAGTCAGGGTGAAGACTTT
>DAIRCJ010000051.1:0-11531 GCA_036796755.1 Candidatus Geothermocultoraceae bacterium | reverse complement strand
ACCACTTTGGGTAGAAATTTTAAAAAGTGGTTATTTAACCAAAATAAGGTAATTTTTTAATTTTTTTCGAGATTTTTAAAAAGAAAAAAAACTTTGACTTTTCTTTAAACAGCCTTGGAAATTAGAAAAAAAAACTTAAAACCAAACCCTCAAAAAAAGAAACGAAAATCAAAAAATTTCAAGCCTTCAGAAAATAATTACAATGGATAGAAAATTAGAGTTTTTTGAAGGAGAAGCAGATTATAAGTGCAGACACGAAAGAAAAAGAATATATTTATTAATTAACGGGAGAAAAGGAGCAGTCGTCTTCGAATACTTGGCTTTTTATTTTTACAGGAAAATTTTTACAGAAAACGAAGAGCTTAACGCTTATTCTCTTTTTGATCTCTCCAAAATGACTTCAAAAAGCAATGCTTGGGAGAATAAGCCATGAAAATTTGACTTCTCTCATTTCCAATGTTATAAAGGAAATTAGTGAGTTAGGGAGATCGGGTTTGTATTTATTATTTGCAGAAAGATAGCTTTATAGCTTTTCCTTAGAATTAAGGATTAGAAAATTAGAGCTTTGAGAAATAAATAGCCAATAGTCAGCACCAATTAATAGACCTCTCTAGCCACTTCTAACTGTTGGTCAGTGGCCAGACAGGTGGGAAGATGTTTCTCTTCTTAAAATTGAAATTATCAGGGGGGTGAAAATGGGTAATAAGATAAGGAATTTGGTTGCCTTTTTTCTTTGCGCCACTGTGGCGTTGACAAGCGGTATAGCTTGCGGTAATGCTATTGGACCAGTTGGACCTACGGTCAAATCTGCAGAACCGGGTGAATCTGACGAAGGGAAAGGGTTTAAGTTGAAACCGGAATTTACCCCAAACGTGCCGGTTCGTTTTATACATCTTCTGAACGAGACTGAAATTGTTGTCTCTGACAGAGGAAATGCCTACGCCGAAGCCAGTGACCTTATTAGGACCGCGGCCGGCATTAACTGGGAAAAAGGCGAAGTACTATACACTTTCAAGGGACGTTATGATTATTCCAAAAAGAAGCTATCGGGTAAGATCAGTTTGCGCTACAACACAAAAGAAACAGGGGAAAACGGACCTTACTGCAAGATTAAATATGTGGCTGATTTAGACCTTAACGCCACCTTTGTGTCCGAAGACAAGATGGAAGGGAAAGCCGTTGGCAAAGGAACAAATGTCCAAACCTTTCTAGGAGAATACGCCACTAACGCGCCGCCTGAGACATCTTCGTGGGATTACGACTGGAAATTCGTAGGGAAAAAATAAACCAGAACCCCAAAATTTATCTTCAGCACGGCAATGACTTAAAATTCCTCTAAAATGAAGAAGCTTTAGTTACTTTAACCAGCCTTGAAAGGTAGAAAACCCAAAACCTTCAGAAGAAAAGTAGAAGTTGAAAAGTTTGAACTCAAAATAAATTAATGATTTCAGAGAAAGCCTATACCAGGCAGAAATAAGAGTTTTTAATTAAAAGAGGAACGGATTATATAAGGATAGACTTCGGACAAAGAAATTTTTATTTTCGGACGCCAGCTTTACGAAAAAATTTACTAGTTTTTAAAGGAGCTTAAATTTAAAAGGAGTTAAAAAGTGGTTTTCGAAGATCTGACAAAGACATAAGTCGTTTTATATTCCTGAGTAATTTTTCACTTTTTGGGGTAAAATAATCTTTTAAGAGTGGAGTTTTTACGGCTATCAACCCGGTTATTAGTTTTGTTTTTAGTTTTTTACCTCACTTTTCATTACTTGCCTTTAGCGGCAACTGTTGATTGGCTTTGTCCCTTCTGGCATCTTCAAGCTCTGGCTGCAAAAAATTTTAACCAAATTTTTCTGGGAACTTCCTGGCGCCCCTTTTCTTTTTCGGCCATCTGGTTGCTGGCTCTGCTTATCTTTTCGGCTTTGCTTCTGGGAAGGGTTTTTTGTGGCTGGGTTTGCCCTTTTGGTTTTTTAATGGAGGTTCTGGGAAAAGCTTCACACTGGTTAGGAGGGAAGAAAAACCCGAAAGCAATTTTTTCGGCTTCTTTATCCTTGCCTGATTTTTTCCGCTTTGGCAAGTATCTTTTTCTTTTAGTCTTTCTTTTGCTGGCTTTTGTTTACGGCGAAGCTGTTTTTTGCTTTTTTTGCCCGGCCGGGGGAGTTTTGAAGGCTATGGTTGGAGTCTATATGTCATTGCCTCTTTTTCTTCTGGCTTTTTTGGTTGTTGCCGTTTTGTTCTGGGGGATGAAGGTCTGGTGTGGCTATCTTTGTCCTCTGGGTGGTTTCCTTTCCTTTTTTTCGCGGTTTCAAGTGTTTAAAATAAGAAAAGAGGGAAACTGCGCCGGTTGCCAGAACTGCAGCAAGGTTTGCCCGATGGAAGTTAAATTAGGCCAGAGTTTTAAAGGGAAAGAGCTCAGCTCTCCTGATTGTCTGATGTGTCTGCGTTGTCTTAAAGCCTGTCCAGAAGGGATTTTAAAGTTTCCCTGGGGCGATTGACTTAAAGTGATTGAAAAGATGAGAGTTAAAAAAGATAAAAAAACTATGCTGACCAGAAGAGATTTTTTTCGAATTATAGCTGGTGTTTCAATTTCTCCGTTTTTGAGCCCCTTTCTTTCGGGTTGCCAGTCGAAAAAAAGGAGTAAAATTCCGGGAAGACCTGCCCTTTTTTATCGGGGATTAAAGGGAGAAGTTGTCCAGTGTCTGCTCTGCCCAAATGAGTGTGTGATTGCTGAGGGGGAGCGAAGCCCCTGTCTGGTTCGGGAAAATCGGAAGGGCAAGCTTTTTACCCTGGTTTTTGGTAATCCCTGTGCTGTCCACATTGACCCCATTGAGAAAAAACCGTTTTTTCATGTTCTTCCTCAGGCCCGAGCTTTTTCTTTAGCCACTGCTGGTTGCAATTTTCACTGTAAAAACTGCCAGAACTGGGAGATTTCTCAGTATCCACCTGAGGAGACTCAGAATCTTTCCTATCCGCCGGAAAAGGTAGTGTCTGAAGCTCAGGCGACTTCTTGCGAAGTTGTTTCTTACACCTATACTGAACCAAGTATTTTTTATGAATATATGCTGGAAACGGCAAAAATTGCTAAAGATAAAGGAGTTTTAAATACGATGCACTCTAATGGGTATTTAAGGGAAAAACCTTTGAGGAGGCTGGCTTCTTATCTTGACGCTGCCAACATTGATTTAAAATCAATCTCGCCTCACTTTTATGATGAAATATGCGATGGAGAACTTAAACCGGTTCTTAAGTCTCTGGAGATTTTAAAGGAAGAAGGGGTTTTTCTGGAAATTACTCATTTAGTTATTCCCGGCTTAAACGATAGCTCTTCAGAGATTCGCAAGCTTTCTCACTGGGTAAAAAACAATCTGGGAGAGGAAACTCCTCTTCACTTTTCCCGCTTTTACCCAATGTATCGGCTTACAAATGTTCCGCCAACTCCTCTTTCTACTCTGGAGAAAGCTCGCGAGATAGCCCTTGATAAAGGTTTGAAGTTTGCTTACATTGGGAATGTTCCCGGTCACCCAGCTGAATCAACTTACTGCCCTGTTTGTGGCAAGCTTCTTATTAAAAGATTTGGTTACACGGTGGAAGAATACCATTTAAAAAAGGGAACCTGCCCCTTTTGTCAGAGGAAAATACCTGGAATTTGGAGGGAATGATGACCCTTGTAAATAAAAAGCTGTTGACAAAGGGAAGTATGAAGAGGAAAATGCCTGGAATCTGGAGGGAATGATGACCCGGCGGGAGTTTAACGAAAAAATTTCCCGGGCATTTCTCTATGCTCTCCTGGTTTTTCTGGGAGCGGAAACCTTGACTTTTTTTGAAAGGAAACTGGAGAAAAAAACTTTCAAGAACAGCTGCTCTAAAGATTATTACTGTCTTTATCGCTGCCCATTTAAAGCAATTTATCTTGATAGAAGAGGATACCCCAGGATTAATAAAAAAAGATGCGTTTCTTATAACCGGGAGACCGAGCGGTTTAAATGGCGGAAGTGCGGTTTGTGTTTGAGAGGCTGCCCGACGCGAGCTTTAGAGCTAATCAATAAATCTTCTTAAAATGTTTTAGGATTTAAATGCTTAAGGTAGGAGAAGCTAGCCGTGAAGGTGAAAGGCGAGATAATAAAAGAAGCGGTGGTAAGCGAATATTTTTTAAAGCTTAATCTCTTTCTACTCGGCTTCGTGGCTCTCGTGGCTCAAACTGTTCTTTACCGGGAAACTTTGATTTTTGTCCAGGGAAATGAACTTACTTTGGGACCGGTGCTTTCAATCTGGCTTCTGGGCGGAGCATTAGCGGGCTTCTTTTGCGCCCGGGCAAAAAAGAGTGAGAAGTTTTTAAAAACTCTCCATTTTTTTCTGATTTTTTCTCTTCCTCTGTCTTTGCTGATTGTTAGGGTTGTCGGGGCAGTGCTTTTACCTTTCGGTAAAGCCAGTAGTTTTTTTCTGGTTTTTCTTCTGACCTTATTTTCTCTTTTTCCTATGAACTTCTTTTTGACCGCTGAGTTTTTAGTTTGTATGGCTTTGATTTCCCGGGAAAAAGCGGGAGGGGTGGGTTTTTCTTATTTTTTGGAAACCCTGGGCGCTTTTACCGGAGCCTTAATTTTTACCTTTATTCTTTCTTTTTACTGGCTTTCCAGTGGGGTAATAGTTTTTCTCTCTTTACTCCTGGTTTTGATTTCTTTTTTTCTCTTTTCGGGCTTGAAGAAAGTATTCCCGCTGGCTTTAGCTTTGATTTTAGCGTCTTCTTTGTTTTTTCTCCCACAGTTTGAAGCTTTGACTCGTGGCTTTTATTTCTTGGGCTGGGTTTTAAGTCAGGACAGCCCTATTCAGAACATCACCTTGACCAGAGTGAGCAGGGAATTTTCACCCGGCAAGGCCCGAAAGGAAACTCAACTTTTTCTTAACGGGCAGCTTTCAGGCTTTAGTGGCGGCTACAACCTGCTTGTTCAGCTACCCGCTCATTTGCCCCTGGCTCTGGTGGAAAATCCCAAAAGGGTTCTGGTGGTTGGTGGTTTAGCCTCCGGTCTGGTTAGAGAGGTTCTGAAACATCCGGTAAAGGAAGTGGTGGTTCTGGAGCTTGATCCAGAGGTAGTGGAAGTTGTAAAGGCTCACTATCCACCTGGAGACATTTCCTTTTTTAAGGATAAACGGTTGAGAGTGATTTTTGTTGATGCTCGACGCTTTTTGAAATCTCACCGCTCCCGCTACGATGTAATCATTTTTGATCTGCCCGGACCTCAGAACATTTTGCTCGCAAGGCTTTACACTGCTGAGTTCATTAAAGAAATTCGTCAGCATCTTAACCCCGGCGGGGTTTTCTCTTTTCTTTTTCCCGGAAGCGAGGAGTATCTTTCCCGGGAAACCAGATTATATTCCGGAAGTTTAATTGCTACACTTAAAACCTCTTTTCCTCAGGTAATTGCCACTCCGGCTGTTGGTTCTCTTCTGATAGCTTCGATAAAGAGGAAAAAGATTTTCCTTCCTTTTATTTTTGATGTTTTAAAGAGAAGAAAAGTGAAGGTTGGCTTTGACCCTGTTTTTCTGGAGTCGGCTTTTGAAAGAACACTTTATTTCCAGAGAAAATTTGAGGGTAACTTCCCGATTAATACCGATGAGCGTCCGGTATCTATTTTTTTAAATTCTCTAATTTTTCAAAAAATTTCCGGCTCTTCTTTCCAGTATTTGGACGATTTTTTTCTCGCTCATCCTTACTTCCTGGTGATTTTGGTTTTTTCCCCGCTACTTCTTTTCCTTTTTCCTCAGAGGCGGCCTTTATCAGTTGTTTTTTCTGCTGGTTTAGCCGGGATGGTGGCAGAGATCTCTCTAATTTATCTTTTTCAGCTTAATATTGGGTATGTTTACTCTCAGGTGGGGCTTCTTCTGGCTTTTTTTATGCTCGGTCTTTCTCTGGGGGGTTACTTTTTTAAAGATAAAAGCGGATACTTGCTGGAAATGGCAGCTGGCTTGGGGTTGCTTTTGCTTTTTCTTCCTTTAATTCCCCGCCTCCAGCTTTTTGCTTACTCTCTTTATTTTTATTTCATCTTGCTTGGTCTTTCCGGTTTTCTGGTGGGCGCCGTTTTTCCTTTAAGCGTTACTTTCATGGGAAGGGAAAAAAGTGGGCTGGTTTACTCGGTTGACCTTTTGGGTGGAGCGCTGGGAGCTTTTTTAACCGGAGCTTTTTTGCTTCCTTTGCTTGGTTTGCGAAACTCCTCGTTTCTTGTCGCTTTACTTTTGTCTGTCTCAGCTTTTTTCCTTATCTTTCCGAGAAAACCTGGGCGCTGAAGCGGTAAAGTTCAGCTTCTTTCCAGGCATCGGGGGGAAGGCTCGCTTTTATTGCCACCTGCCGTAAAAACTCTTCCCGGTTCCAGCCCCATTCAACCGGAACCTGGGGCAAGAGCAAACCCTGGTAAAACCCCTTTCTTATCACTAAACCATCCCTTCCAACTTTAATTTCTTTTATATTTTCCACTTTTTTCATTGGCGAAAGGACAGAGATTTCTATTTTTATCCGCGAAAGCTCATTAAGGTTAACAGGTGGGAAGCGCGGGTCAGAGGTAGCAGCGGCAATCGCCATTTCTGAAACAATCTGGTAAAGTGGCTTGTCGGCTTCAATGTGCCCGATGCAGCCTCTCAATTCCCCATTTTTTTTCAGGGTTACAAAAGCTCCTCTGAGTTCTAAGAGGTTTTCGCTGGAAATGTTAAACTGTGGAGCCTTTCCGTTTTTAAGATAAGACTTCAAAGTTTCCCGGGCGATTTTAAGCAAGGTTTTTTGCTCTTCTTTGTCGAGCCAGTTCTCAGACTCTAAAGTTAATGATTTAAGGAAAGCAACGGCTGAGTAACCCACAACTCTTGAGCGGTCTCCGGTTACATCGCCGGAGTTGCGGTAGTCCAGAAGCTGTGCTCTAGTTGCTCCAATTTTTTTAATCGTTTCCATTAGGGTGATGACAGCGGTTTCCCCGCACATTTCGCACTGGCCGGATTTGATTTTTTTAAAAAGCTTTTGAGAGTCAAGATTAAGAACTTCTTTAAGGGCGTTTCTATCCATTTTTACTGCTTGGTCATAAGGATAGTAATGAGAAAGGTCAGAAGAGGCAATGAGAAGGAGGCTTTCTTTCTGGCGGGCTAACTTTGCCAGGGAGTTTGAGAGGTCTTCTACATAGTCCCAGGAAAAGCTACCCATTACTATAGGCACTATTTTAAATTTGGAAAGGACGGTTTGAAGGAAGGGAAGCTGAACTTCAACTGAGTGTTCTTCAAGGTGAGCAAGAGAATCATAGTAAGCAAAACGGGAATTCTTGATTATTTCCTGGGCGGCTTCTTTGTCAATCAGGACTTTTCCCAAAGGTGTTTCATAGGCGTCAGAACTGTCAATGGCCGCTCCCTGAACTGCTGCTTGGTGGGCAGTTCCGAGTATCACCACCGTGCTATAACTTCTTCCAGAAAGGAGAGCATAAGCTTGAGCGGCAGTTTGGCCGGAGAAAGGGTAGCCGGCATGGGGGACAACCAAGCCTACCAGATTGCCGTTGAGGTTTTTAGGGGAAGCAGAGGAAAGGAGGCGGTAAACTTCTTGCTGAAGAGAGTCTTTCTCGGAGGGATAAAAGCCAATTTTTCCGGCATAAGTTGGTCTTATTTTTTCCACTTCTTTCTCTGCCTTCTTTTCTTTTTCCCGGTTAACTATCAGCCAGCAGCCGAAGCCGACGAGAAAGAGGGTTAAAAGAAGAAAGAAAAGTTTTCTGTTTAAGTTCAAGTTTTTCATAACAAAAATTTTCTCAAAATTTTCTTCAAGCATAAAGCTTTAGACCTTTTTTCCTTTGAGGAGGGTTTGAGAATTGCTAAAAGGAGTTTTTGAGTTTTTTGAAGCTTTCTTAAAGGTTCTAATTAAAATTTTAAAGGATTTTTAGAGAATTTAATCTTGTTTTTCTTTGGGTTTTATCTGATTTGAAGCTTTTTTCGAAAATTCTTTTTGAAGTCTCTCATCAGCTTTTCTTAAAAAATTAGAAATTAAAAAACTTTTCTCAAGCCGGTTTTTTGTCACACCTTTGTGGTAAAAACGTTAGTAAAGTTAATACCAGGGGAAAGGAGGTGAAAAGATGTTTTCTGATTTCTCGGCAAAACTTGAGGTTACCCGGGAATTGGTTGAGTTGCTCCTCAGAGACTTTTTCTCTTGCTCCCGTGATACCCAAAGGTTTTTGAAAGAGTTCCCCAGGATGCCCTTCTCAAGAGAAATTTTACGGGGTTCGGCAGTCAGAAATGTTTTAGAAGAAGATTCCTTGGCGCGGCGTAACTTGATTGAGTTCATTCTGGAAAATCCAGAAATTTTAAAATTTCTGGCCGGTTTGCGCTCTTACTCGCTACCCGAGGCTCATCCCAAAATTACCCGAAAAAACTTAAAACGAATGTTTGAACTTTGTTCTCCGGTTGGTCTGCTCTGGGCTTTAATAGCTGAAAAAGTTGAGATAAGTGAGTATGTTTGGGGGAAAATTTCCAGGTTGCTTGGCCGGGAAGGAGAAAAGCTTAGAAAAGAAAAACAGAAAATTGCTTTATCCGCTACTAAGGCGAATTTTCCGGAGGAGGCAGAAAATTTAGGCAAATGGAAACTCCTGAAAAAAAGAAACAAATCTCTCCAAAAAGAAAATCAAAGACTTAAAAGGCAGGTACTGGATTTAAAAGAAGAAAATAAGAAACTTCGCCAGAAGTCAAAAGAGAGTGAGAAAAAGTGCGAGAAGTGCGAGCACCGACTGGAGAATTATGGAATAGGGGGGCTGGGTTTCCAGCGAGAGTCCCTCCTTAAGGCTTTTAATGAAGTAGAAACGAAAGGGATCAAGGAGAAAATCCGCAAGGGGGAGAAGAATTTTCTCAAAGATTTAAATCTTTTTCTCGAGGAGGCCAGGGATAAACTAATACGAGCTGAGTCTCAAATTTGCCAGTGGGGACAGATAAAACTACTAGTTGTTGATGGGCATAATGTGATATTCAAAAACATTTCACAGGTTGACCTTTCTGACGAGTTAAAGTTTAAATTAGAAAACATGCTGAGGTTTACAATGATAAGGGATCTTGCTCTGGCCGCAGAAAAGTTGAACTGCAAGATTGAAGCTTATTTTGACACTCACTACTTTCAGGAGACTGTCAAAATTTACAAAAATCTTACTGTTTATTATTGCCCCAGGCGAAGGGGTGGTGCTGATTCTTACATATTGAGAAGGATTAGAAATATAGAAAACGGGCAAAATGTGGTAGTGGTCAGTTCAGACCGCAAACATATCGGGAAGAGGGTAAACCTTTTGAAGTCACAAAACAGGAGTGTTAATTGCTTGAGCTCTGAAACCTTTTTTAACTATTTATCTGCTCTGGAAGAGTTTTATGATGTTTCCTTGCAAATCGAACACTACTATAAAGCTATTGAAGAAAATTCTCAGCTGGAGATTTCCGTGGTAAGCACGGCTGGTAAGTGAGCAATGGAGAGGGAAGGTAATATTGTTGAGATAGAAGTGGTGGAGTTAAAAAAAGATAGAAAATGCCCTCTGGGTTTGAAGAAGGGGCAGAGGTGGATGGTTAATTCAGCATTGGTACCGAAAGGTTTTTGCGGTTGGGCTTATCACTCTCTTTTCCCTTTTCTTCAGGTCTTACGTTTTGGCGGGAGGTTTCCCTGGGAGGAAGAAGGGGAGGCCACGGTTTGCTGTCCCGATCCGGTTAATACAGTGGTTTTCAGATTGAAGGTAAAGAAATAAATATAATAGAATGACCCCAATCTGGTCTGAGTTTTTTTAATTTGCTTTTCTGAAAGGTTTGAGGTTCTGGTTTGATGGAGGCTTTGATTTTAGCAGCTGGTCGGGGTAGTAGAATGCGCCCTTTTACCGATTGGATCCCCAAACCGCTTCTTCCGATAAATGGTGAGGCTGTTCTGCTCCAATCTTTGAGAACTTTAAAAGAAAGTGGTTTTAAAAAGGTGGTCATTACTGTTGGCTATCTCAAAGAAGAAGTAATAGATTTTGTTGAGAAAAGAAAACCGACCGCTCTGGAAATTGACTTTGCTTATCAGGAGAGTCTGTCAGGTAGTGCTGAAGCAATTAGAGTGGCTCTGGAAAGGATCGAAAATGACTTTTTAACTTTGGCTGGGGACACTGTTTTTCCTTTAAGTGAGATCAAAAAAGTTGTAGAGATATTCCAGAAAGGTGATTTTGAGGCAGTAGTTGGCTTAAAAATGGCTAAAAGAGAAGAGTTGAAAGAAAAAAGCTCTACTCTCATTAACAGGGAGGGCTTATTGCTGAAAGTTATTGAAAAGCCTGAGCCAGGTAGCGAGTTGAGCCCCGTTTCTGTTGCTCCAATATATTATTTTCGACGGGAAGCCATAAGTCAGTATTTAAAACAGCTTGAGCCAAATGAAAAGGGAGTTTACGAGTTAGCAACCGCGTTGCAGAACTTAATTGATGATGGTGGAAAAGTTAAGGGGGTTTTTCTTAAAGAAACTAAAGACCTCACTTTCCCGATGGACCTGCTTAAACACAACTTTAGTTATCTTGAAGCTATTTTGTGCGGTAAATGAAAAAAGTTAATATAATCAAAGGAGATTTGATAACCGTAAATAAGGTTTTTAAAAGGAGGGCTGGAATTGAAAAAAATTTTGTTCGTTTGCTATGGCAATAGCTGTCGCAGCCCAATGGCTGAAGGGCTGGGAAAGTTTTATCTAAAAAATTTGGCTCAAGTCGAGAGCGCCGGCCTTTATCCTTCTCGCGGTCAAGCGACACCGGAAGCAGTTGAACTATTGAGGAGATATTATAAAGTTGACCTTTCTTCTCACTCTCCTCGATCAGTAGCTGAACTTGAATTAAATCATTACGATCTAATTATTGCCCTAGATGGTAAAGTTGCAGAAAGATTGAAGAGTGATTACGGTGTATCTTCAGAGAAAATTGATTGCTGGGAGGTTCCCGATCCGCTGGGCGGAAGTCTTGATTATTACGAAAAGGCTCTCAATTCAATAGAAAAAAATATTTTGAAGCTAAAGGAAAAGCTTTCTTCGGGCATTACCCAAAATTGATACTTTTCGCTATTCTCTTTACAAGTGGGGAAGTAAAAAGAGATTTTCACTTAAATCCAAAGGGCTTCTTTTTCTCCTCCTTTCGTTTTGCATTTATCTATTCTCTTTTCTTTAAATTTATTTAAAGGTTTTCTTTTTTGACCTTCCCCTTCCAAGGCAAGGGGGAGCGCAAAGACCTTCCTCCTTTATAGAAAAGGGGGAAAGTGAGGCTTTGAAAAAGAGGGAGTGAATCGAGGTTTTGAAAAGGGGAAAATTGAAGGGAACTTAAAAAAAGAGAAACAGTAAGAGAAGGAGGAAAGAAGGGGATTTAAAAAAGTATGTTTCAAATAGATTATTTTTGAGGCAACAATACATTTAGATTCTTGATAAGGCAACCTAAATATTGAGATTTTTCTTTTACTTCATTTAAAATTACATTCGATTTAATGTTAAATCATACTAAGACATATTAAAATCAAAGGGGGAAAAAATGATAAACGCTTCCTTAAAAAAATCC
>DAIRCJ010000050.1:0-11701 GCA_036796755.1 Candidatus Geothermocultoraceae bacterium | reverse complement strand
CTATTCTAACTTTATCTTTTATCAAAGCAATTGAACGCGGCGGCACTTCAAACTTTATTCTCACCAACCCCGTCCCTGGCTCAATATAGTACCAAGGAATTTCATTTCCTGAAGTCCAGGGGTCAGTATAAATCTTTTTATCCAGAGAAGAGAAAGCATCCCGGGCTAAAATTGGGTTGTAGAGATTGTAGTCATACTGGTTAGTTACATAGTTATAAAGCTTGAAAACGGGTTTTAACTCGCTGGCCATATAGATCTCTTCAACTTCAAAAGAAGGCTTGAACCAGGCATATTCAAAGGGTGTGATTTTTTGAGCCCGGAAAGCGTAAATAACTGAGGACCAGGACTGGTAAGGCCCAACCAATGTTGCCCTGAAATCTGGTTTCCCGTAATACTTAACCTTTTGGACATTGCCGTTATGAGCAACAAAATTCCAGACTGAAACCTCTTCTTTAGCTTCTCCGGTGTCAAAAGGCAAAACAAAAGGCACTCCCTCTGGAGACACAGCTGGGCCTTTTGTTAGATACTGATAAGGATCGGGAGTAAGCGGCTTGAAAGTCTTAAGAGAAGTGGAGCGGGTGTTTCCAGCTGAGTCCTCTGCTGTAATCTTGTATCTCAGGTTGGAAATGGAGACAGCTCTTGGAACTTCCCATTCAAACCAGTTATAACCCGAACCAAAAGCTTTACGATAAGAAGCAATCTTTGCTCCGCTAGATTTGTAAAGTGAGAGAGTAGCAAATGCATCTTCAGATAGGTTAAAGATAAAGCGAGCTTTGGTTTTTGTCCCACTTGAAGAAAGATAAGCCTGGGTAAAGACTCCGTTTATATCCGGCCTGACTTTGTCCCTCACATACATGTAAGATAAATTCAAGCTTTCAACCTGGTAGGTTGAGCCAGCCGGGACAACCACTTTTACTAAAACCTGATTGGAGCCAGGCTGGAAGTAAGGGAAGCCAAAGTTACTTCCAACCACCGAGCCAATCACTTCACCGCTTCGATAATCAACCACTTCTTTTTCGTATTTCAAGGAACCCCAGTTATAAACATAAACTTCGGGCTGTTCGCCAGCCAGAACAAATCCATTTAGAGTAAGTTTGCCCTGAATGTAAGAGAAGGAACGCGGCGGAGAAAATACGTAAATTAAAGATGAGCTGCCTTTAGCTACCACTCCTCGGACATATCGGTCTTTCTCGGGCTCAAGGTATTTTACTGAGGAGACGTAACCGCTTTTCTTACTATAATCTGCCCCCTCAAGAGCAATTCCCCCAGAAATAGCACAGTAAACAGTGATTTCGTCGCTAGCCTCATTCTTTCCATCAAAAGCCACCACTTTTAACTTGTGAGAAGTAAAAGCTTCCTTAGCTGTATCCCACTCAAACTCATAAGGTGTCTTATTGGTTTTATCTCTTAAGTATCCGTCAACATAAAAACTAACACTCTGAACTGGAGGACCACCAACAGTGACTGCTGCTCTGACCATTACCTTTCCGGTTACTGCTTCCCCATCCTGAGGAGTTAAAATGTTGACGCTTAACCCCTCAACTGATACAGCTCTTTGCTTCATTAGCTCTATCGCCGCAATGTACGGGTCTCCCCTGAATGGGTTACCGTAAGCTAAAGCTAAGGCCTCTTCGGAAAATTTTTGAGCTTCAGAAAGGGAGTATTCTTTAAAGGGTTCTTCGGCAACGGTTGGCGGGGCCTTTTTTTCAATTTGAGGCGCGGCACACCCCGCGATAATGATAGTAAGTGCTGTTGCTATCAATACTGCGACTAACTTCTTCAGTTTTTTCACTTTTGCTCCTCCTCCCAAAACTATGGTCTTATTTTAATATTTTTTTAACTTTTTAGCAAAATTTTTTACTACTCGGTTACTCCTTTCATATACCTTAATCTTACTATCTCTTCCATTTTTTTTGAAATATCCTCTTCAACTAAGACCGCCTTTTCAAATGGACTTCGGCTTAAATCGCCTTTCATCATAGAAACCACAATTGAATGGTCAACAACAGTTATAAACTCCTTGAGTTCTGGAAGCTCTCTTGTATAAATAATTTTGTATACATCCAGCAGTTTCTTCTTAAGATCTCTGAACCGCTCGGGAGCCGGCCGGGATTTTAAATCCCGATAAACTCTTTCCACTTCGCTTTCCAGTGCTTCATATTCTTTCAAGGCCTGAGCTTTCCTCTGCTCAAAGCCAGCCTCTTCTGGACGAAACACCTGGTTCCCTATCTCTCCCATTTTTTCCACTATCACATCGTAGTCATCAAGACAGCGGTCAGCAAACTCTAAATATTCTCTTTCCTTCTCACCAGGAGTTTGCGAAAAAGAAAGCCAGCGAAAAGAGAAAAAAACAGTAGCAAAAAGTAAAAGAGCCAGAAAGAAAAACATCAGTGGCCAGTAAATTCGGGGCGAAAAAAAACGGTGACGAGTTTTCTTCCAAAAAACAGAAGGCGAATCGGAAAAAGACGTTGAGCCCCCTGCTTCGGATTGTTCAAGCTTTAAGGGCTCCCCCTCACAACCGTCACAATAGCTGGTGCCATCAGGCCGAGATTTATCCTTGAAATGGCAGTAAATGCAGTAGCTTCGCCAATCGTCTTTTTTCCGGGGTAAAAGCGACTGACCGCATTGCCCGCAAAAAACAAAACCCTCCGGGTTTTCAAACCCGCAGCTCTTACATCTCATTTTTCTACTGCTTTTATTGCTCCTCTAATAAATTGTGCAAATTTTGCTTTATAATGGCGTTATCAACATAGCCGCGATACTCTTTGACCACTTTACCCTGAGCATTAATAAAAGCAAGATGAGGAATGAGGCCTACACCAAACTCCTCAGCTAAACGAGCTGATTTTTCGTAATCTTTAATGTCCAGAGCCAGATAAATAATTTTATCCGCATAATTAGGATCAGAAACGGCTTCTTTTAATTCAGTCCGTACAAAATTAGAGGCAGTGTCGTCAAGAGTATAAAAAAGGAGCACGATCGGCATTTTCTTTTCTATTGCTTCCTTGAAAAACTGAGGGGTTTTTTCCGTAACTTTAAATTCACGAGGAACCTCAAGCCGAGAAATGGTTGCCGGAGTCGCGGTGGTTTTTTGAGTTGCCCCACCAGCCGGTGGCGTGGGAGTACCCGTTGGAGCAGTTGTTCCACCTCCTGCACAACCGGCTAAAATGACTAGGCTGACTAAAGCTACCATTAATAGTACTTTTTCTTTCACTATCCCTCCTCCTGAGCTCCGCCTTGCCGTGTCCGGAATACTCAGCTGAACCCGTTCCCACTTAAGTGGGTGCCCTCCCAGTTACTTCCTGATTCCTTAAAAAAGGATTCATTCCGCAACTGGAGACCAGGCTCCCTCGCTCGATTTGTTGGCTCAAGCGAGTAAAAATTCCATCTCACGAACAAGGCAGAGCCCTATATTCAATTTTCACTATCTTATTTTAGCATTTTTTTCAAAGGGTTGAAAGTAAATTAACCTTCAGGGTTTTTAAAAGGCTCCGCCCGACTGATCGTCCAGAAAAAAACGGCTTCTGAACTCTTTAAAGTGTGAAAGAAAATTAAGACCTTCCTTAAATAAAATTAAATAAAAAGCTGGAAAAACCTCAGTTTATCTCTTTTTTAAATGAAGTTCTTTAAGTTGTTCTTCATCAACCTCATCGGGTGCTCCCGTTAGAGGGCAATAAGCTGACTGGGTCTTGGGGAAAGCAATAACATCCCTTATAGTCTTTCTACCAGCCAAAATCATAACCAGGCGGTCAAGGCCAATAGCAATCCCTCCATGAGGAGGTACTCCATACTCAAAAGCTTCCAGTAAAAAGCCAAATTTCCTTTGAACTTCCTCTTTGGAAAGACCAAGGATAGAAAAAACTTTCTTCTGTACTTCGGGCTGGTAAATCCTTAAACTCCCACCCGCGACTTCAACGCCGTTTACCACCAGATCATAGGCTTCCGCTTTTACCTTGAGGGGCTCGGAATCAAGAAAGGGTAAAGTCTCCTCAGTTGGCCGAGTAAAAGGATGATGATGAGAAAAGTAAGTTTTATTTTCTTCATCGAAACCAAACAAAGGAAAGTCAGTTACCCAGAGCAACTGATATTCATTAGTTTCGGTTAAACCGAGCTCATCAGCTAACCTGTTGCGCAAAAGCCCAATTAAAAAAGCAACTTTTGATTCTTCCCCGGCCATTAGAAAAACTGTCTCTCCCTTTTGAAGATCCAACCTCTCCCTAAGAGCTTCTTTTTCTTTTTCTGAAAAAAACTTGGCCACTGGAGACTTGAGTTCTTCTTCCTGAACCAGCCAGACTAAACCACCCAAACCCTGAGTTTTAGTCCACTCAGTTAGCTCGTCGAGTTGGCTTCGGGAAAAAGTTGCTCCAACTTTTAAGCCCCGGATACAACCACCTGAGGCTGCTACTTCCCGGAAAACTTTAAACTCGCTCTCTTGAAAAACTTCGGTTAAATCGGAAATCTCTAAACCAAATCGAAGGTCAGGCTTGTCGGTACCGTAGCGAAGCATCGCTTCCGCGTAGCTCAAGCGCCTGAAGGGAGTTTTAATTTTCTGACCAGCCAGAGAGAAAACCCGCTCCATCAAACCTTCAATAAGCTGGAAAATATCTTCCTTAGAGACAAAAGACATCTCAATGTCTACCTGAGTATGTTCCGGTTGACGATCTTTGCGCAGGTCCTCATCGCGAAAACAACGAGCTAGCTGATAATATCTTTCAATGCCTGACACCATAAGAATTTGTTTGAAAAGCTGAGGAGACTGAGCCAGAGCGTAAAAATGCCCCGGATTAAGTCGGGAAGGAACAAGGTAATCCCGAGCCCCCTCGGGGGTGCTTTTAGTAAGGTAGGGAGTTTCCACCTCAATAAAATGATATCGGTTCAAGTAACCGCGAATTTCACTGGAGACCCGGTGTCGCAGTAAAAGATTGGCAGTCATAGAAGGGCGGCGCAGGTCGAGATAGCGGTATTTTAAACGAGTTACCTCTTCTACCTTGATATCTTCTTCTATTTCAAAAGGTGGCGTTTTGGAAACCGAGAGAATCGAAAGTTTTCCTACTTCTACCTCAACTTCCCCGGTAGGCAGATTGGGATTTTCTGTTCCCGGTGGTCTTTTTCTTACCCTTCCCTCCACTTCTAAAACGTACTCTGGCCTTATCTTTTCAGCTTTTAAAAATTCTTCTTTGCTTTTTTCCCGGTCAACAACTACCTGAACCAGACCAGAACGGTCCCTGAGGTCAAGAAAGATCACCCCCCCATGGTCCCGACGACGGTGAACCCAGCCATAAATTTTAACCTCTTTTCCCACATCATCTGCTCGCAAATCTCCGCAAAAGTGAGTTCTTTCCGTAAGCAAAACCTTCTTTTCCTTCAACTTTCCTCCCTCAATTTCTTTCTCAAATAGGATACTATCTCTCCTTTCCTTATTTCTTCTTCCTTCCCACTTTCCATTTCTTTTATTTTGTAAGCTCCTTTAGTGCTTTCCCTTTCCCCCAGAAAAAGAGCGTACCGGGCTTTAAGTCGGTGAGCTAACCTTAACTGATTGGCTACTTTTCGTGACCGAAAGTCATAATCAGCAGAAAAACCCTGTTTCCTTAATTCCCAGGCTAGGCTAAAAGTTTCCGGCTGATAGGAAGAGTCAGTAGCTACCAGAAAAACTTCAAGAGGAAAAAGAGAAGGAAGCTCAACTCCCTCCTTTTCCAGATGCAGAAGGATTCTTTCCACCCCAGCTGCGAACCCAATTCCCGGCGTTGGCTCACCACCTAAATCTTCAGCTAAACCATCATAACGGCCTCCACCACCCAGAGCATTTTGCGCTCCCAGATAGGGGCTGGTAACTTCAAATGTTGTCCTTCGATAGTAGTCAAGACCGCGAACCAGATTGGGGGTTATCTTAAAGTTCAAACCAACTTTGTTAAGCAAACCCTGGACTTCTTTAAAATGACTCTCGCAGGCGGAACAGAGAAAAGATAAAAGCCGAGGAGCTTTTTCTATTACCCTGGCACAAACTTGATTTTTGCAATCAAACACCCTTAAAGGATTTAATTTATAACGACGCTGGCAGTCAGGGCAAAGCTTTTCCTTTCTTTCCTCCAAAAAAACTCTAAGCTCCTCTATATAGGCTGGTCGACAATCAGGACAGCCCATACTACTTAGCAACACTTCAAAATTAACCGCTCCTAACTCCCGTAAAAATTCAACTAAAAGGAGAACTATTTCCGCGTCAGCCAGGGGAGAATCCACTCCTAAAATCTCCGCTCCTATCTGCCAGAACTCCCTCTGCCTTCCCGATTGAGGCCTTTCAAATCGATACATTGAACCAGAGTAAAAAAGTTTTACCGGCAAGACACATTTCTTCCCCAGAGAGTGCTCCAGATAAGCTCGGACCACCGGAGCTGTCCCCTCAGGTCTTAAAGTTAAACTTCTGCCACCGCGGTCGGTAAAGGTATACATTTCTTTTTGAACAATCTCGGTTGCTTCTCCCACTCCCCTTTCAAAAACTTCAGTAAACTCAAAAACTGGAGTCACAATTGGTTTGTAGTTATAGCGGGAAAAAAGGGAATAAGCTTTTTCCTCAAGCCACCTTTTTTTTGCTGCTTCTTCCGGTAAAATATCTCTGGTTCCCCGGGGAGCGGTGAATTTACTCTCCATAAACCCCAACCTTGCTTAAAAAAGGATTGCTTTTCATTTCTTTCTTCAAGGTTGTATTTTCCCCGTGTCCGGGATAGACCACTGTATCCTCAGAGAATTCTTGAAGCCTTTTTAAACTTTTCTTCATTGCTTCAGCCGAGCCACCGGCAAGGTCAGTGCGGCCAATTGAGCCGGCAAATAAAAGGTCGCCAACGAAAATCCAATCCTCTATTAAGAAACTTGCGCTTCCCGGGGTGTGTCCCGGAGTATGAAAAACGGTTAAGCTATGTAAACCAAACTCTAAAACATCACCTTCGTTCAAAAGAACATCAGCTGGTTTTTGGCTTAAATTCCAGCCAAGCAAAAGAGAAGAGTTAAGGTAGGAACTGGTAAGGTAAGGAGCGTCTAAATGGTGGATTGCCACTCGAGCACCAGTTGCTTCTCGCACGGTGTCGTTGGCAGCAATGTGGTCAAAATGCCCATGAGTGTTCAGTATATACTTAACTTCTAATTCCAGCTCTTTAATTTTTTTCAAAATTAGGCCTCCCTGAGCTCCCGGGTCAATCACCAGGCCTTCATTACCCGACTTAAGAAGGTAACAATTAGTGGAAAATTCTCCCACAATCAGTTTTACCACCTCAAGTTTTTTCATTAAAAACTCCTAGAATCAGTTTTCTTTCTTGGAATCAACAATTAAGGTAAAAGGCCCGTCATTTTCTATTTCAACCAGCATCTTTTTTCCAAAATACCCAGTTTTTACTCGAACTCCCTTAAGTTTTAAAATTTTTAAGGTCTGATAAAAAAGCTCTTCTGCTCTTTCTGAAGGCGCTGCTCGGTCAAAAGAAGGTCGTCTTCCTTTTCTGGTATCGCCATAAAGAGTAAATTGAGAAACAAGCAAAACTTCACGATTGAGGTCCTGAACTGTTTTATCGGGTAAACCAGCCTCATTATCAAATACTCTCAGATTGGCAATTTTTTCTGCCATATACCGGGCATCCTTTCCATCATCTTCCTTAGCCACCGCTAGAAAAACCAGCAAACCCTCTCCAATTCTGGAAACTTCTTTCCCATTAACTTTCACCGAAGCTGATCTTACTCTCTGAACAACTGCTCTCATTTTATCGGGCAATTTTACCATACAAAAAACTGCTTATTATACTCGCTGAACATCAAAGACCGAATCAACTTTCTTCACATTAGAAAGGATCGTCTTGAGCAAACTTAAATTGCCAAGCTCAAAAACAAAATCCAGAATCGCTAGGCCATCTCTGGTAGTGGTCACAGTAGCCGATAAAATGTTCACCCCGGAGTCACTTAAAACTGTGCTTACATCCCGTAAGAGGTGAGTGCGATCGAGAGCTTGAACTCTTATCTCAGTTTTAAACGGACCTTTGAGTTTGCGGCTCCAGCTTACCTCAATTAACCTTTGTTCATCTTTTAAAAGTTCCTTCAAGTTTGGGCAGTTTAGGCGGTGAACAGTAACTCCTCGCCCCCGAGTTACATAACCAATAATTTCATCTCCCGGTACCGGGTTACAACAGCTGGCCAACCTGACTAAAACATCACTAACTCCTTTTACCTTCACGCCACTTTCGGCAAACTCTTTAACCTTTATTTTCCTGGCTGGCACTGAGACCGATTGCAGAGGTGTTTGCTTTGAGCGCTCTTGAATTAAACGACTCACAACCTGCTTAGCTGAAACCTGTCCCGAGCCAATTCCGGCTAAAAAGTCCTCCACCTTTTTATAATTAAAACTTCTGGCCAGATTCTCAAACTCTGCTGACTCAAAAGAAACAGTGTTTAAAAGCCCCTGTTTTTTTAAGATTTTCTGAAGAGCTTCACGGCCAATTTGACTGTAGTCTTCCCTTTCTTCCCGACTAAACCACTGCCTAATCTTGCTACGAGCACGAGATGTTTTAACAATTTTGAGCCAATCGCGGCTTGGACCAGGAGAAGACTTAGAAGTCAATATCTCCACCACATCACCAGTTTTCAGCTTATAATCAAGGGGAACAATTCTCTTATTTACCTTTGCTCCTACACAAAAGTGTCCAACTTCTGTATGAATCTGATAAGCAAAGTCAAGAGGGGTTGAGCCTTGAGGCAACGAGAGAACATCCCCCCGGGGAGTAAAGACATAAACTTCTTCCGGTACAAGGTCGAGCTTGAGAGAACGCAGAAACTCTCGTGGGTCTTTTAACTCGCTTCCCAGCTCAAAAACCTGGCGCAACCAGCTTAGCCTTTTCTCGAACTCATCAGGCGTTTTAATCTTCTCTTTATAGCGCCAGTGAGCAGCCACACCAAACTCGGCAATCTGGTGCATTTCCTCAGTGCGAATCTGAATTTCCAAAGGTTTACCTTCTGGACCCATAACTGAAGTGTGAAGGGATTGATACATATTAAACTTGGGCATAGCTATGTAGTCTTTGAACCGTCCGGGGATTGGCTTCCACAAAGAATGAACCACTCCCAGGGCAGCATAGCAATCTTTGACTGTTTCCACAATGACCCGAATAGCGGAGAGGTCATAGATTTCACTAAACTCCTTGCCTTTTTCTTTCATCTTCTTATAAATGCTGTATAAATGCTTCAAACGACCTTCAGTTCGAGCTTTAATGCCAATCTTTTTTAACTCCTGAGAAAGGGTTTTTCTTGCCTCATCAATAAATTTTTCCCGCCGCGATTTGGTTTCGGCTACCAGTTTAACAATTAGTTCATAGCGCTTGGGCTCAAGGACTTTAAAAGCCAGGTCTTCAAGTTCAACTTTGATACTGGAAATTCCCAGACGATGAGCTAAAGGAGCGTATATTTCCAAAGTTTCCCAGGCTTTCTCTTTCTGTTTCTCTAAAGGCAGGTGTTCTATGGTCCTCATGTTGTGAAGTCGGTCAGCCAGCTTTATAAAAACCACCCGAATGTCATTAGACATTGCCAGTATAACCTTACGTAAATTTTCCGCTTGAGACTCATCTCTTAATTGAACTCTTTCCAAACGGGTCACTCCATCAACCAGGCTGGCTATCTCTTCCCCAAATTCTTCTTTAATAGCCTGTATTCCATAGCTGGTGTCTTCAACCACATCGTGAAGCAAAGCAGCGGCTAAAGTCGGAGAGTCAAGGGTTAAGGTTGCGCAAATTCTGGCCACCTCAAGGGGGTGAGAAAGAAAAATCTCCCCTGACTTTCTCTGCTGTTCACCGTGAGCCTTCTGGGCAAAATTGAAAGCTTTTTCCAGGAGTTCAGTGTCCACTCGGGAATCTTGCTTTTTAAAAGACTCAAAAAGTTCGCTGGCTTTATTTTTCATCACAAAATAATTTTACCAAGAAAGAGGGTTGAAAAAACCTTATTCTCTTCGGAGGAAAAACAACAAAATCAAAAAAAAGACAAAGTAAAGGAGGGTGTAAAGAAGTAAAAATAAACTGCGACCGGGAAAAAGAAAAGCCACTAAGGGGAACAAAAGCAAGAAAGAAGCCAGATAAAGGGCGATTATCAAGCGGTTGAAACTCAGTTTAATGCTTCGGGAAACTTCTTTTAAATCGTCCTGGCGATAGCGAATCTGAAAGTCACCTCTTTTCAAGCTGGAGACTAAAAAATAAAGCTGGCGGGGAAAGTCAAACAACTGGAAAGCATAAGTTTTGCTTTCCTCTAAAACCCTCTCCATCATCTTTTCCGGGCCAAACTTCTGGCGCATCAGCTCCATCACGTAAGGTTTAGCCACCTCAATAATGTTTATCTGGGGGTAAAGCTTTTTAGCCACCCCCTCAACCGTAATCAGAGCTTTAGCTAATAAAGCATACTGCTGGGGGATTCGGATTTTATACTTGTAAATCAGGTTCAAAAACTCCCGACCAATAATATTAATGGAGACCTCGCCCAAAGTTCTCCCGTAATAAGCATCAACAATTTCTTTTAAATCCCTTCTCATTGAAGGGAGGTTCTCAGTTGGAATAGTAACTCCCAGGTTTTTAGCCTCGTTAATTATCATCTCTACATCCTGGCGAATAATCCCCAACAAAAGTCGGGCGATTACTTCTTTTTCTTCGTCAGAAAGCCAGCCAACAATCCCAAAATCAAGATAGGCAATTTTACCCTCAGGAGTAATCAAAATATTTGCCGGATGAAGGTCGCCATGGAAAAAGCCGTCCTCCATCACTTGCTTCATAAAAGCCCGGGCTCCTTCAATAGCTAGGTGGTAAGTGTCAATTCCCATCTTCTCCGGAGTTGCCAAGTCGTCAACCTTAGTCCCCTCAATATACTCCATTGTTAAAACTCTTCTTGAAGTGTACTTCCAGTAAACCAGAGGAATCTTTAAAAATTCGTTTCCCCGAAAGTTGTGGCGAAAGCGGTCAATGTGGCGAGCTTCTATCCGATAGTCAAGCTCTCTCTGGAAAGACTCAGAGAACTCGGAAACCAAACCCCGTAAATCAAGATGAGGGACTCTCTTTTGCAAGCGGGTAGCGGCGAAAAAAAGCAAGTCTATGTCAGCTTCTATTACGCTTTTAGCCTCCGGACGCTGAACCTTTACGGCAACCTTTGAACCATCCTTCAAGTAACCTGTGTGAACCTGACCAATAGAAGCCGAAGCAATAGGTTGAGGGTCAAACTTTTTGAAAACGGCCGAAATGCCCGTTTCAAACTCTTCCTTAAAAATTTTTTCTACCTGAGTTATTGGAAAAGGTTCCACCTGATCCTGAAGTTTTTCCAGTTCAAACAAGACATCAGGTGGCACCAGGTCAGGCCTTATACTTAAAAGCTGCCCTACCTTAATAAAGGTTGGACCTAGCTCTTCCAGGAAGCGCCGAAGACGACGACCTATTATCTGCTGATCAGTAAGTCCCTCCTGCTTACGGGCAACTTTTGGCTGTAAACCGAGACTTTCAATAAAGAAACCAAGGCCGTTTTTGATGGCGATCTGAGTTATTTTGCGAAGCCTGGCAATATTTCGCCTTCTGGATGGAAAAATAATTTTTCGCCCCCGTTAAAAAACCTGGCTATTAGTTCTTTGAAGACCTTCGGCTGGAAGAAGCGGTTGCCTTTTTAGCTCCTTCCAGAGCTTCAACTCTTTTTTGAAGCTCCTCAAATT
>DAIRCJ010000049.1:0-12061 GCA_036796755.1 Candidatus Geothermocultoraceae bacterium | reverse complement strand
TGCTTCAGCCATTGATTTTAACAAGCCTTGAGAGGTAGCCTCAGCTTTTCGCTTTACACCGTAGTAACTTTCTAAATTGGCCACAACCTTTTCGGCTACCTCGTCAGGGTAAATATGAGTATGAAAATCAACTACTTTAATCTAATTCTCCCCCTTAAAAAGGCTTGTTATAATATAACATAACAACTAAACTGCTATAAAAATATGTTAGCTCTTTACATTGAGGAACTCACTAAAACTTATAAATTAGGTCTGAAAAGAAAGCCTATCAAAGCTGTTGACAGCCTTTATTTGAGCTTACCCGAAGGCTCAACTTTCGGGCTCCTGGGACCAAACGGAGCAGGAAAGACCACCACCATTAAAGCTGTCCTTAACCTGATTAAAATTGACCGCGGCCGAATAAGAATTTTTGGTGAAGACCACTACGAGGATAAAGTGAGAGAAAAAATAGGTTTTCTGCCTGAACAGCCTTATTTCAACCTGAATCTTAATCCTCTTCAAACCTTAAAATTTTACGGCCAGCTTTTGCGGCTTAAACCAGAAGAGATTAAAAAAAGAACTGAAGAGCTCTTAAGCGAAGTTGGCTTGGAAAATGTCCGCCATTTACCTTTAAGCAAGTATTCCAAAGGAATGCTTCAACGCCTGGGGCTGGCTTTAGCCCTTCTTAACAATCCTCCGCTCTTAATTCTTGATGAGCCAACCTCCGGGCTTGACCCAGTGGGGCAGGTAGAGGTGAGGAACCTCCTTTTAAAGCTCCAGAAGGAAGGAAAGACCATTCTTCTCTGCTCCCACCTTTTGACCGAAGTGGAAAGGCTCTGCGACCGCATTGCCATAATTAACCGGGGCCGTTTAATTCTTTCTGGCTTGACTGAGGAACTTCTAAGAGAAAGAGAATGGGTAACAATTAGTTTCCGGCCAAAAGAAGAAAAGCTCCCACCGGCTTTGAAAAAACTCAAAGCTAATGCAGTTAAAGATGGTTCAACCTGGAGCCTCAAAACCAGCTCCCGCCAGAGCAATAGCTTAATTGAAGTCTTAGTTAAAAATCAGTGTCAGATAATTTCAGTTAAGCCGGGCGGTAGCCTGGAAGAAGTCTTTATTGAAGCAGTTGAAAGCTATGGTAATTAAAACTATTTCCTTTTATACTTTTCAGGAAATTTTGCGCCGCCGCACTCTTTATTTTATCTTCTTCCTCCTTTTCCTTTTTATTTTTCTTATCCCCAATCTCCCTTCTTTCAATGTAGGGATCAAACTCCAGCTTTTCCTGGACTTTTCCCTTGGTTTCACCTCGCTTTTCCTCTCCATACTGGCCGTCGCCCTCTCGGCTAACCAGCTCCCCGGGGAGGTGGAAAGAAAAATTGTTTATCAGATCCTTTCCAAGCCGGTAAAAAGAAGTGAGCTAATAATCGGTAAGTACCTTGGAGTTGTCCTGGCCCTTTTTTTCTCTGCTCTGGTTGCCGCTTTAGCCCTGTTTTTCCTCACCTATCTTTTCTTCAGCACCTGGCCAGTTCAGATCTTCATCGGAGTTTTTCTTGGCTTTCTTGAGGCTTCCCTTCTTTCGGCTTTTGTTTTTTTTGCCTCCACCTTTGCCACTCCAACAATAACCGTTTTCCTTACCCTCACCTTTTATTTTATCAGTCACACCAAAGACCAGCTGGTCGCAGTTTTTGGCTGGCTTGGTTTTTTAAGCTTTCTCTTTCCTTCTTTAGAAAGCTACAACTTAAGTGATCCTCTGGCTCACGGGGTAACAATTCCCCTCTCTTATCTGGGTTTAACTTTAGCTGATGCCCTGTTTTTTTCTCTCTTTTACCTTCTTCTAGCCATCTTGATATTTAACCGACGGGAGCTTTAATGGAGCAAAGGCTTAATTTCAGCTTGATTTTCTTTCTTTTTTTTCTCTTAATCGCCCTTACCGTTCTTGAAGGAGCTATTTACCAGGAGCGAGTAAAAGCGGGACTGGTTAGCACTGCTCTGCCTCTAAAAGCCGGGCAAAACGCCTGGAAGTTTCTGGGAAGCCTTCGAACAGTTGCTGCTGCTTACCTCTGGTTAAGAGTTGACCGCATCCATCACGAATACTATGGCGATTTAACCCGGGAACAGGAACTTGTCCCTTACTACCGGATTATCACCTGGCTGGACCCCCGCTGGGTTGATGCTTACTATGTCGGAAGTTACCTCCTTTACCTTTACAAACAACCGGAAGAAAGCCTGAAGTTTGCCGAAGAAGGGGTAAAGCTTAATCCAAACTCGGCCAAACTTAACTTTAACCTGGGGCAGTTATATGTTCTTACAAAAAATTATAGCTCGTCGCTACCTTATCTAAACAAAACCTTGAGCCTAACCCGGGATAAAAGAGAAAAGTTCCTCGTCTACCAGCTACTCTATGTTGCCTACAAAAATCTGGGCGAAAAAGATAAAGCCCAGGAAGTCCTGAAAAACATCAATCTTTTAAAGGAAGAGTTTCAAAAGGAAGCCACGAAAAGAAAATAATTTTCGGGAAAGTTGAGTTAAGTAAAAACTCTGCTATACTGAATTAAGGAGTTTTTATGCTTCAGATGTTGGTGCACGGTATAAATCTGGATATTGTTTCAAATCAGCCAGTCGTTATCTTGAAAGATCTGCAGTCACACTATTATCTCCCTATCTGGATTGGCCAGTTTGAAGCCACTTCTATTTTGATGGAGCTACAAGGGATAAAACCTACCCGCCCTCTCACCCATGACCTTCTTAAAACCGTTCTGGAAACCCTCAACGTCCGGCTGATAAGAGTGGTCATCAATGACCTGATTGAAGGCACTTTTTACGCCCGCTTAAACCTGGTTTTCCAGGAAGAAGAGGTAGAGATTGACTCCCGACCTTCTGATGCCATCGCTCTGGCTGTTCGCTTTGGCGCTCCCATTTATGTTTCTGAGGAAGTAATAAAGCAAGCTTCCATCGTAGCCGAAGAGGGCGAAGAAATACAGGTAGAGAAGTTCCGAGAGTTCCTGGAAAAGCTCAACCCCGAAGACTTTAAAAAATAGACCTGACCTATCCCGAAGCTTCGACTTTTTCCTTCTAAATTTTCTGCCGAGCCTAAAATTCCTTTTCCGAAGGGATTGACAAAATAAACCAAGTTATTTATACTAATCCTATCTTTTTGGTAGGTATTGTGTAATGAAGTTATCAACAAAAGCCAGGTACGGAGTAAGAGCGATGGTTAACCTCGCCCTTCACCAGGACGAGGGGCCGGTTCAGCTGGGAATGATTGCGGAAAAAGAAGGTGTTTCTGAAAAATATCTTGAACACCTCTTTCGGCAACTAAAAGCCAGCGGGCTCGTCTTAAGTCATCGTGGAGCTAGAGGGGGATATGTGCTGGCTCGAAAACCTGAAGAAATAACTCTTTTTGATATTGTCCAGGCTCTGGAAGGAAGTCTGGCTCCGGTTGACTGCTTAAACCAAGCTAACCTCTGCCACCGTTCTCCTTTCTGCGCCACCCGTGAAGTCTGGGCCGGGCTTCGAGAAAGAATTGAAAGCTATCTCAAGTCTAAAAGTCTCTGGAAACTAGCTCAAGAACAAAAGGAGAAAACCAGTGTTTTCGTCTATCATATTTAGAGCAGGCTGGAAACTAAAACGCCTTCGAACCTCAACTGGCCTGAGTTCGGTTGGTGGTTCTCCCTTGATGCGCCTCCTTTTTTAAAAGGCTTATTCTTATGTTTTCAGGAGGTGCAAAAATGATTTGTTGGGTGTGTAACGACTGGGCTTTTCTGGAAAACGGCGATTTGTGTTTAAACTGCCAGGAATTTTTAAACTTTGAAGAAAACCAGAAGGGAGGGATTTAAGTGGCAAAAACCAAGAAGACCCTGGAAGAAATAAACGAAAAAATTAAAAAAGGCGAGGCGGTAGTGGTTACAGCTGAAGAAATGATTGAGATTGTCAAGGCTGAAGGCCCAAAGGGGGCAACTAAAAAAGTAGACGTAGTAACCACTGGAACTTTCGGACCTATGTGCTCAAGTGGGGCTTTTTTCAACTTTGGCCATTCTGAACCACCAACCAAAATTGCTAAGGGGACCATAAACGAAGTGCCCTTCTATGGAGGTTTAGCCGCCGTTGATGTTTTCCTGGGGGCAACCGAGCAATCAGAAAGCAAAGGTTTAGAATATGGAGGAGCTCATGTTATAGAGGATTTTGTCCGAGGAAGGCTGCTTAAACTCAAAGCTTACTCCCTCCGCCCTTCTGACTGCTATCCAGGGAAAGAGATTGAAACTTACTTCAGTAAAGAAACAGTAAACGAAGCTTATCTATTTAACCCCCGAAACGCCTATCAGAACTATGCCGCCGCCACTAATTCTTCTTCCCGAACCCTCTATACTTATATGGGGGTTCTTCTTCCTCGCTATGGGAATGTCACCTACTCTACTTCCTCTCAGCTTTCGCCTCTCTTAAATGACCCCTTTTATCGCACTATTGGTGTAGGCACCCGTATATTTCTGGGAGGGGGAACCGGCTATGTTGCTTGGACAGGGACTCAACATAATCCCAAAAGAGAGCGCAACCAGAAAAACATCCCCATTGGACCGGCCGGAACTCTGGCGCTAATTGGAAACTTAAAAGAAATGAGCCCTCGTTATCTCAAAGCTGCTACTTTTGAAGGCTACGGAGTAAGTTTATTTGTCGGAATTGGTATTCCCATTCCCATCCTTGATGAAGATTTGGCTCAAGCAACCGGAATAAGTGATGAGGAAATTGAGACCGTTATCCTTGATTATTCGGTGCCTTCTCGAACCCGACCAGCAATTAGGAAAGTTAATTATGCTGAATTAAGAAGTGGCGCGGTTGAGATCAACGGGAAAAAAGTTCCCACCAGCTCCATCACCAGCTACGCCCGCTCCCGGGAAATTGCCGAAACTCTGAAAAACTGGATAAAAGCAGGAAAGTTTTTCCTTACCCCGATAGTTGAACCTCTCCCCACTGACACCACTTTCAAGCCTTTGAAAATCATTGAAGGAGTGGAGGGATAAAAATGAAGAAAAAATTCGTCTTAGGGTTTTCTCCCAAAAATGTTACCCAGCCAATAACCTATCGATTAGTCAAGGACTTCGACCTGATTATTAACATTTTAAGAGCCCAGGTTGAACCAGGCGAAAGCGGCCATCTGGTACTTGAACTTGAGGGCCCCAGAGAAAAAATTGAAAAAGGCGTAGCTTACCTTGAAAAACAGGGAGTGGAAGTTAAGCCTTTAGCCCGGGACATCGACCTTGACCAGGAAAAATGCGTCGATTGTGGTCTCTGTACCTCTCTCTGCCCGGTCTCCGCCCTCACTCTGGATAGCCAGTACCGGCTTCAGTTCGATAAGGAAAAATGCATCCTTTGTGAGGTCTGTGCTAAAGGCTGTCCTACCCGAGCCATAACCGTTACCTTTTAGGTCTTTCAGGAAAAATTATGAAGGTACTTGAAAGCATTGAAGAAACCATTGGAAATACTCCCCTGGTTAAAATCCGAAAGCTTGCTTCGCCAGACACCCTTGTCCTGGCTAAACTGGAGTCTTTCAATCCCTGCGGAAGCGTAAAAGACCGCATCGGGCTGGCCATGATTGAAAAGGCTGAAAAACAAGGTTTAATAATTCCTGGAAAATCAACCATAATTGAGCCGACCAGTGGGAATACAGGAATAGCTCTGGCTTTTGTTTCTGCTGCTCGTGGCTACCGGCTGATTTTAACCATGCCGGAAACAATGAGCCTGGAAAGAAGAAAGATTCTTAAAGCTCTAGGAGCCGAAATAGTTTTAACACCGGGAAGCGAAGGAATGAAGGGAGCGGTTAAAAAAGCTGAGGAGTTAGCCAGGGAAATCCCGGACTCTTTTATTCCTCAGCAATTTAAAAACCCGGCCAATCCAGAAATCCACTACCAGACCACGGCTCAAGAAATCTGGAAAGATACCGACGGAAAAGTGGATATTTTGGTAGCCGGAGTAGGTACGGGGGGAACCATCACTGGTTGTGCCCGCTATATTAAACCCCGGAAGCCCAGCTTTAAAGCGGTAGCAGTGGAACCAAAAGCCTCACCGGTTCTTTCCGGAGGAAACCCTTCTCCTCATCCAATTCAAGGAATAGGAGCCGGTTTTATCCCCGAAGTCCTTGACCTTTCGCTGGTTGACGAAATAATCCAAGTGGAAAACGAAGATGCTTTTAAAACAGCCCGACTGCTCGCCAAAAAAGAAGGTATTCTGGCCGGTATCTCTTCTGGCGCTGCCTGCTGGGCAGCTCTTGAAGTAGCCAAAAGGAAAGAAAATAAAGGGAAAACCATAGTTGTTATTCTTCCCGATACTGGCGAACGCTACCTTTCCACCCCTTTATTTGAGGAGTGAAAGTTGTTAACAACAGAAAAAAGGAAAGAAAAAGAATTTATCTATCTTGATTACGCTGCTACTACCCCAGTTAGAGAAGAAGTCCTGAAAGCTATGCTTCCTTTCCTCAGTCAAAAGTTTGGGAACCCTTCCAGTCTTCACACTCTGGGACGGGAAGCAAAGAGAGCCTTAGAAGAAGCGCGAAACGAAATGGCGAGTCTAATCCAGTCCTTTCCTGAGGAAATCGTTTTCACTGGCGGGGCAACTGAAGCCAATAACCAGGCTTTAAAAGCAGTGGCTTTTGCCCGACGAGAAAAAGGAAGACATATAATAACCTCAGCTATTGAACATAAATCGGTTCTAGAATCAGCTCGCTTTCTGGAAAAGCAGGGCTTTGAAGTGACCTATCTTCCGGTGGACAAAGAAGGGTTTGTCCAGCCTGAAGACTTAAAAAGAAGTTTGCGGAAGGAAACAATTTTGGTCTCCATAATGCTGGCTAACAACGAAATCGGCACAATTGAGCCTATTGAAGAGCTAGTTAAAGTGGTAAAAGAAAACTCTTCGGCTTATTTTCATACTGATGCTGTTCAAGCCGTTAGCTACCTCGATCTTTCCGTAAAAGATCTAAAAGTGGATTTTCTTTCGGCTTCGGCTCATAAATTCTATGGCCCCAAGGGAGTTGGCTTTCTTTACACCAGAAAAGGCGCTTCTCTCAACCCCCTCCTTCACGGAGGAGAACAAGAAGGAGGAAAGCGAGCCGGAACCCAGAATGTCGCTGGAATAGTAGGAATGGCCAAAGCTTTAAAACTCGCAAGGAAAGAAAGAGAAATAGAAGCTACAAGGTTAACTCAACTACGAGACCATCTTATAAGTGAAGTTTTAAATCGGTTCCCCGAGGTAATCTTGCTTGGCTCAAAGGAAAGTCGACTTCCCAATAATGCCAGCTTTTGCTTTTATGGGCTGGAGGCCGAAGCTATCCTCACCTATTTAGATCTGGCCGGAATTGCCGCTTCCAGTGGCTCCGCTTGCAGCTCAGCATCGTCTGAACCTTCCCATGTGTTAAAAGCTCTGGGTTTGCCTTCAAAATGGTCAAGAGGCGCGATTCGTTTTTCTTTAGGCCGCTACACCAGTGGTAGCCACCTCGATTATCTTCTGGAAAAACTAGAAGGAATTCTAAACCACCTGCGGAAAATATCGCCTTTTAAAAAATCAGAAAAAAAGAGTTAAAAATGGAAAGCAAAAGAGTTTATTTTGACCATATTACCACCACCCCACCCCGAAAAGAAGCGCTGGAAGCTATGCTACCTTTTCTCACCCGAGAGTTTGGAAACCCCCAGAGTCTCCACTCTTTTGCTGATTTACCTCGTCAGGCTATTGAAGAAGCAAGGCGAAAAGTAGCAAAGTTCATTAAAGCTCAGCCTTCGGAAATAATCTTTACTTCCAGTGGAACTGAGGCTAACAACTTCGTAGCAAAAGGAGTAGCTGAAGCTCAAAGTTCAAAAGGAAAACATATTATAACCAGCTCCATCGAACATTTTTCCCTGCTTTATCCCCTGAGAAAGCTGGAAAAGCAGGGCTTTGAAGTGACCTATCTTCCGGTGGACAAAGAAGGGTTTGTCCAGCCTGAAGACTTAAAAAGAAGTTTGCGGAAGGAAACAATTTTGGTCTCCATTATGCTGGCTAACAACGAAATCGGCACAATTGAGCCTATTGAAGAGCTGGTTAAAGTGGTAAAAGAAAACTCTTCGGCTTATTTTCATACTGATGCTGTGGCGGCCGGCGGGCGGATAGAAATTGATGTTCAGAGGCTGGGAGTTGACTTTCTTACCCTTTCAGCCCACCTCTTTTATGGCCCCAAAGGAGTTGGAGCTCTTTATGTTCGCCAGGGAGTTCGAATTTTTCCCTTTATTGAAGGAGGTATTCAAGAAGGGGGGAGAAGGGCAGGAATAGAGAATGTTGCCGGAATAGTGGGAATGGGAAAAGCTGCTGAACTTGCCCAAAACGAAATAAAGGAAGAGGCTAAAAATCTTGATCTTCTTTCTCAAGAGCTTCGAAAAGGTCTGGAAAATGAGCTCGACCACGTTTACTTTACCGGCCATCCAAAACGAAGACTTCCCGGGCATCTGAGTCTCTGCGTTGAGTTTATTGAAGGTGAGGCGATGCTTATGCTTCTTGATCAGCAAGGAATAGCCGCTACTTCAGGTTCAACCTGTATCTCAAGAGCTCTTAAGGCTTCCCACGTCCTCAAAGCAATTGGTGTTCCTCCAGAAATCATCCAGGGCTCAGTGGTTTTTTCTCTTGGAAGGTCAACGACTAAAGAAGAAGTTGATTATCTTCTTTCGGTCTTTCCTTCAATTGTCAACCGTCTTCGCCAGATGTCTCCTCTTTACACCAAATTTTTAAAAGAAAGCGAGGGAAAATAAATGCCCGTCTATAGCGAAAAAGTTATGGAACACTTTCTTCATCCCCGCAATGTAGGAACAATTGATAATCCCGACGGAGTTGGGGAAGTGGGAAATCCAGTTTGCGGGGATATGATGACTTTCTATATTAAAGTTAAGAATGGAGTTCTAGAAGAGATTAAGTATCAAACCTTTGGCTGCGGAGCGGCTATCGCTGTCTCCAGCATAGTCTCGGAAATGGCCAAGGGGAAAACCATTGAAGAGGCTTTAAAAATTACTAACAAAGTGGTAGCTGAAGCTCTGGGAGGTCTCCCGGCCAACAAAATGCACTGTTCCAACCTTGGAGCCGAAGCTTTAAGAAAGGCAATTGAAGACTATCAAAGCAAGTCCGAAAAGAAAGGAACTGAGGTTAAATCGGAAAAAAATGGGGAAAAAGGGTGCCTTTGTCCTTACTGCGACTCTTCTCTGGCCAAAACAATGCCTTACTGCCAGGGCTGTGGGCGCAAGCTAAAAGTTTGTCCAGAATGTCATAGCCTTCAACCTTGGGAAGCGAACTTCTGCCCGAAGTGCGGAACTCAACTTGAAGAAAAGAAAGGAGGAAAATAATGGAAAAAGAAAAGGCTTCTATCATTCTTTTCAGCGGTGACCTTGACAAGGCTCTGGCCTGTTTTAACATCGCTACCACCGCTGCTGCTTTAGGTTTAAAAGTTACTATTTTCTTCACCTTCTGGGGTTTAAATCTGATTGCCTGCCCCAGTTTTCAACCTAAAAAGGGCTGGGTAAAAAACCTTTTTTCTCTGGTAAACCGACCTGGAACGTATCGCCTTAAGCTTTCCCGATTTAATCTTGGCGGAGTAGGAACTTTTTTAATCAAACGGTTGATGAAAAAAGAAAGAGTGCTTTCTCTTGAGGAACTAATAAAAACGGCTAAGGCTCAAGGAGTAAAATTTATTGCTTGTTCAACCAGCTGCAACCTGATGGGATTATCCCGGGAAAATTTAATCCCAGAGGTAGATGAAGTAGCAGGGGCAGCCACCTTTGTAGAAGAAGCCAGAGGGTCAAAATTCACCCTTTTTATATAGGAGGTAAAATGAAAACCGCCGCTACTTTAGACTGTTTCGGCCTTCTCTGTCCAGTTCCAATTATTAAAGCCAGTGAGAAAATCAAGGAAATAAAAGTCGGAGAAACTCTGGAAATAATAGCCACCGACGAAGGCATTAAAACTGATATAGCGGCCTGGTGCCAAGCAACCGGTCAAGAGCTTCTAAAAATCGAAGAGGAAAAGAGCGAGCCAAAAATCTTTCGAGTTTTTGTTCGCCGCCGCCTTTAAATCACTCTAGGTGTAAACGACTCTTCAGAGCTCCTTCCCAGAGCTTTAAACTCCCGTTTTTCTTCCTCTTTTCTATCTCACAAGTCTCCCAGGTAAGCTCACACTCCCCCGGGCAAGGGTCAGGATGAATCAGCACATCGACTTCTTTTAATTTATAAACTACTTCCCTTTCTACTTCCTCTACTAAAGAATGAGCTTTTTCAAAACTAAGCTGGCGGCAGATCACCAAATGAAAATCGACCAGTTTTTTTGAGCCTGCTTCCCGGCTACGAAGATTGTGAAAGTCAACCGCGTAAGGCTGGTGAGAAAAAACTATTTTTTTCAACTCTTCAGTTAAAAGCGGTCCGGCACTTTTATCAATTAAACCCCCCACCGCCTGATAAATCAGTTTTAAAGGCTCTAAAATGAGATAAACCACAATAAGCAAAGCAAAAAGAGGATCAAGAATCTTAAACCCAGTAACCATAACTAAAACCAGGGCTGTAAGAGCTGCCAGATTAGTATAAAGGTCGGTAGTGTAATGTAGAGCATCGGCCTTCAAGGCAACTGAAGCTGTCTCCTCAGATTTTTTTCTTAAAAAGCGGGAAAGAAAAAAAGTAACCAGCAGGGAAAGTAGCATAGTCAGAGCGCCCGTCAGAGGGTCTTTTATTTCTCCCTGACGATTTATTATCTTTTGAAGGCTAAGGTAAAAAAGAAAGAAAAGGGAGAAAAGAAGAAAAAAGCCCTGAGCTAAAGCCGCCAGGTTTTCCAGTTTCTCGTGACCATAAGGATGAGAAGCGTCCGGTGGCTGAGAGGCTTTTTTAATGGAAAAATAGTTAAGAGAAGACATAAAAACATCAACCAAGTTGTCCAAAGCTGAAGCCATTACCACCAGAGAAGAAAAGAAATAGCCGATTAAAAACTTAAAAAAAGAAAGAAAGAAAGCTGAAAAAATCGCTATCCTTGAAGCCTGAGACTTAGAAGTTCCTTTCCCGTCTTCCATTGTTTCATTATAAAGCAAAATAAACTTAGCTATCTAATACCTGCTGGCTATTTTTAAAAGAGTTTTCAAGTCCAAACCTTGCTTATCTTTTCCAAGTAGACTAAACTTAAAATTACAAGAAAGGGGGGCACAAAATGGAGAGAAAACCAGACCTTACCGACGAAGATGTAGGAATTCAGGCTTTTAAACTTAGAAGAGAAAAGGCTGTTGAGCGGGCTATGGAAAAAATTCGTCGGGGCCTCGGAAAATCTTTCTTTCAGTTTACCAGGGAAGATGTTGAAAGCCTGGAGTGGGCTTTGGGAGAATGCTGGACAATGGTTGGTTTTTACGACTGGGAAAAAATTACTTTTAGTTCTTTAAAGCTAGAGGAAATCAAAGAAATCATCTCCATCGTTCAAGCAATTGTTAGGCACAAAACAAAAGGCAAAGCTGGCCTTGAAAAAATCCGGGATATCTTAACCAAAAAAACCTGATTTAACTGGGAAGAAGAGTAACTGCCTTTTCGGTTCTTTCCCTTTTCTTTCTCTCCAGAGCCTTTTTAACCTTCTTTAAGCGAAAGAGATCTTCCCTTGCCCTTTCATCCAGAACCATCTGAATATACTTAACCTGATCTATCAAGGTAGGAATAACTACATAATCCAGGGCATTAACCCGTCGACGAGTTTTTTGAATTTCCTCCCCCAGTCTTTTTAGTTTGGTCTCCACAGCCGCCACTTCCAGAATGGCATCTAATTCCTTCTCAAAGCGCTCAGCTGTTTCATCAACCCGGCTGGATACGCCCACTATGCTATAACCTCTTTCCAGCATGGAACGAGAGATGGACTTCTTTTCTACCTCCGGAACGGGAACGCCCATAATATAACTACCTCTCATTTCTACCAGAACCTCTCCTTTAGTAGCCAGGGAAGCCGATTTTAGGGTTGCGGCTCCGTCAACCGCTTTGGCTACCGCCAGAGTGTAAGCCGCTTCGGAAGCTGCTTTCTGGAGATTTTCGCTAGCCTGCAGAGCTAAGTCAACGATGCTCATAAA
>DAIRCJ010000048.1:0-12216 GCA_036796755.1 Candidatus Geothermocultoraceae bacterium | reverse complement strand
ACCACTTTGGGTAGAAATTTTAAAAAGTGGTTATTTAACCAAAATAAGGTAATTTAAAATTAACTTCGAAATTTCCTTAAAAATGAGAAGAACTTTAATGCATCTTTGACCGGTCTTGAAAATTAGAAAAAAATTAAAACCAAACCTTCAAAAAAAGCAAAACTCAAAAAAATTCAAAACCTTCATATAAACTAACTAGAAACTCAAGAAGAGAAAAGAAAGCAAAGGGCGTTTGACTAAATTGTCGACCTTTCATTTTTAAAAAGAGCGAATTGCTATTTTTAGAATTTTAGAACCGAACTTACGAAAATTTTATGGAAAGTAAGTTTGCTTTTATTAAATAGCTTTGATCTCTAATTTGAATATTCAGAAATTTTTTTAGTCAGTTTTTTAGACATGTTTGATGAAATCATCGCTAAAAATTCCTTCTTTCTCTATTTCTCGGAGTTGCCTATCTAAATCTTCTAACTTTTTAGCTTCATTATGGGAATCATTTTTCTTAAGAGCCTCTTTTGGGATAAACCGGTTCTTGTCCACAGCTGCTATTTTTGGGTTGAGATGGCAAGCAAGTGTTAAACTTGACCTGTTTACGAGAGAACGAAATTTGCTTATTTCGGATTGAATTAGCAGAAAAGTAGCAGGTTTCCCCGTTTTTTCGTAATGTTCTTTCACTATTTTAAATACAGCTTCATGTAAATTAATCTTGGGCCTTTCATAGCCCCATTCTTTTAATGCATAAACGCCTTTTACTCCTATCCAAACCCAAAGGTTTTTGCGATTATTTTTATTAGAACTCCCCCTGGATAAAACTGCTAAGATGTTTTTGGGTGTGGAATTCGCGGAAGGGTACATCTCATTAATTTTTTGAGTTATTTCTATATAGTGAGCTGGCCTTCCGATTTTCTTTAAAGCGAAGTAAATTAATTCTTTGAAATGAAGTTTTTTTGTGGCGTTCCTTGCTATGGTATCTGATAGGGAAAAATAATCTTCCTTTGACAAGTAAAGACCTTCTATTTCCTGAATTTTCATGAGTGTATAGCGTTTATCATGACAGTTTGGTTCAGTGATTAAGCTTTCAAGTGATTTTATTGTTTTATCGGTGGCTCCTAAAATTAAACATCCTAACTTCTTTGATTTAGAATTAGGGATTTTTATTAAATTGCAGAGGAATTTAATACGTAAAGTCTTTTCACATTCTGCATTCGGGAATGTCATACGTCCATTTGCCGCAATTAATTCTAGAATGAGGCACTCTCCTGCTGCTAAAAAGTTTTCCCAACTCTTAAGGCACCTTCTTAAAAAGCGTTTCTCTATTTGACGGACCCTTTCTCGTGTTAAGCCAAGAGTTTTTCCAACCTCTTCTAAGGTGCGAGTTTTGCCGTCACTCAAACCATACCTGAGGGTGACAATAAGATACTCTCTAGGGCAATTTGTATTAGAAATTATAAAATTATTAAGCTTTTCCCAAGCCAGCCTCTCCAATTCTTCTTTTTTCTCTATTTCATTAACTTTTTTAATAAGAAACATTAGGCAGTAGCTTGGCGAAACCTTAAGACGATAAAGATTAAGTCTATTTTCGTAAAAATGCATAAAAATTTTAGCCATCGGGAAGGAGATCAAATTCTCACTAACGCGTGAAACGAGACAATAGTTTTCTAAAAAGCTTAAAATTTTATCTCTATCTTTATCTCTATCAGCTGTGGTAATTTCTCTAGGGAACCCATTTTTTGGCCAATTAAAAAATTGACTAACTGACAAAGTGTTTATATTCAGAGTCGCAATTCTAAGGTTTAGCTTGAAAACTCTTTTTAAAATGAATTTTTTGGGTAAGAAAAGAAGTGAGTTAATATTAGTAATACTACCAAGTTTTATAAACCTTTCGTCTTTTTCCAAGCAACTAACAAATCTGTTAAACTGCTGCCGATTTTTAACGTAACTTTGAATTTCATTGAAATCAATTGTTTTTTTTCTTAGGGCGAAGTCTTCAATGGCTTGAGATAAATCTTCCAGGTCAGGACCGATGCAATTTTTTTTGGCTGAGTTCGAGGGCACATTGCTTTGCATTATCTTTGACCCTACCCCAGTTTAAGTTTTTCGGAATAAGGGATCGATCTTGGAGATATCTGCGAAAGATTAAAACCTTTGACAGCGTTGTCTTGCTAATTTTCAAGTCCTCAGTCAAACGAGAATAGAACCCTACAAAATCTAAGCCTTTTTCTGAAAAAGAATCAATCAATTTAAAAGCAGTGTCGCCTAAATCCCACATTAAGGCAGCTGGAACTTTTTTACCTTTCTTTTGAAGAATATTTGTTCCTTCCAGTATTTTCTGCATTTTTTTTAAATGAATTTCATAATTTTTTGAAGCCCAGGTAAGTTGCTTTTCAATTTTGCCATAAAATCGAGCTAAATCTTGAATACTTACAGCCGCTACGAAACCATACTTGCTCTTTTGTATGCTGACTCCGATTTTTTCAAGGTTTTTCTTTATGTTTTTCCCCATGCTGACATAATCTTATCGGTTAAGTTCACTTCTTTTGAAAGGATTTCTTGTTTTTCCAATTCCCTCTCAATAATGATCGCAATTGAGAACAAGTTATAAACTTTTCTAGCTAAATTGTGAGATTCAAGCTTTTTATAGCAGTTGTGCCCCTTATTAATTAAAACTGTATTTCCCTCTAACCACCCTAGCATTTGGCTTTCCGGTTTTTCTATAAAGCTGACACGGATTCCTGCTTGTCTTCTTCTTGATAGACGAGAGGCTTTTTCTTGTCCATTTGTATTTTGCCTGAGCGTATCACCATTTTTATCTCCCTTGCTCACTATGCCCTCTTGAGCTTTGTCCTCTCCTTTGCCTAAGGGAAACGTAATTTCTATACCGCCGGCAGGCGAAGTATTCAGATCGCCCTTTAAATTTTTAACAGAAATTTCTTCGATAACACTTTTACCATAGAAAAATTGATGAATTTCAGGTATTTCTCTGGCTAATTTGTTTATTTCTTGCTCTAACTTAACTGCATCTTCTTGATTTTTGGTTTCTAATGTTCCTATGCCTGATTCTTTCAACCATTTTTTGAAGTTAAGTCGAAGTGGTTCGTAGAGTTCATAATATTTTTTTGCATTTGTTCTGCCTCTAATGAAGTCGGTTTTTGAAGTGTTTAAAAACTTAATTAATGAAGGGATTTCAACGATTCCAAAAATTTGGGGACCCATTTCGGCAGGAAATTGGCCTAAAAAGTCATACTTTATAACTTTACCAAAAACTGACAGCGCAATTCCTACAGCATCCGTGCCAAGTGGGTATTCCACAGGTGACAAACCGAAAATTCCCCACCCATATCTCCTGCCTTTGCTCTCTAAAAAAAATCTTTTTGTTTTTTCCATGCTTAAAATTTGTGCAATATCAAATTTGTTTATTACTTCATTATTTACAGAAAATTGTAAATTTTCCGAATAGTAGCCCATTTTTGAATAAATTAGGAGAAATGTTCTGTCTAAGAGCGGCAAATAGTGCTTCATTATCAGATTTGATAAGTTTCTAGTAGAGAAGAACTGATCAATATAATTGATTAGAGGTGTTTCCTTGCTAAACCAGACTTCAATTCTTGTTCCTTTATGATCAAGGTTTGGTAGTTTGTCAATCTCTTCCCATACAAGCTCCTTTTGAGACTTTAAATACCAGTTTGACCCGCCCTGAAAACTTGAGCTTATGCTTTCTGTCATTACTCTTGTAGCAATGTTGAAGCTTACTTTTGCTCCCAGCCCGGCGAAACCTATCCCTGAGCCACGCGATTTTAATCCTGCAGCGAAATCATGATATTCTTCAAATTGACTTTTTGACATGCCTTCGCCATTGTCTTCTACAATCAAAGTCTTTTTAGAATGGTCATATCTTATATCAATCTTCGTTGCTTTAGCGTCAAGGGAGTTAGCTATTAGTTCGGTAAGGATGACTTCTGGCACAGGGTAGGTATACATATCGGCAAGATCTTTAATTAGATTTCTAAAGTTTACAGAACTCTGGTGTATTTTCATAACCAAATCTCTCAGTTATTTTGCTACAAATTGACTTTTTCGTCAAATAACTTTCCAAAGTTTTGAATGCATTTTTTTTTACATATGAAGTATTTTAATTTTTAGCCTTTATTTTTAGTTTCTAACCGGGATTTTTTTAAAAGGAATGGTTGTGGCGATACTTAATGACCTTTACTTTTTCCATAGTAATTAAGCCTTCTTTGACGGTTTTATCCAGGAAGGGAAGAAGTTTTTCCAGATTTTCTTTGGTGTCAACAATCTCAATTACTAAGGGGAGATCTTCCGAAAGCTGAAGAACCTTAGAAGTGTGGATACGACTGTGAGCTCCAAACCCCATTATCCCTCGGATGACGGTTGCTCCGGCCAGATTTAACTTTCTTGCCTCCATGACTATCTGTTCGTATAGAGGCTTTCCTTTGTAAAGGTCGGTTTCCCCGATGAAAATTCTCAAAAGGACGCCTTCTTCGGGTAGTTTCATAACCTTTTTCCTCCTATCTAAAGAAATTCGAAATGCACCGGGCCATAAGATAACCCCCGAAACAAAAAGCAAGTCCGAATAAGTTGTTAGCAAAGATGTTTATAGTGGCGGTTAAAAAATTTTTTTCTTTAATAAGGTTGATTGTTTCAATGCTAAAAGCAGAGAAAGTAGTAAATGATCCAAGAATCCCCATAAAAACAAAGGTTCTTATAATGGAAGCAGCGGTAACATATTCAAAATGCTCCCATAAAAAACCAATTAAAAAGCAACCTAAGAGGTTAACTGTCAGCGTTCCCCAGGGGAAAGTGGGGCTTGTCTGTTTCTGAACAAATCCAGAGACCAGATACCTAAGGAGAGAGCCAATTGCTCCACCTATAAGCACATATAATAGCCTCAAAACCCAGCCACCTCCGGAAAAATTAAAATTTGAGGTAGGAGTTATCAGCCCTTAAGGCAGTTCAAGGCGAACTCCATCGCCGCTTTTGCTCCTTGGTAGAAGGGGAAAAGATATTAACATTAATTGAGGCATTTTTCAACTTTTAAAGTCAGTCTTTGGTTGCCATTTAAAAGTGGTTGTCATTTAAAGGTGGTTTAAAGCCGCTCTCTCCAGTTCTAACTTTTAGATTTTCAGGGGTTTACTTAGTTAGTTTCCCTTTAAATCTTAATGGTTCTTTTCTTTTTCCGCTCTTAAATCTTAAGAGGGATTGAGGGGGATTTAAAGGATTAGCAAGGGGAAGGAAGACAGAACAAACCAAGAGGTAAATAGATATTACCTTGCTTTTTGGTTTAGGTTTTCATCTTTTTATATTTTTTTCCATTTTGTGTTCTAAAAAGTAAGATGAGCCGTCACAGATAGCAGTGTTTAGTTCAGGCAAGCCTTCTCGGCAGCTGGAAAAAGCCAGGCCGGCTTTTAAGGTTTCCTCTCTAACTTTTTCAATAAGGGTTTGCCTCAGCGATTTGGGAAGGTAATAGTAACGAGCCGTGTTTTGCCCTTTTTCTAAATAGAGCTCTTGCCAGAGAAATGAGTGATGGGGAAACTCTTTTGCCATTCTTTTCAAGCTGTCAGGGCGAGCTTTAAAGGTGGAAGTAATTATCTGTCTGGCGCCCGCTTCTTTAACCGCCTGGATTACCTGCCTTATTTCTTCAGTATTGAGAGGATAAATCAGAGGATCAAATCGGCAGACTACTGGAAAATATTGGGAAAGACTAGCGATGGCCTGGAGCCTTCGGAAAGGAGAAGGGGCTTCAGGTTCAAGTTTTTCAGCTATTTTTTGGTTGAGAGTAGTCAAGGTTATGGCAATAACTACACTTTGCTGTGCCTCGATTAAGTTGACGTTTTCCAGGATGAAGTCTGATTTGGTAACAATCATAATCCGCAGGTCGTGTTGGGAAAGGATTTTCAACAGGCTTTTAGTTAGGTTTTCTCTTCTTTCCAGAGGCTGGAAGGGGTCGGAAGAATTAGAGATGGCGAGGTAAGTGAAGGGAGAAACTTTTTCTAGCTCTTTCCGAATTCTTTTTAAAAAATCTTTCTTTGGTCGAGGCTGGTAAAAGTTGGGTATGTAAGAAGAAGCATAGCAGTAGAGGCATCCATGCCCGCAGCCAGTGTATGGTGAAAGGCTGTATTTTGGTGGGCAGTTGCAAAGCTCACTTCTCCAGGGATCAAAGGGAGAAATAAGACTCATAACTAAATTATAACTTCTTTTTAAGTTTATTTATTGTTTATTGGGGAACTCGTTTGTTTTTTTGCGCTTTGAGCAAGCAAATTTTCTTTGTGGAGCCAGAAAAACTAAAAGTTTAAAAAGACAAACACTTTAGGGTGCCGTTCTAAGATTGTTGTAATAACGCAGGACTTCTCTTTTACCCTTATTAGCTTTGCTCAAAATGAAAACTTGTAAAATCAGTAGCTTAGTAAGATAATTTTCAAAAGGAAGGGCTTGAGGGCTGGTGCCCTCCCTGGTCTTCAAAACCAGCGTGGGGCTGAAGAAGTCCCGGGCAGGTTCGATTCCTGTGCCCTTCCGCCATCTCTAAAAAAATTTCTGCAAGTTTAAAGAAGCTTTCCAGCTACTTTTTGATTTCTTACTTGAACTAATTTTTTACTCAAACAATTGCCTCTTGTCGCCAACTCTACGGGTGAAGCGCTGGCGGTCAAGGTATTCAAGAAGAGGAATGACATACTTTCTAGTTGAGCCTAAAATTTCTTTAATTTCTGAAGCAGTGAGTGGTCCTCGGGCTTTAATTTCTTCGCCAATTATTTTTTTGGCTTTTTCAATGGCTTCCCGATGAAAATAAGAAGAGCCTATTTTCAAAAGAATTTTCTCGTTTATCAGGCGGTAAATCATCTGTTCGACTTCTTTTTCCTGAGTGGGAAACTTTACTTTAACTTCCTCAAGCGAGGGAGGGGAAAAGGAATTTTCTAAAAAGATTTTTTCAATTTGCTTTCTCAAGGACTGGTTTTTTGTTAAAAATTTATCTTGACCTTCGGTTTTAAGTTTTATTTTATCTTCAAGAGTTTCTATTCTTTTTTGCTTATAAAGTTTTTGGATAAGCTCTTCCATAATCGGTTTTTCAACTTGCAGCTTGGCTCTCAGGATCTCTTTGGAAAGGTAGGGATTAGTAGGATTTTCCTTGAATTTCTTCTCAAGTAAATTTAGCAAAAGTTTCAGTTTATCCTGAAAGTCTTCTTTTAAAACCACTAGGTTGCCAGGACTCACAATTTTGCCTTCGTTTAGGAGAGAATCAATGATTTTCTTCTCTTCCTCCCCTTTTTTAGCCAGAAAGTATCTAACTTCTTCTTTTTTTAAGCTTCCCTTTTCTTTCAAAAGTAAGAGAAGATATTCCTGGTCGTCAGCGGATGAAAGGCTTTTAAGCAATGATGTGACTTCGGTTTTGAAACGATGACGAGAAGGAGGGTAAGGATGAATTATTTTTCCACCGCCAATAGTCCTTAAAGGAGAAGTGCGGCGTATTATGAAACGGTCGCCTCGGCGAGTGACCACAGGCTCAGTTAAGCGAAACTGGACAAAATAAGAAAGGCCAGGACGAGCCTCTTCGACTTCTAAAAGCCTTACTTTAGCCATTGTTTCTCTGGTGCTCAGGTAAAAGAGCACTTCCTCTCCTTGTTTAAGTTTCAGGGAGCGGGGGAGAAGAGTAAGCTCGCAATCAACGAGGTAAGTTGGCTTGTAAGATCCAGGTTCAACCAGAACATCACCTCTTTTGATTTCCTGTTTAGTAATAGAGGCTAAGTTTAAAGCTAGTCTTTGTCCGGCTATCCCTTTCTCTAAGTTTTTTCCAAAGGACTGTATTCCTCTTATTCGAACCAGCTGGTCTTGGGGAAGCAAAAGAAGTTGTTCATCTGGTTTGATTTCTCCTTCCCAGAGGGTTCCTCTAACTACTGTTCCAAATCCGGGCTTGGAAAAAACCCAGTCAACAGGAAACCGAGCTGGCAGTTCTCTCTTTTTGGGCTCAGTTTTTTTAACAGCTTCATCAAGGGCTTTAATAAGTTCTTCTTGACCCTGACCGGTTAAGGCAGAAAACCTTATGATTGGGGCATCTTCTAAAAAGGTGTTCTCAAACTTTTCTCTTAACTCAGCTTCAATCAGTTCAAGCCAAGTTGAGTCTTCGGCTAAATCTACTTTGGTTAGAGCTACAATTCCGTTTTTAACTCCTAAAAGGTTTAAAATTTCAAAATGTTCTTCGGTCTGGGGCATTATTCCCTCATCGGCAGCGACGACTAGCAGAACAAGGTCAATGCCAGCCGCTCCTGCTAGCATGTTGCGAATAAACTTTTCGTGACCGGGGACATCAACGAAGCCAACTTCGTTACCAGAGGGCAAGGCGAGATGAGCGAAGCCAAGGTCGATGGTCATGCCTCGCCTCTTTTCTTCGGCAAAACGGTCAGGGTCGACCCCGGTTAAACTTTTTATTAAAGAACTTTTTCCATGGTCAATGTGGCCTGCTGTTCCAACTATAAAGAAAGCCATCAGATAGCTTTAACCGCTTCAATAATTATTTTTTCTTCCTCAGGGAAGACAGTTCTTAGGTCAAGGATGACTGTTTCTTCTTGGATCCGGGCAATTATTGGGGGTTCAAAATTTCTTAAAAACTCTTGAACTCTCTGAGCTGGGAAATTGAGGAAAACTAAAGAGACGCCGTAGCTGGGAATAGAGCAAGCAGGTAAAGCTCCACCTCCGCTTTCTGCTTGAGTGAGTAAAGGCTCAGCTTGGCCTTTTCCTTTCATTATTTTGTTTAACTGCTGAGCTAAGTTTTGAGCTCTCTTTTTCAGATTTTCAACTGGTTCTGAGAGCACTTGTAAAATCGGGACTTTTTCCCAGGGGTCGGCTTCAAAGTAAAGTTTGAGAGTGGCTTCTAGAGCGGCTAAAGTTAGCTTATCGATACGCAAAGCGCGGTTAAGGTGGTTTTTCTTTAATTTCTGAATAAAATTTTTCTCTCCTACAATGATGCCGGCTTGAGGTCCTCCGAGGAGCTTGTCGCCGCTGAAAGAGACCAGAGAAGCACCAGCTTCAACTGCTTCTTGAATAGTCGGTTCTCCAGTGAAGCCTTTGGCTTTGAGGTCTACTAAAGCACCGCTTCCAGCATCGTAGAATACAGGCAAGTTGTATTTTTTACCCAGCTCAACCAGTTCTTTTAGTTCTACTTCTCTGGTAAAGCCAACTAGGCGAAAATTGGAAGGGTGAACTTTCATTAAAAGGGCGGTTTCTTCCGTAATGGCTTCTTCATAGTCTTTTAGATAAACCTTATTGGTAGTGCCGACTTCTCTTAAAGTGGCTCCACTCATTTTCATTATTTCTGGCAGGCGAAAGGAACCTCCAATTTCAATCAGCTCCCCTCTCCAGACAATAACTTCTTTTCCTTGGGCTATCGTATTTAAGGTGAGGAAAACAGCAGCCGCATTGTTGTTGACCACCAGGGCGTCTTCTGCTCCAGTTAAGGTGGTTAAAAGTTCAACGGCGTGAAAATAGCGAGAGCCTCTTTCTCCGGTTGCAAGGTCGATTTCAAGAGTGGAATAGCCGCTGGCTACTTCAGCAATCTGGTCTTGAGCCTTTTTTGCCAGAGGGGCGCGACCAAGATTAGTGTGTATGGCAACACCGGTGGCGTTGATTACTTTTCGCAAGCTGGGTTTCAGCTTTTCCCTGACTTTCTCAGCTAAGTTTGTGGTTTTTAAAGTTTCTTCAATTTTTCCTGCCCTTTCGGCAGCCTTAATATTTTCATCCTTTAAAATTTCCTGACGAACTTCATCTAAGACCTGTCTAATTTTTTCCACTACCAGGCGGCGAGGATGTTGCTGGCAGAGTTCCTGGAAATCAGAGGTTTTAAGAAGGTCATCAACTGAGGGAATTTTTCTTAATAGATTTTCTTTTTTCATTAACCCTCCCGGGAAAACCAATAAAGTATATAACATTTTCAACTTTTTTCTTTTTTCTGGCAAGCAACCGCTTTTGAACGCTGGAAGGATTTAAAAAATCAGCTCGAGGGAACAAGTAGGTTTCAACTAGATTATTTTTGGGGAAAGGCGAAAACTTGACAAATTTATTTCTGAAGGTATTATAAAAGGGAATACTTTTAAGATCCTTTAAAAGTTAATAGAGCCAAAAGCCGATGAAGGGGAGGAGTAAGCTAAACGGACTCTATAGCGAGTCAGGGATGGTGGAAGCCTGACGAGGGAAGTTTAGCTGAATGGGCCCTGGAGGCGCCAACCGAAACCGTTAAGGAAGTAGGCTTGGACGGAGCCCTCACCGTTATCCGAGGGAAGGTATAAGCCAGTTTTCTGGCCGTACCTGTTGAGTGGTTCCCGGAAGGGAACAAGAAGGGTGGCACCGCGGGAGTAAAACCTCTCGTCCCTTGGACGAGAGGTTTTTTTATTTTTGAGTGTTTATTCTGGTTGGTAGTTTGGGAGGAAAAATTGGTTCAGTTAAGCTTAAAAGAATTTAAAAAGTTAAGTCAAAGTTACGAGCTGATACCGCTGAAGCTGGAGTTTTTGGCTGATTTGGAAACTCCGGTTGGCGCTTTCTTGAAAATGGTTCAGGGGAAACCAGGTTTTTTGCTGGAAAGTGCGGAAAAAGCCGAAAGCCTTGGTCGTTATTCTTTTGTTGGTTATGGCATCAGGGAGATTATTCTGGCTGAAGCCAACAGGATAACGGTTCTCAATGGTGAAAAAAGGGAACATTTTTTTTCAGTTGAACCTTTAAGTTTCCTAGAAGAGAAGTATTTGAAATGCAGGTTTTTTCGTGAGCCTTCTCTGCCTGGTTTTCAGGGTGGATTAGTTGGGTTTGTTTCCTACGATGCCGTTTTTAACTGGGAAGACCTTCGTTTACAACGGGCTTCAAACTCGGGCTTTCCCTTGCTGGGCTTTTTTGTGGCTGAAAAGCTGGTGATATTTGACCATTTAAGCCGAAAGGTGAGCTTGGTAAAAGTAGTTGCTCCCGCAGGAAAGGCAGAAAAAGCTTACTTTCAAGCTCTGGAAGAGCTGGAAAAGGATTTCCACCTTTTGAAAGAAAAACAGATTTTATCGGCGGGAAATGGCCTGAAAATTGGCGATTTAGAAGGTTCCTTTTTGCCTTCAGCATTCCTTCGGGCAGTGAAAAAAATCAAAAACTACATTGTAAGCGGCGATGTTTTTCAGGTGGTTTTATCCCAGAGGTTTGCTGCTCCCTTTAAGGGAGATAGCTTTGCAGCTTATCGCCGTCTGCGTTCGGTAAACCCCTCTCCTTACCTTTTTTATCTTCGCTTCCCCGGGTTGTCTTTGGCGGGCTCTTCACCCGAGCCCTTGCTTAAAATAAATGGAAAGACTGCTCTTACTCGACCAATAGCTGGGACGCGAAAGAGGGGTTCGAACCCAGTAGAAGACAGGCGGTTAGCTGAGGAGCTTTTAAAAGACGAAAAAGAAAGAGCCGAACACATAATGCTGGTTGATTTAGGGCGAAATGACTTAGGGCGAGTTTGCCAGCCGGGTACTGTCCGGGTTACCCGGTTTATGGAAGTTGAGAAGTATTCCCATGTTATGCACATTGTCTCTGAGGTTGAAGGGGATCTTAAGGAGAACTGTTCTCCTCTTGATGCTTTAAAAGCAGTTTTTCCCGCTGGCACGGTTTCCGGGGCACCAAAAATTCGGGCGATGGAGATAATAGACGAGCTTGAACCAGTTAAACGGGGACCTTATGCGGGGGCGGTGGGCTACCTTTCTTATACCGGGGACCTTGACTTTTGCATCACCATCCGAACTTTAATTTTTAATAAGAGTGAGGTCCTCGTCCAGTCGGGAGCAGGAGTGGTAGCCGACTCTCTCCCTGAAAGAGAGTATCAGGAAACTCAGGATAAAAGCCAGGCTTTAATAGAAACTTTAGGGGGAGCCAGTGATTTTGGTTATTGATAACTACGATTCTTTCGTTTACAACCTGGTTCAATATTTAGGAGAGTTAGGAAAAGATTGCCTGGTTTATCGCAACGACAAGGTGAGCCTTTTAGATATTAAAAAACTCTCTCCTTCCCATATAGTTATTTCTCCTGGCCCTTGCACGCCTAATGAAGCTGGTATCTCTCTTGAGCTGGTTAAAAATTTCGCTGGAAAAATACCGATTTTAGGAGTTTGTCTTGGTCATCAGGTTATTGGGCAAGCTTTTGGCGGCAGGGTTGTGCGGGCCCCCGAGCCTGTTCACGGCAAAACTTCCCTTATTTACCATAACCAAAAA
>DAIRCJ010000047.1:0-12378 GCA_036796755.1 Candidatus Geothermocultoraceae bacterium | reverse complement strand
TTCTTTTTTCTTTTTTTCGATTTCTTTAAGAAGCTGAAGGTAGCCTTTCTGAACCCGGTAAACTTCGTTTCTTAAAAGCACCATTTGAGTGGCGATGATTCCGAAAGCCAGGACCTGAATCCCCGAGATGATAAGTAAAACAAAAAGGGTCATCAGCGGTCGATCAGGATTTAGAGCCGCCTGGCGCCAGAGATAAATGATATAAAAGCCACCAATTAGACCCAGGAAGATGAAAATAAGCCCGATAAAACTAAAAAAAAGGGCGGGTTTTTCAAAAAAAGAAAATAAGATGTGGGAAACCATAGTGGTGCTGAGCTTGAACTTTGATCTCCCCTTTTTTCTGGCTTCAAGCCTGGCGGGGATTTCCCGGGCCTGAAAGCCTAAAGCCAGAGCTTTGGAAAGTATTTCCAGGTGGATGTCCTTGTCGTTTGAATGAAGCTCCAGTAAGTCCAGAACCGGTTTGCGGTAAGCTCTCAATATCCCGGTAAAAGTGGTTAGATTTCCAGGCATAACCAGACTTAGAAATTTATTCCCGTACTTGCTCCAGAAAAGGCGGGCGAAAGGTACCCCAGCAACTTTGCCTCCTCTGGTATAGGGAGAGCCAACAACAATGTCTGTTTGGGGCTCATCTTTTAAAACTTTCACCATTTTCGGGATGTGCTCAGGGCTGTAGCTTAAGTCAGAATCAATAGTAACTACTATCTCTCCTTTGGCCGCTTTAAAGCCCTCACGGAGAGCTTTTCCTCTACCCTGGTTTGGTTGATAGGAGATTACTTTCAGGAATGGATTCAGGGAAGCCATCATTTCCGCTATTTCTCGGGTCTTGTCGGTACTCCCATCGTCAACAACGATAACTTCCCACTTTTTAAAGTTCGCCTTCATTGTTTTGAGGACTTCTTTAAGAGTTGATTCCACATTCTTTTCTTCGTTGTACATTGGAATGATAACCGATACTTCCATTTCTTTAACTCCGGCGAAAAGAATTTTCTTTAATCATACTACAGGCGGTAATTTTGAAGAAGCAGGATTTTTTAAAAGGCCGGTTTTTTAATGTTATACTTCAACTGATAACTCAAGAAGGCTTGAGGAGATAAGATGCAGATAGGTATTGTTGGGCTTCCAAATGCAGGAAAATCAACTCTTTTTAATGCTCTCACCCGAGCTCACGCACCGGTTGCTGCTTATCCTTTTACTACCGTGGAACCTAATGTTGGGGTGACCATTGTACCGGATGAGCGGCTTCAAAAAGTGGCGGAAGTGGCTCACTGCTCTCGAATCGTGCCAGCAACTATTAAGTTTGTTGATGTAGCTGGTCTGGTTAAGGGGGCAAGTCAGGGCGAAGGATTGGGCAATCAATTCTTAAGCCAGATAAGGACAGCTGATGTTTTGCTTCAGGTAGTTCGCTGTTTTTCTAATCCCAATGTTTCTCATGTCAATGGTGAGGTTCACCCTCTTACAGATGTAGAGACCATCAATACCGAGCTTATCCTCTCTGACCTTGAAGTTCTGGAAAGGCGCCTGGCTAAGATTGAAAAGAAAGCTCGCTCAAAGGAGAAGCCCTTTCAAAAAGAAATGGAAGTTTTATTGAAAATAAAAGATGGTCTAGAAAAAGGAGTTCCGGTGCGACTTCTTTCTTTGGAAAGAGAAGAAAAGGAAGAGCTTTCCCGGGTTGATTTTTTAACCTCCAAGCCAATGGTTTTAGTAGCCAATATTTCCGAAGAGCAGATAGGTAAAGAAGAAAGCTTAAAAGAGCTGGCTGAGGAGGCAAAGAAAGAAAAAGTTTTCTTTCTGGCCATTGCGGTTAAGCTGGAAGCTGAGCTGGCTGAACTGGAGGAGGATGAAAAAGAAGATTTTATGAAGGAAATGGGGCTCGAGAAGTCAAAGCTACCCGAGCTTATTAAAGTTTGCTTTTCCCTTTTAGACCTGATTGTTTTTTTCACCACCGAATCTGACGAGTGCCGGGCCTGGATGGTTCCCCGGGGAACTAAAGCTTCTCAAGCGGCCGGAAAGATTCATACGGATATGGAGGAAGGTTTTATCAAGGCTGAAGTCGTTAAGTATAAGGATTTAATTGAGGCTGGCTCCCTTAAAAGAGCGCGCGAGCTGGGCCACTATTTTATTGAAGGAAGGGAATATGAGGTTCAGGACGGCGATGTTATTTACTTTCACTTTCGGGTATGATTTTGTCACTCCCGTTCCGACCCTGACCACTCTTAATTTCTGAGATACCTCCTTATTTTCAATTTTTCCCAAGCTTTTCAAAATTTTTTCTGCCGCCTTATACTTATACCTAAGGGGGAATAAAAAATTTTTTTTTCTCACTTCCCTTAAAAGTAAGGGGGAAGGTAAGTAAGGGGATCGAGGGGATAATCTCTCCGGAGCTTTAAAATCAAGAGCCCAGCATGTTCTCTCTTATGGACGCTTAGATAAGTTTGAACAAAATCTTTTAGAAAGTTAAAATGATTAGTAACTTTTGTTGCTAAAATAGCTGGGGGTGAAAATTATGTGTCTGGGTGTGCCGGGAAAAATACTCAATATTGAGGAAGTGGCGGGTTTTCGGATGGGAAAAGTGGAAATGGCTGGAGTGGTAAAAATGGTCAATCTGGATTTTGTTCCGGAAGCTAAAGAGGGTGATTATGTTTTAGTTCATGCTGGTTATGCCAACTCGGTAATTGACGAAAAGGAAGCGAAGGAAACAATGGAGATGCTGGAGGTGGTTACCAATCCATCTTCTGAAGGAATTTCGTAGAGCTGAAGTTGCCCAGAAGCTTCTGGAAAAAATAAAAGAAGAAGCTGAAGGGCAAAACTATACTTTTATGGAGGTTTGCGGAACTCACACCGTTGCTATCTCTCGTTTTGGAATACGGCGAGCTTTGCCCGAAAATCTAACTTTGCTTTCCGGGCCTGGCTGCCCGGTATGTGTAACCCCGAATGAAGAAATTGACTGGGCAATAGCTCTGAGTCAAAGAAAAGATGTTTTGCTGGCTACTTTTGGCGATATGATGAAAGTTCCCGGCTCTTTTTCCTCGCTGGCTAAGGAGAAAGCTAACGGGTCGGAGGCCAGAGTTTGCTATTCCACTCTTGATGCTTTAGAACTTGCCGAAAAGAATCCGGAAAAAAAAGTTGTTTTTTTTGGGGTGGGCTTTGAAACCACCGCCCCTTCGGTGGCTCACTCTATCCTTTCAGCCCTCAGGAAAGGTTTTAAAAATTACTTTGTTTACAGCGCTCATAAAACGGTTCCCGAAGCCTTGCGAGCTTTGGCTAATATGGGAGAGTTGAAACTTGATGGGTTTATCCTTCCCGGTCATGTTTCCTCGATTATTGGCAGCCGCCCTTACGAGTTCATTCCTTCAGAGACGGGTCTGGCTTGCGTGATAAGCGGTTTTGAACCGATTGACATTTTAAGCAGTATTTTGTCTTTGGTAAGACAAAAAAATAGTTGTCAGCCGCGGGTGGAGAACAATTATCGCCGGGTGGTAAGGGAAGAAGGCAATCCCCAAGCTCTTTCTATTTTAAGAGAGGTTTTTGAACCGACCGACTCCAAATGGCGGGGTATTGGAATTATCCCTCAAACCGGTTTGAAAATTAAAGAGAAATACTCAGATTTTGATGCCCGGAAGTTTTTTGAGCTTGAAGTTGAACCCTCAAAAGAAACTCCGGGCTGTCGCTGCGGAGATGTTCTAAGGGGCGTTCTCTTTCCCTATCAATGCCCTCTTTTTGGGAAAGCTTGCACGCCGGAAAGTCCCGTTGGTCCCTGTATGGTTTCCAGTGAGGGATCATGTGCTGCCTATTACCGATACGAAGTAATTAGTTAAGAGATTTTTGATAAAATTTTAAAAAGTAGTGAGTTTTAGAGTGAATAAATTAAAACGGTTCTTCCTAGTTTTTTTTATAATTATTTTTTCAGGCTGCACTAAACCGACGACAACCGTCAAAAGAAACTTTCGGTTGGCTCCTTTGTCTCCCTCGATTTCTAAAAAAGTAATTAAATTCGGGTTTGTTCCAGTTCGCAATGTGGAAGAAATGACTAGAGAATATACTTTGCTGGCTGAATATCTTGAAAAGAAAACCGGCTACCATTTTGAAGTTTATCCTTTTAAAGATTACGCGACTTTGTTGGAAAAGTTTATAACTAAGGAGGTCGACCTGGCCACGGCTGGTAGTTTTGTTGCTTATCGAGCAATAAAAGAACTCGGAGCTGAACCTCTGGCTCGGCCAGAAAGGAAGGGTATTTCTTTCTACACCGGTTTGATTGTGGTTCGTCGGGATAGTGGAATCAGAAGCTTGAAGGATTTAAAAGGCAAGAGTTTTGCTTATGTGGATGTCAATACCTCGGCTGGCTACCTTTATCCACGGGCTTTAATAAAAAGGCTGGGATATAATCCTGACAAATTTTTTGGTGAAGTAAAGTTTGCCGGACGTCATGACGCTGCTTTCCTGGCTGTTTATCATCGTCAGGTAGTGGCTGGAGCCGCTAAAAACCTGGTTTTTTATGATTTAGTCCGAGATAACCCGGACTTTAAAAAATCAATGCTCATTTTAGCTGAGTCTGAAGGCTTTCCGGAAAAACCCATTGTTGCCCGTGCTGACCTTGAAAAGGAAGTGAAAGAGAAAATACGGCAAACTCTTCTTAAAATGGGTACCGATTTGCAAGCTAAAGAAGTTTTAAGAAAAATTGACGCTGATAGGTTTATTGAGACTACCCTTTCTGACTTTTCTGAGCTGGAAAAACTGTATAAGGAGCTGTATTGAAAAAGAGAGCGGCATTTTCTCAGTTAAATAAATTGCTTTTTGGTAGCTTGCTCTTCCGGATTTACGGGATGGCTTTCTTAACTTTTCTGATCGGACTTTTAATCTATTCCTACATAGAGTATGAGCATATCAATCAAATGGAAAAAAGAATCATTACCCAGATGGGGGACTTTGCTAGCACCTTCTCTCTGGCTGCCCGGGAGGCTATTCTTACTTTGAACTATCCTTTAATCGAGAACTATGTTTCCCAAGTTTCAGCCGGCAAAGAAGATTTGAAGTTAGTGGCGGTTTTTGATCGGCAAGGCGAACTTATTCACCGAAGCAGTATTAACATAGAAAACCTTAATTTTTTAAATCAAATTCAGGATGAACTTGTCCGAAAATCAACTATCTCTCAGTTTGTTCCCTTTTTTCGCTATCTTTCCCCAGAAAGTTATCTGGTGGTCAAACCAATTAAGGTTGAGGGAAAAGGCTATGGCTGGGTGGCTATGGTTTTTTCTCTTTCTCAACTTGAAAGAGAAAGAGTCAACTTCCTTTACGGTGCTTTGCTGGTAGCAGGCATTTTGCTAATCGCCTTTTTTACGACCTCTTTATATTTGAGGGCGAAGTTAATTAAGCCAGTTTTGAAGCTAGCTGAAGCTTCAAGAGAGCTGGCTGAGGGGAAATTTTCAACCAAAATCTCTCTTTCTTCTTCTGGAGAGTTAGAAGAAGTGGAAAAGGCTTTTAACCAGATGGTTGAAAAGTTGAAAAGATTAACCGATGGGCTGGTCGAAGCTCAGGAAGCCCTTAAAAGCCAGGTTAGCCAGTTAAATTTTTTATATAATTTAAGCCAGAACTTAAACTCTACCCTGGAGCTAACAGAAATTTTTGAGTTAGGTTTAGAAGCAGCAAGAAAGATAATAAGCGAGATAACAACCGGAGGCTACTTTCTTTTTGAGAAAGAAAAAGACCAACAAAAAGGGGAAAAGCTCAATTTAGTTTATTACCAGATGGGCGAAGAAGGGGAAATTCCGGTTTTGGGAGAAATTAATAATACCTTAGCACTTAATGAAGAGAAAATGGAAATTTTCCGGCGGGGCAAAGAAACAGAAGAGGAATCGAAGTTCTTTTTATTCCCTTCTTCTACCGTATCACTCTGGCTGCCCTTAAAAAGCCGCCGGGAGCTTCTTGGTTACCTGGTTTTAGAAACCAGCAAGAAAGAAGGGTTAAAAGAAGAAGAAATTGATACTTCTCTTCTTTCAACTTTTGCTGACGAGCTAGCTATTAGCATTCAAAATGCTTTGTTAAATGAAGAAACCTGGAGGCAGTATTTCCGCACCATTGCGGCTCTGGCTGAGGCCATTGAAGCTAAAGATCCTTCCACCCGGGGGCACTGTAATCGGGTTGCCCATTATGCCACTCTTCTGGCTCGACGCTTGGGGTTTAACGAGATTCAAATTGCTCATCTCCAGACGGCAAGCTATCTTCACGATGTGGGAAAGATTGCTGTTCCCGAGGCTATTTTGTGTAAGCCGGGACCGCTTAACGAGGAGGAAAGAGAGATAGTAAAAACTCATTCTCTAAGAGGTTACCAGCTGGTTGAGGCAGCTGGGCTTGACCCGATAGTGAAAAGAGCCATTCTAGAGCATCACGAATGGTTTGATGGTCGTGGCTACCCGGAAGGCAGAAAGGGCACCGAAATTTCCCTTGAGGCTCGCATTCTGGCTATAGCTGATGCCTTTGAAGCTATGATTTCTGAAAGACCTTATAGACCGGCTAAGTCAATTTATCAGGCCCAGAGAGAACTTAAAAAATGTGCCGGTTCACAATTTGACCCGATGTTGGTTACAATTTTTCTGGAGTTAATTGGGGAAAGAGTTATCTATAAATAGATTTGGAGGGGATTGATGAAGAAAGAAAAAGAGAAAATACTTTTAGCTCACGGGAGCGGAGGAAAGTTAATGCACGACCTCATTAAGGAGTTTTTTTTGGAAAGTTTTTTCAACCCGGCTCTGGCTGCTTTAGACGATGCTGCCTCAATTAAGGTTAGCTCCGAGCGTTTAGCCTTCACTACTGACACCTATGTGGTTAAGCCCCTCTTTTTTAAAGGAGGAGACATTGGTCGGCTGGCAGTTTGCGGAACAGTCAACGACCTGGCAATGAAAGGAGCCAGGCCTTTATACTTAAGCGCGGCTTTTGTAATTGAAGAAGGTTTTCCTTGCTCTGACTTAAAAAAAATTATTGACTCAATGGTCAAAGCTTCTCAGGAAGCCAAAGTGGAGATTGTTACTGGAGATACCAAGGTGGTGGAAAGGGGAAGTGCTGACGCCTTGTTTATAAATACGGCCGGGGTTGGCGTGATTCCTGAAGGAGTTGAGATTTCTGCTCAAAGAGCCCAGCCTGGCGATGTGGTAATAATTTCTGGTTCGATTGGTGATCACGGCATAGCTGTTCTTTCCGAAAGGGAGGGTTTAAGCTTTGAGACTCAAATCGAAAGCGATGTTGCTCCCTTAAACGGTTTGGTTGAAGCCTTGCTTGAGGTTACTAGGGAAGTTCACGTTTTACGCGACCCCACCCGTGGCGGTCTCGCCACTACCTTAAATGAAATAGCCGAGGCTTCAAAGGTTTCCTTGGAGATTGATGAGGCAGCTGTGCCTGTAAAGGAGGAGGTTTTAGGGGCTTGCGAGATGTTGGGTTTTGACCCTTTTCAGGTTGCTAACGAAGGAAAGATGGTGGTAATTTTGGCGGAAAAATGGGCAGAAAAAGCCCTGGAAGCATTAAGACAGCACCCTTACGGTAGGGAAGCGGCCATTATTGGAAAAGTTAAAGAAAAGCCGGAAGGAAAGGTAATTTTAAAGACCGAAATTGGGACAAATCGTCTTCTAGATATGCTGATGGGCGAACAGCTTCCGCGGATTTGTTAAAGATATTTTTCCAGTAAGCTGATTAGTTCCTGGTAGGTCTTTTCTTCTAAACCTTTTCTTAAAGCGATTTGGGCGGTAATTTTTCCGTTTTCGCAATAAAAGGGAAGAATTTCGGGAAAGATTTTTTTTAAGGTTTTTAAATGAGATTTCACCGTTTTTAAATCGCCCCGGGCAATAGGCCCGGTCAAAGCCTCTACTGGACTGGTCTTTTTAAGGTTTTTGACCGTTCCCTCTAAAAGGGGGATTAAAGCTTCACGGGACTGTTTTTCGGTTAAGCCTGAAAGCTGATAAAGCTCCAGAGCTACAAAGACCAGAGCAACTAAATAGTTTGAGCCCACGCAGGCGGCTGCGTGGTAAGCCGGTTTTAATTCATCGCTTACTGTAAACATTTTGCCCTTTAGAGCTTTAACTATTTTTGAAGCCTCTCCTTTAGCCTTTTCTTCCCCACTGAAGCCAAAAATTGAGCCCGGGAGGTTGGCAATGGCTAGATCAACACTGGCTAAAGTCTGGATAGGATGAAGGCTGGCAACGATTGCCCCTTTTTCTTTCGCGCTTTTTAAAACTTCAGTCGATAAGGCCCCGCTTAAATGAAAAACAATCTGACCTTTTTTAAACCCCCCTTTAGAGGCGATTTTTCTGGCTACAGGGGGAATTGCCTCGTCTTTAACGGAGAGAAGAACAATTTCTCCTTTCCTGGCTACTTCCGGGAGGTTGGAGCTGAAGTAAGCCCGGGGAAGATATTTTCCGGCTCTTTCCAGGGAGCGGGCACTGCGACTTCCCACCGCCACTACCGGAAAACCAGCTTGATAAAGTAAATAACCCAGAGCAGTTCCCACCCGGCCGGCTCCAATGATAACGATTTTCTTTTTCAAATTAGCTCTCCTTTTCAGGGCAAGTGGCTTTTCTAATCCGTTCCATTATCGCCCGACCCAGTCCTTTCTCAGGAACAGGTTCCACATAAATTGCTTCGTAGTTTTTCTTGTCGAGCTCATAAAGGAAAGCGAAAAAATTAGCTGCCGCTTCCTTTAAATCTTTTTTTGGAGATAGAAGCTTCACTTCTTGGAAAGCAGAAGTTTGCGGTTTTTGAAAAAAAGCAAGCAAAGCAGCGTTTCTCTCTTTTATCCTTTCGCCTCGGTAAATTTTTAAAGGGGTGCGGGTGGTATAATGTTTTTTTAGCTGACCTGGGGAGATTATCTCAGTTTTTTTGGCTATCTTGATTTGAGGAGAAACTTTCCTTATTTCTTCCAGAGTCAGGCTTCCAAGGCGGAGAATTTCAGGTTTTTCCGAGAGAAGAGAAACTACGGTGGATTCAAGGCCATAAGGAGTGGAGCCAGCGTCAAGTATCAGATCTACTTCTTTTCCCAGGGTTTCCTCTACCTGTTGAGCTCGGGTGGGACTGACGAAACTGAAAGGATTGGCACTGGGAGCGGCAATTGGCAACTGGCTTTCTTTTAAGAGTTTGAGAGCAACCGGGTGGGAAGGGACTCGCAGGGCAATACTGGGGAGGCCGGCAGTAACAAGGGGCGAGATGAGCTCGTTTTTGTAAAGAACCAGGGTAAGTGGTCCGGGCCAGAAAGCCTGACTTAGCTTTTCTGCTAAAGGGGGCCAGCTTTTAACATATTTTTTTGCTTCTTCCCGGTCCGAAATGTGAACGATTAAAGGGTCAAAGTGCGGCCTTTTTTTAACTTCAAAAATTTTGGCTACGGCTTGGGGGGAGAGAGCATTAGCACCAAGTCCGTAAACGGTTTCAGTGGGGAAGACAACCAGTCCCCCTTCTTTTAAAATCTGAACCGCTTTTTTAATATTTTTTTCTTCAAAAGCCGAGACAAGCTTTCCCATTAAAGTAATTATAACTGAGTTCTTCTAAAGAGATTTCGTCTCAATTTCCTTTCGTCGCCTGTTCCCTCTTTTTTTAAAGCTAAAGCCTACCTTTTCCCCCATTTTCCCAAAGGAAGGGTCAGGGGAGATTTTCATCCCTCTTTACTTGTAAGGGGGTTAAGGGGATTTCTTCTTAAGAAGTAACTGGCTCGGTTTAATCAAGAATTAGGAATTCAGCAACTCAGGATAGTTTATTTTTAGGTAATCAATAGCCTGCCGAACTATTTTTTTGTCGGTTGGGTAGGTGAGCAAATTTTCTGCTTCCTCGACCGGAAACCATCGGGCTTCTCTAATTTCCCAGTCGTGAAGAGAAGGGTCGCCTTCAAGGTAACGGATTAAAAAGTAATGAACATACTTGTGAACTCTTACTTTTTCCTCTTTCTGGGCAAACCAGTAGTCAATCTGTCCTAACTTGGCTTCTATTTCTCCCGTGACCCCTGCTTCTTCTTTAACTTCTCGCAAGGCCGTTTCTTTTACTGACTCTTTTTCCACCAGTCCTTTTGGCAAAGTCCAGATGCCTTCTCGGGGAGAAACCAAAATTAAAAAGGGCTTTCCCTTCTCAACTTTATAAACTATTCCGCCAGCGGATACTGCAGTTTTAACTGGCCAGCCAGGTTTTTTACTCAACGATATTTAAACCCTCTCCACAAAAACTACATTTTCCTTGCTTTACTTTATAGGAAAGAATAGAAAAACCGGAGCGGCTGACAACTTCTTTCCCACAATTTGGGCAGTAAGTGTTTTCGTAAGGGTGACCGGGAACATTTCCAAGATAAACAAATTTTAACCCTTCTTCCATTCCAATCTCCCGAGCTTTTTCCAGGGTTGAAATCGGGGTTGGGGGAAGGTGGGAAAACTCAAGATAAGGATAGAATCTGGTAACATGCCAGGGGGTTTTTTCTCCCAGCTCGTTTCGGATAAAAGAAGCAATTTCCCTTAGTTCTTCCTGGCTGTCATTAATGGTGGGGATAACATTGGTTACTATTTCGACATGGAGTTTCCATTGATGAAGAGCTCTTCGGGCGGCCTCCAGGATGGGAGTAAAGTCTTTAATGCGAGCAATCTCACCATAGGAAGCTAAACGGAAGCCTTTGAGGTCAACGCGATAGGCGGAAAGAAAGGGAGCTATGGTATCTAATCCTTCGGGGGTGATGTAGCCGTTAGTTACAAAGACAGTATAGAAACCTTCTTTTTTAGCCAGCTTGCTAAGATCAAAAGCGTATTCCAGCCAGATAGTCGGTTCGTTGTAGGTAAAAGAAATGCCAGCTGATTGATGTTTTTTGTTCAAACTAATGATTTCTTCGGGAGAAAAAAACTCTAAACCCCGGTTTTTTTCCATATCAGCATGGGCTATTTCCCAGTTCTGGCAGTGGCGACAGCGGAGATTACAGCCCACAGACCCCATTGACAGGGTTATGCTTCCGGGAAAAAAATGGAAAAGTGGTTTTTTCTCAATAGGGTCAATGGTTATTGAAGAGACTTCGCCGTAGTTTAAGGCGAAAAGTTTTCCTCCTTCATTTTTCCTGACCCCACAAAATCCATATCTTTCTGGTTTTATTTTGCAAAGATGAGGGCAGAGCCGACAGCTTACCCTACCTTCTTCTTTAAGGTAGAGGAAAGCCTCTTTTTTCAAATCTCCTCCAGCCCCAGTTTCTTGAGAGCTTCTTTGAGAAACTTTATATCTTCTTCGTTTAGCTGGCTTTCGGGCGTTTCCGAGGTTAGCAAAGCGGAAAAGAGAGAAGTTTTGTTTTTACCTCTTTCTTTAGAGATATAAAGAGCCTTATCGGCTTCGTCAACTAAACTCAGAAAATCTTCAACCCCCGCTCGGAAACAGGTTATTCCCAGGCTGACAGTTATTTTTACCTTTTCCTCCCCAATTTTAAACTCTTTTCTGGCCAACCCTTTACGGATTTTTTCTGCCACCACCAGGGCATCGCCTAGACCGGTCTCAGCCAGTAAAACTATAAACTCATCCCCGCCGTAGCGAGCTAAAATGTCGGTAGTTCTAACCGATTTTTTCAGGAAGCTGGCAACTTCTTTCAGCAAGAAGTCGCCGAAAAGGTGCCCCTTTTCATCATTGATTTGCTTAAAGTTATCAAGGTCCAGCATTATTAAGGAGAAAGGGTGATGGTAACGGGAAGCCCGCCTGAACTCAATTTCCAATTGTTTCATAAAACTGGGCTGGTTAAGAAGTCCGGTTAAACCATCGCTAACCGAAAGTTTTTTCAGTTCTTCCACCACTTTGGCGTAAAGCTGTTTTTGAAAGGGGAAGCACATTTCCCAGTTGGCTAAACCTTGATAAATAGCCACTGCCTTTTCTTTGCAAGTTTTATAGCCGCAAGCCTGGCAGTCAAGAAGGTCCTGGCGATTAGACTTTCCCCCGCTAGCTAAAATTTTTCTAAGCTCTTCTTCGGTTGGAAGGGGAAGGCAGGCTTCCAGAGGTTTAAAGTTTCGCCTTAAGTCTACATAGGGCAGGCGGGAAATAATCTGGTTCAGATAGACTTTCTTCGGGCTTTCTTCTCCCTTCTGGCGGTAGAAGTTTTCCAGGATTTTTTTGCGGGCATAAAGGCTTAAGGGCGAGTCGACCTGAGGTCCATCAACGCAGCAGTAGCAAGCTAAAACATCGATTAAGGTTGGGTCAATTTCCTGACGGTAGTAGGCAGAAAGAAGGCTTTCCGCTTCTTCCAGGTTGTGGGCAACCCGAACCCGACGGTCAAGGAGGCTGGTTTTGGAAAGAAAATCGCGGGGAAACCCTCCTCTTAAAGAAAAAGAACGCAAAAGAACCGGTCTTAAACCGGAAAAACCGGGTTGAGGCAGGGAAAGAAGATTAAGATGACTGCCTTCA
>DAIRCJ010000046.1:0-12446 GCA_036796755.1 Candidatus Geothermocultoraceae bacterium | reverse complement strand
CGTTCCACTGGGACAAGTTTTAAGGGAAGTCTTTTTTGGAAAAGCGGGGTAGGAAGCTTTAACTGGTATCGAATTGCTCTGCCCGAAAAAGGGCGCTACCACCGTCCTTAATCTTTTTCAAGCTGGATTGAATAAGTCTCGGTAACCGGATTAGCTAAAAGCTTCTTACACATTGTCTCCACTCGAGAAACCAGATCTCCCTGCCCTTCCAGCTCTATTTCAATTACCTTGCCAAAGCGAACTCCTTTGACTTCCCGAAAACCCAACCGATTTAAAGCTTTGGCTACTGTTTCTCCCTGAGGGTCTAAAATCCCTTCCTTAAGTTTAACTACTACCCTAACCTTTTTCATTTTCTATCTCTCCCTTTTTCCTAAACTTCCTCCAGCCGCTTGAAAACAACTTCTAAGTTCCCAAGGTAACTTTCCGGAGAAAACAAAGAAGCGAGTTCTCCCCACTCAATTAAATCTTCCAGCTCTTTTAAGTTCTTTAAAACTTCCGGCAATTTTTTGCTTTTATCCTGCCAGACCTCAAAAGCTGCTTTCTGGACTATTTGATAAGCTTTTTCCCGGCTCAAACCTTTCTCTACCAAATATAGGAGGACCTTCTGAGAGTAAATCAAACCGCGAGTAAGCTCCAGATTGCTTTTCATTCTTTCTTCATCCACCTTTAGCCCTTTAATGACCGAAAACATCTTAACCAGAAGATAATGAGCCAGGGTAGTCGAGTCGGGAACAATAATTCTTTCCACCGAGGAATGAGAGATGTCCCTTTCGTGCCACAAGGCCACATTTTCCATAGCAGCCAAAGCATTGGCTCGCAAAACGCGAGCCAGGCCAGTAATTCTTTCGCACAAAATCGGGTTCTTCTTATGGGGCATAGCTGAAGAGCCCTTTTGCCCCGGTTTAAAAGGTTCTTCAACCTCCAGAACCTCGGTTCTTTGAAGATGGCGAATTTCAAGGGCGAACTTTTCCAGACTACAACCCAAAAGAGCAAGGGTAGTGAGAAACTCTGCCAGCCGATCACGCTGGAGGACCTGGGAAGAAGCAGGAGCGGGTTTGAGTCCAAGCTTTAAACAAACTTTCTCTTCAATTTCTGGAGGTAAATGGGCATAAGTTCCCACAGCTCCAGAAATCTTACCGTAGGAAACTGCCTCCCTGGCTCTTTTCAGTCTTTCCCGATGTCGAGCCAGTTCAAAAGCCCAGATAGCCAACTTAAAACCAAAAGTTAGAGGCTCAGCGTGAACACCGTGGGTGCGACCGACCATTAAAGTTGACTTATAAACAAAAGCCTTCTCTTTTAATAAACTCAAGAGATTTTCAGTTTCTTTTAAAATTTCTTCGGCCGCTTCTTTAAGAAGCAAGGAAAGGGAAGTATCCACAACATCGGAAGAGGTCAAGCCGTAGTGAAGATATTTACCTGCCTCGCCAACCGCTTCCGCTACCTGAGTTACAAAAGCAATAACATCGTGGTCAACAACTTTTTCGAGCTCAGCTATCCTCTTCTCGTCAATATAAGCCCGCTTTTTTATCTCTTCATAAGCCGATTGAGGAACCAAGCCTTCCTCAGCTAAAGCTTCAAGGACCGCTAACTCAACTTTTAACCAAGTCTGGTATTTTTTCTCATCTGTCCAGAGCTTATCAAACGGAGGTAAAGTATAGCGACTAATCACTGGCTCTCCCGAAAAGACTCTTCAAGTTTCCTTTTTTCCAGTCTTAACTTTTCCCCAACCTCGGGATATTTTAAAGCTAAAATCTGGCAGGCAAAGATTGCGGCGTTTTTAGCCCCATCAACTGCCATTGTAGCCACCGGAACCCCGGGAGGCATCTGGGCAATGGAAAGGAGAGCATCAAAACCCTGAAGAGAACTGGAAAGGGGAACACCAATTACTGGTAAGTCGGTTAAAGAAGCTATTACTCCGGGCAAATGGGCAGCCATACCGGCAGCAGCGATCACTACCTCCACCCCTTTATCTTTCAGCTCCAAAACAAACTGGCGCAAAAGGTTGGGGGCGCGGTGAGCCGAGAGGACTTTTAAATCATAATCGACCCCAAATTCCTTTAAAATTTCTTCCGCCGGCTTTATCTTCTCTCTGTCGCTTGAGCTCCCAATAACAATTGCCACTTTTCTGGCCATATCTCTAACCTCCTTTAACCGCTTTTAAAGCAATGTCTCGGCGATAATGCATTCCTTCAAAACTTATTTTGTCCACCGCTTGATAGGCCCTCTCCCTGGCTTCAGCAAAATCTTTCCCCACCGCGGTAACATTAAGCACCCTTCCTCCAGCTGTAAGAAGCTTGCCGTCTCCCTTCCGAGTACCTGCCTGGAAAATTTCCACCCCCTCAACTTTTCTGGCTTCCTCTAATCCTTTTATCTCAAAACCGGTCTGATAAGAAAGAGGATAGCCTCCGGAAGCCAAAACCACCGTTACCCCCACTGCTTCCTTCCAGTTCAAGGTATAATTACGAAAGTTTCCCTCAATCACTGAAAGCATCACTTCCAAGAGATCGCTTTCTAGAAGGGGAAGAATAGCCTGGGATTCCGGGTCGCCAAATCGGCAGTTAAACTCCAGAACTTTCACCCCTTCTTCGGTGAGGATTAACCCACAGTAAAGCAATCCTTTGTATTCCCGCCCTTCCTTTTTCAGAGCCCTGACAACCGGGCAGGCTATCTTTTCCACCGCTTCGGCTTTCACCTCTTCCGTCACAAAGGGTGGCGGGGCATAGCTTCCCATCCCACCAGTATTTGGCCCCTGATCGCCATCGTAAACTCTTTTATAGTCCTGTGCGGGAAGCAAAGGTAAAACGTTTTCTCCATCGGTCAAAACAAAGAGAGAAAACTCTTCCCCCTCCAGGTACTCCTCAATTAAAACCCGTGAGCCAGCTTCCCCAAACCGCTTTTCTAAAAAGCAATCGGCTAAAGCTTTAACCGCTTCATCATAGGTCTGGCAAACTGTAACCCCTTTCCCCTCAGCCAAGCCATCGGCTTTGACCACCAGAGGGAAATCAGCCTTTTTAAGATAATCCACCGCTTCATAGTAATCAGCAAAAATTTCTGCTTTTCCACTCGGTATGCCATACTTTTCCAGCAATTTCTTAGCAAAAACTTTGCTTCCCTCTATTAAAGCAGCTTCTTTTCGGGGTCCGAAAATTCTTAAACCCTTTTTTTCAAAAGCATTAACCAGACCAGCCACTAAAGGCGCCTCCGGTCCTACCACTGTCAAATCTATCCTTTTTTCTTCAGCCAGACAAACCACAGATTCCAGATCAAGAGGATTGCCGGGAAGGTTCTCCCCCAGACCAAGAGTTCCTCCATTTCCCGGTAAAAAGTAGATTTCTTCCAGAGCCGGATTCTGGCTTATCTTCCAACCCAGAACATGTTCTCTTCCCCCTCCACCAACCACTAAAACCTTCATAGACCCCCCTAAAAATCTATTTTTCCATAAGGAAGCAAAAGCTGCTCCCGTTCTTCCCCCACTGAAACTGCCTCAACCGGTATTCCGGTTAATTCCTCAATTTTTTTAATGTAGAGCTTGGCCTCTCTCGGTAATTCTTTAAAATCCTTCAGCTTGCTTATATCTTCTTTCCAGCCTTTAATTTCTTCGTAAATTGGCCGACAGCGGTGAAAAATTGATTGATGTAGCGGGTAAGATTCAAAAATTTCTCCTTCATAATCATAAGCCAGACAAATCTTTATTTTATCAAAAGCTGAAAGCACATCTAACTTGGTCAAAGCAATTGAATCCAGCCCATTCAGCATAACGGCGTACCTAAGCAAAACCAGGTCCAGCCAGCCACATCGCCTTTTTCTCCCAGTCGTTGTCCCGAATTCTCTACCTAAATTTGCCAGGGTCTCACCGTCAGCTCCCGGGTCTTCCGTTGGAAAAGGCCCGCTCCCAACTCGAGTAACATAAGCCTTAGTGATGCCTATGACCTTAGTTATTTTCTTTGGAGGAACACCAGCCCCGGTGCAAGCTCCACCAGCAATGGGAGAAGAGGAAGTAACAAAAGGATAAGTCCCGTAATCAATATCCAGAAAAGTTCCCTGAGCGCTTTCAAAAAGGACAGTTTTTCCCTGATCAAGAAAACTATTTATTAGCCAGGAGGCGTCAACTATCCTATCCTTTAATAAATCTCTAAATTTTGAAAACTTCTCCACTATCTCCTCAACCGAAAAAGGCTTTTCCCCATAAACCCTGGACAAAATGCGATTCTTTTCTTTTAAAGCTGTTTCCAGTTTCTGGCGAAAGATTTTCATATCCAGGATATCTTGGACTCTTATCCCGATCCGGGCTGCTTTATCGGCATAAGCCGGGCCAATACCCCGTCGAGTGGTGCCAATAGCTTGTTTTCCTAACTTCTTTTCCGAAAGAGCATCAAACTTTCGATGGTAAGGCATAATTAAATGAGCATTGCCCGAAACAACCAGTTTTTCAGCTGAGTATCCTCTCTTTTCCAGTTCCTCAATTTCCTGAAAGAGGACCTCAAGGTCAACAACTACCCCGGCTCCAATAACCGGTACAATGTGAGGATAAATAACTCCTGAGGGTAAAAGGTGAAACTTAAAAACTTCTTTGCCCAGAACCACCGTGTGGCCGGCGTTATTGCCGCCTTGATAGCGAACCACCATATCAACCCGGTTAGAAAGAGCGTCAACAATTTTGCCCTTTCCTTCGTCCCCCCACTGAGTTCCAACAATTACAATTCCCGGCAAAATAGCCTCCCTTCAGGCTGCTTTGAGTCTTTTTAAAACTGACCGAGCAACAAGTATACCAGAAGCAGCCGCTTGAGCTAATCCCCGGGTGATACCTGCCCCGTCACCGGCAGCAAAAAGATTTTTCACTTCAGTTTCCAAATTTTTATTTAGCTTAAGCCGGGAAGAGTAAAACTTCACTTCAACTCCGTAAAGGAGGGTATGAGGGGAGTAAACTCCGGGCACCAGCTTCTCCAGAGCTTTAAGCATCTCCAAGACATCAACCAGATAGCGATAAGGCAAAGCAAAGGACAAATCACCCGGAGTTACGGCTTGCAAGCTGGGTTTTACCACACTCCTTTCTATTCTTTCCCAGGTAGAACGTCTTCCTTGAAGTAGATCCCCGAGCCTCTGTAAAATAATTCCCTCGCCTAAAAGATTAGCCAGACGAGCAATGTACTTACCATAAGCTATTGGCTCCTTAAAAGGCTGGGTAAAGTTGGTCGAGACCAAAATGGCAAAGTTGGTGTTTTCCCTTTTCTTTCGGGCAAAAGAATGCCCGTTAACAGTGATTACCTCTTCGTAAACTTCCCTGATAACTTCCCCGTAAGGGTTCATACAAAAAGTCCTCACTCTATCTTCAAAAGGGCGAGAGAAGTAAAGCAGTTTAGCCTCGTAAAGCGGTTTGGTGAGCGGCTCCATCACTGGCGCGGGCACTTCAACCCGAACTCCAAGGTCAACATTGTTCTGGGTCAGGGTGAAACCCAATCTGGAAGCTTCCTTTCTTAACCAGTCAGCACCGATACGGCCAGGAGCCAGAACTACCACCCGACTTTTAAACTCTCCTTTGCTGGTTAAAACCCCCTTAATTTCGCCATTCTTAACAATCAAAGACTTTGCTTCAGTGTTGAAAAGGACCTCCACCCGATTTTTCAAATAGGAAAACATCGCCTCCAGCACCCGGGCACAGTTTTCGGTCCCCAGATGCTTAATTCGAGTGGGCACCAGAACCAGCTCAGCCATTATAGCTTTTCTTTTTAGCTCCTCAATTTCTTCGGGATTCCCACCAAAAACCCGCCCGGGCGGAGCTCCAAATTTATCAAAGGTCTCCACCACTTTCTCAATGGTTCGGTTTAGTTCTTTTTCTGAAAAAAAGTTTCGCAGCCAGCCACCAACTTCAGTTGAAAAAGTTAGTTTGCCGTCACTAAAAGCTCCGGCTCCTCCCCAGCCGGAAGTAATTGAACAGCTCGGACATTTTGAGCAAGGTTTATCGGGAGAAGGACAAATCCTTTGTGCTAACGGCTTGCCCTTTTCCAGCAAAAGGATTTTTAAACTCTTTTCAGCCAGACTTAAAGCACAAAAAATAGCTGCTGGACCAGCTCCAACCACTATTACATCGTAAACTTTTTCTCTTTTTCCCATTCAATCAAGACACTAAGGAATTAATTGCTCAATCTCCGTTACTTAAATCACCAGCAAACAAGTTGCCAAACTTGGCGTACTGAGGAAGGAAGGTAAGTTTGACTGTTCCAACTGGACCGTTACGATGTTTAGCCACGATTATCTCTGCTTCTCTGTTATCGGTATCCCGATTGTAATAATCCTCCCGGTAAATAAAAACTACCAGGTCGGCGTCCTGTTCAAGAGCACCTGACTCTCTTAAATCGGAAAGTATCGGTCTTTTATCTTCCCTTCGTTGCTCGACGGCACGGGAAAGCTGAGAAACAGCCAGCACTGGAACATTGAGCTCGCGCCCGAGGATCTTTAAGGCTCGGGAAATTTCGGAAATCTCCTGCTGGCGATTCTCAGCCCGACTGTTTCCCTGCATTAACTGAAGATAGTCAACAATCAATAAGCCCAGTTTCTCCACCTGCCGAGCCAGACGGCGAGCTTTAGCTTTAAGCTCAAGAATGGTAATGCTGGGAGTATCATCAATGTAAATTGGAGCCTCGGCTAGCCTTCCCACCGCTACCGAAAGCCTCCGCCAGTCACTATCGGTCATCCGACCAGTCCTTAAAGCCTGAGCATCGACCATTGCTTCCGAACAAAGAAGCCTCAGAACCAGCTGGTGGCGCGACATCTCCAGAGAAAAAATAGCTACGGGCTCGCCTAACTTCAAAGCAACATGTTGAGCAATGTTTAAAACAAAAGAAGTCTTTCCCATCCCTGGCCGAGCAGCCACAATAATTAAATCTGAAGAATGAAGACCGGAAGTTAACTCATCAAATTGAGGAAAGCCAGTTTCCAGGCCGGTTACTTTGTGCTCTTTGGTATAAACCTGTTCTATCATCTCAAAAGCTTCGCGAACCAGATCAGACATAGCTACAAACTTCTCAGAAACTTTCCGCTTGGCTATGCTAAAAATAATGCTTTCCACCTTATCCAGAACCGCTCCGATATCTTCGCTTCCCTGATAAGCTATCTGGGCTATTTCAGTTGCTGCTTGAATGAGAGCCCTTAAGACTGCGTGACGCTCAACAATCCGAGCATACTGGAGAGCGTTAGCAGCCGTAGGGACAACCGAAACTAAATGAGCTAAATAGGCCTTGCCCCCGCAGTTCTCTAACTCCCCCCGGGCTCTAAGGTTTTCGGCTACCGTTATCGGGTCAACTGCCTCTCCTTTAAGATAAAGGTCCTGGATGGACTGGAATATGCGCCGATGAGCCTGACGGTAAAAAGAGTCAGAGGAGACAATCTCAAACACATCAGGAATGACATCGGAAGAAAGAAGCATTGAGCCAAGCAAAGAAGCTTCAGCTTCGTCATCCTGAGGCGGCACCCTCTCAAGATCAAAGGTTTGCGGATAGACCATTTCCTCAGGCATCTTTTTCCACCACAACCCTACCTTCAGCCTTCAAACCACCGTACAATTTAACCTGGTAGCTATAACTCCCTAATTTTTTCAAGTTTTCTTCCAGAACAATCTCCTTTTTTTCGATTTTAATACCTAACTGTTTCAAAAGTGTCTCCGCTAAATCTTTAGCCGTAACCGAACCAAAAATTTTTCCTTCTTTTCCAGCTCGAGCCCTAACAACCAGAACATTGCTTTCAATTAGCTTTTTGATTTCTTCAGCTTCTTTTTGCCTTTTTTCCTGCTGAATTTTCTCCCTTAAAGTTTTAGCCCGAAGAAGATTGGCAACTTCTCCGTTTGCTAACCGTGCCAGACCTCGAGGAAAAAGATAATTTTCGGCATATCCCCGATTAACTTCTTTTACCTCTCCTGCCTTTCCTACGCCTGGCGCGTCTTTTAAAAGAAAAACCTTTACTTTCTTCAAATCCTCCCGCCTTGAGAAAGTTTGTTTATAAATTCCTCAATTTTCTGGGCTTGTTCAGGGAAGGAAAAAACTAAAAAGTTGGCTTCTCCTTCTAAGTTTTCCGACTTTAAAAGCTGATTGATTTTCTCTTTCAACCGAAAAATAGGCACATCTGCTGAAAGACGCCCGGTCATCGAAAAAAGAATGGCTATATCAGCTCGGTCGTAACGACTGGCCAAATCGGTTAAGCGGATATCCTTTTCCACAATTGAAGCCACCCGCCGCAAAAAAGAGTTCAAGCGAGCATCTTCCAGGCTCTCCACTGAAGAAGGAAGTTTCAGGAGAGCTAAAGAAAAAGGAGACTGGTAACGCTGGAAACGGTGGATTTCTTCTTGAAGCCGTCGCAAGAAAAAGCGGCGGTTGTAGAGATTGGTTTCTCTATCAATAAGCAAGTAAGGATCAATCTCGGCTTGAGGCACCGGGGTGGTAGTAACAATCTGTTTCCTTCCCCGCAAAACAAATATCAGCACAACGACCAGCACTACTATAGAAGCCAGAAAGAAAAACTCCATCTCATCACCCGCCTTCAAAATTAGCCACTAACAAACTGATAATATTGAAAACCGAAGGCTTTGGCAAGTAGGAAACGAAGCTCTTTAGGCAAGTTTTAAATATTAAAATCCAAGCTCATAGAAGACAAATTTTTTTAGCGCTGTTTGGGCACCACATAAGGAAGAAGAGCCATCTCTCGTGCCCGCTTAATGCTTGTTGCCAGTTTCCTCTGGTGTTTAGCACAGGTACCGGTGGCTTTCCGGGAACGAATTTTGGCCCTGTCAGAGATGAACTTCCGAAGCAGTTCTTCATCCTTGTAGTCAATAAAGTTTATTCCTTCTTTACAAAAATAGCAGTATTTGCGGCGTTTTCTAAATCGAAAATTAACTTCTTTTTCCATTTAATTAAACCTCCTAAAAAGGTATATCCTCATCAATATCCAGCTCCTCAGGAGCTTCTGGTTCTTTGTCTTCTACAACTACTTCCTTTGCAGTTTCCCCCTCAGTCTTACGGTCTAAAAACTGGATATTTGAAGCCACTATCTCAACATCACTGCGAGGTTGACCTTCAGCGGTTTTCCACTCCCGACGACGGAGTCTTCCTTCCACTGCCACCAGCCGACCTTTACCCAGGTACTCTGAACAGAGTTCAGCCAGCTTCCTCCAGACCACAACACTAAAAAAGTCCACATCCGGTTGTCCTTCTTTAGCGAAAGGGCGGGAAACGGCCAGACGTAAAGTGGTAACCGGCGTGCCGTCAGGGGTGAAACGAAGTTCCGGGTCTTTAGCCAGCCGGCCTATTAAAACTACCCGATTTAAACTCATCTTATTCTTCTCCTTCAAGCTTAACAAGTAAATGGCGAACTACCTTATCGTTAATCTTCAGTTGACGGCTTAACTCGCTGGCTACCTTAGGTTCGCTCTTAAAATTCATTACCACATAATAGCCTTCGGTTAGTTTTTCAATCGGATAAGCAAACTTTTTTCTACCCCAGGGGTTTACTCCCAGAACTTCCCCCTTGCCTTTTTCAACCACTCCTTTAAACCGCTCAATCAGCTCTTTGTAATCTTCCTCAGCGCCTTCAGGGTGAAGGATGTACATAACCTCGTAACTACGCATCTAACACCTCCCTATGGTCTTAGCGTCTCTCAACCCTAAATTGAGAGCAGGGATAAACCACAAGAAAAGCATTCTATCAAAAAAGGGAAGCTTTAACAACCTGCCCCGCCCGATAAAGAAAACGGCCAGGAACCTCTTCCCAGCTATAAAAGAAGAAAGCATAAAACAGAGGCCAAACCAGGAAAGACCAGCCAAGAGGGGCTAAATTGAAACTACCAAAGCCGCTCTTTCCCTTCCTTGAGGGAGAAGTAAAGAGCTCCTGATTTTTTTGAGAGTGCCTGGCCATTTCCACCAGTCCTTGCGCCCGGCGCTGGCAAAAAGTATCGGATAAAGCTTTTGTTTTCTCTCTTAAATCGGTCGCTTGAAATGAAAAGGAAGACTTTTTCTTAGCTTCTAGGGCCCTTGTCACTGAATTCTTTGCCAGCTTGCTTTGGTTAGAAATCGACTTTTCCCCCCTCGAAAAATTCCAACTAATAACTGATGAATCAGCCCGCGATTGAAGAAATGGGCTTTCATTCTGGCTTTGATTTCCTGGTTGAACTGTTTCAACCGAAGCAGAATCCTGCCCAGCAACGCTGTTCCCGGCAAACTCTTTGGCGTTTTCGGGTTGAATAAAAACTAGGTTTTCTAAAGAAGAGGGATTGGATTGGGGTTCAGGTCCAGGTTGAGTGAGAGTTTCGTTTTCGACGAGTTGAGTTTCTTTTTCTGGCTGGGTTTGTTCCAGGTTGAGTTCGGGTAAATAAGGCAAAGGGTCAAGATATTTTCCCTCGGAGTCTCGCAAACTCAGATGAAGGTGAGTTTCGGCCAGGCTGTAATCGCCTTCAAATGCAAGTTTGCCAATCAACCCGCCTTTTTCTATTTTTTCTCCTTTAAAGACCTCTACTTCTTTCAGCGGAGAAAGGCTTAACTTAAAACCTTCAGCCTCAATGGTTACTGCCTGGCGACCAGCTACCTGGCCAGAAAATACCACCTCTCCTTCGGCTGGACTTTTTACTTCCGTCCCTTCAGCTGCCAGAATATCTATTCCGTAATGAGTTCTTTCCTTTCCTTCAAAAAGATACTTTTCTCCAAACTTTAAACCCACCTTTCCTTCAATCGGCCAAGCCAGAGTAAAGCTTTCAGATTGAGCAGGAAGTAAAAGGGAAAAGAAAAAAACTAAGATAAGCAGGAGATTTACCGCCAGTTTTTTCATCTCGCACCCCTCCAGCAACAAAATATGTAAGAATTATATACTTAGGGACTTACAAAATCGAGAATTTTGGGAAAATTTTTTTTAAATTTTTTTAAGTCCTTTTCTTGCTCCAAAAAACCGAGAGCAAAAGGAGGTTTTTAAGTTTTCTTTCCAGCCACCAGGAAAATTTTACCCCGGTTTTTCCAGCCATTTATTAATTCTAACTTTAACTATAAAATTAGAAAAAGGAGGGATGGCCGAGCGGACGAAGGCGGCGGTCTCGAAAACCGCTTCCCGATTATTTCGGGACGGGGGTTCAAATCCCTCTCCCTCCGCCAGTTAAAAAATGTTTCCCTCCTTTCTGGCAGAAACAAAAAGGCTGCCCCCCTGCCCACCGAAACCCAACCCAAGCGATTTCAACCTCAAACTGAAATTCATTAAAATAAAAAAACAGATTTTTGTCACACTGTTTTGTTAAATTTTCTTAGTAAAATTACTAACAGAATCTGACAGCAAAATCCAAATTATTTGGATTAAATTAAACTGGAGAGTTGAATTGAAAGAGGAAGAAATATCAAAAAAATGCCGAGCAAAAACCTTATTGCGAGGGATTTTGCCAAAAACGGGATTTATACTTATGTATGCAGTGAAAATTTGATGAGGATAAGAAACCTTTATAAGCACGCGTTTGAGGAAAACGAGATAGTTACATCAAAGGTACAGGTGGTCAAGATAGCTGTTTTGCCATCCAAAATAGAAAAAAACATCGTCGTTATTATCTAGCATGTGCTACTAGCCACTTGAGAGAAAAACTCTTAATGTTAGGTAAGGAGGCAATAAATTATGCTTGAAGTAAACAAAAAAGCAGCAACAAAATTTGGAATAGATACAAAATTCATCGAGGCAAGAATAGATACCCGGAAAAATATTGATATCTTAGGCGATGATTTAACCTTTTTAAACGTCAGAGAATGTGAAAGGACAAAGCATGTACATCGTTTGCACCCATATCTTGGAAAATTCATTCCACAATTGGTCGAGGTCTTCTTAAAAAAATATTTCAAAAAGGGCGATACCATCCTTGATCCTTTTTCAGGTTCAGGGACGACTCTTGTAGAAGCAAATGTCTTAGGCATAAATTCCATTGGTATAGAATTATCTCCTTTCAATGTGCTGATTCAGGAAGTAAAAACAAAGAGATACAATATAGTAGAGGTAGAAAAAGAAATTAAGGATGCATTAAAAAGACTAAAATCTTTTAGTCATGATTTACAAAACAAGAGCAGATCTCTTTTTGGTGATAAGATTGAAACTTTCACTACTGATAGTGAATACTTGAAGGAGTGGTTTTCTGAAAGAGCGCTACAAGAAATTTTATTTTACAAAAGCATAATTAAAGATTATAAGAACCAGGATGTCTTAAAAATTATTCTTTCCAGGTCTGCGCGTTCTGCAAGACTCATTCCTCATTACGATTTGGCACGTCCCAAAAAACCCGTTAGAGAAACTTACTGGTGTATCAAACATAAAAGATATTGTGAACCTATTAATGAAGCATTAAAGTTTATTAACCGTTATAGCTTAGATACCATAAAACGATTAAAGGAGTTCGATAAATTAAGAACAGATGCCTTTATTAAGATTATTCAAGGAGATGCAAG
>DAIRCJ010000045.1:0-12604 GCA_036796755.1 Candidatus Geothermocultoraceae bacterium | reverse complement strand
TGGCCACCAGAAACGACATAAATTAGAGGTTTGTTGGAAGCATTTTTCATCTCTAATTTTTCTTCACCTTCCAGCAAAAAACCTTCGCCTTTTATGAGCTTTTCTTTTTCTCCGTCTTTAGTGACCTCTGCTTCCCCTTCCAGTAAGCAAATTATCTCAACGTGGCCCTTGCCAGGGGACATCTCTCTTTGCTCTCCGGGTTTCAAAATGCCATAGAGAAAGTAGCAGGCGTGAGTACCGGTCTGGTCAAAGCCGATGAGGTATTCGCCTTCACGAAAAAGGTTACCTTTAATGCTCAATCGTTTCAAAAATATCCCTCCTTTCTTCGGAAAAATTTTTATTTTTTAGTAAAATGGCTGGCATAAATTTTAAACCAAACTTAAAAAGAAAAGGAAAGTTAACCTGAATTTTATTTACCTAATTATTATTAAAATAAAATCCTCCTCAATTCCCCTTTTATATCATTTTCTTCCTTTTTCAAAAGGGGGCAGGGAGGATCTGGATTTGAATTGACCGTTTATCAGCCAAAAATCCAGCCCCCTTCTTCTTCAAAATAATAAGAAGGGTCTTCAAGGTATTTTTTAGTTTTAGCTAAAAGGTCATAATGAAGAGACTCTTCCCGAGCAAGATAAGCAAAAAACCTTTTTATTTTCTCATCAAGTTCTTCGTTCTGAGAGCAAAGCTGATACATTTTGTAACCTTTGTTTTCAAGCTCCATTGCTTTTTCGTAAATTTCCAGATCAGAGTCAAAAGCGGTAATCTTACCTGTGGTTTTATTTATCAATGTCTTGAAAAGTTCTTTTACCTTTTCAGGCACATCTATCTGGCACTCTTTTTCCTGGTCAAACTCCTCGTTTTCCAGTAAGGAACGGTTAAACCGTAGTATTTTTTCGATATGTTTATCGTCTTCTTTGATTAAAAATTCCAGAGCCTTACGAGCCAAGGGCTCCCGGGTCTCTTTTAGTTTTTCCCGATAAAAATCTTGATTCTCCCGTTCAAAATCTAAAGCTAAGGCTAAAGCATCACAATACAGCTCTTCCATCTATCCTCACCTTCCCTCTGGCTATTATAAAAGTTCCGAAACTTTAAAAACAAGCCGAAAAAAATAAAATTCATGCCGTACGACATTTTAAATTTATCTTTGAGAAATGAAATAAGGATTAAAATAACCCTTAATTTAAACTAAAATAAACTGGTGGAACATAAGGAAATTAGAGTCGTTGAAAGCAAAAATTTAAGAATTGCTCTTTTTCTTACGGGAACTTTCCTTCTGGTTGAGTTTATCGGAGGGATCTTAACCAACAGCCTGGCTCTGCTGGCTGACGCCGGCCATATGCTGGTTGATTTCCTTTCTCTTTTAGTCAGTTATTTAGCCCTCTCCCTGGCTTTGAAGCCAGCTACTAAAGAAAGGACCTTTGGGCTTTACCGTTTAGAAATTTTAGCCGCCCTTTTTAACGGGATAACCCTGGCAATAATATGTTTTTTTATCTTCAGAGAAGCCTATAACCGCCTTTTAAATCCAGCAACCATAAACGAGAGCGGTATGCTTTTAATTGCCTCAATAGGATTACTGGTTAATGCTCTGGCAATTTATTTTTTGCGTCAGGGAGAAACTCTCAACCTGAAAAGCGCTTTAGTTCATGTCCTGGGTGACGCCTTTTCTTCCTTGGCTATAATTATCGGAGGTATAGTTATTTACTTCAGCGGTTATTACTTGATTGACCCTTTGCTTAGCATAGTAATTTCTTTGATTATTTTTTACTCGGCTTATAAAGTAACTCTGGAAGCAGTCAATATCTTGATGGAAGCCAGCCCCAAAGATATAGAAATTGATAATCTTGTTTCTCGTTTGAAGCAAATTCCCGGAATTCTGGATCTTCATGACCTTCATATCTGGACTATAACTTCTGGTATTCACGCTTTAAGCGCTCATTTACTTTTAAACGACCAGCTGATAAGCGAAGCTGATAGAATAATTCGGGAAGTAGAAAAGGTTTTGTTAAAAGAATTCGGAATTGCCCATACTACTTTACAAATTGAATCTCAGAGCTGCGCCAATAACTCTTTAGTCTGCCAGTTCAAACCAAAACCGTAAAGAAATTGGAATTATTCTGAAACTATCCGATTTTTTAAAACACCAATCTTTTCTATCTTAACCTCTACCACATCCCCCGGGTTTAGACTTCCAACCCCGGGCGGAGTGCCAGTCATAATGACATCGCCAGGCTTTAAAGTCATTATTTGAGAAATGAAAGAAACAAGCTGGTAGGGACGAAAAATCATATTTCTGCTGTTTGAGGACTGCTTGAGCTCGCCGTTTAAATAAAGCTCTATATTTAAATTGGAAGGGTCAAGGTCGGTAACAATCCAGGGGCCGAGAGGTGCAAAGGTGTCAAAAGATTTAGCTCTGGTCCACTGGGTATCTTTCCTTTGGAGGTCGCGAGCAGTTATATCATTGCTGCAGGTATAGCCAAAAATATATTCGGGAGCTTGACTTTCAGAAATAAAACGACCCTCCCGGCCAATAATCAAAGCCAGCTCAGCTTCGTAATCCACCTGACAAGATTGAGAAGGATAAATTATTTCTTCTTCCGGTCCTATTACTGAGGTAGGGGGTTTTAAAAAAATTACCGGTTCATCGGGTATCTCCATTTTTAGCTCTTTAGCATGGTCAACATAGTTCAAGCCAACAGCAACAATTTTAGAAGGATTAACAGGAGATAGGAGTTTAACTTTCGAAAGGCTTAGTGGTGGATGTTTAAGCTCAGCAATCTCCCCCTGATTTTCAAAAGGGTTTTTAATCATTCTTAACTGATTCCCCTGGTCTAAAACTCCAAAAAAAGGCTGATTATCGTAGTGAAAGCGGCAAACTATCATCGAAAACTAAGTTACCTGCAAGCCATACTCGTAGCCTTCTATTAAGGCCTGCCAGCTAGCTTCAATTATGTTTTCTGACACCCCGACCGTTCCCCAGCTCTTCTGCCCCCGATTAAATTCCATAAAAACCCGGGTTTTGGCTTGAGTTCCTTTTTCACGGCCGAAAACTCTCACCCGATAATCAGAAAGAGTTATCCTGGTTAATTCGGGAAAGAGAGGCTCAAGAGCTTTTCGCAAAGCCCGGTCGAGAGCGTTTACCGGGCCGTTTCCCTCGCCTATCTCCACTTTCCTTTCTTTGTTGACATAAAGTTTAACAATGGCTTCGGCTTGAAAACGACCGCTTCGCCAGCGATTTATTGTTACTTCGTAAGACTCAAGCTCAAAAAGAGGGCGGTAGCGACCCAGATTTCGCAAAACAAACAAACCAAAAGAGCCATCGGCAACTTCAAACAAGTAACCCTGTTTTTCTTTCTCCTTAAGCTTTTTTAAAAGGAGCTGAGCTTTTTCTGGCTGACCAGAAAGGTCAATTCCAGTGGTTTCCTTTGCTTTTTCAATCAGGCTTTTAATCCCCGAAAGTTCAGAAACCAGAAGTCGGGAAACATTACCAACTAATTCGGGTTCAATATGCTCATAAGCTTTCTTGTGCTTTAAAACCGCACTGATATGAACACCGCCTTTGTGGGCAAAAGCACTCTGCCCCACATAGGGCTGGTGAGGGTCTGGCGGAATGTTAGAAATCTCAGCTACAAAATGAGCAACTTCAGTCAAAAGAGTTAAATTACCCTCAGGTAAACACCGGTAACCCATTTTTAGTTCTAAAGCTGGAATAATGGAACAAAGGTTAGCATTGCCGCAACGCTCTCCATAACCATTGATTGTTCCCTGAACCTGAAGAGCGCCGAGCTTTACCGCCAACAAAGAATTGGCAACCGCACAGTCACTATCGTTATGGGCGTGAATTCCAAAGTTTGAAGGTAAATAAGGTTTTATCTCGCTTATAATTTTTTTGACTTCCTCGGGCAAAGTTCCACCATTGGTGTCAGCCAAAACAATCCATTCGGCACCGGCTTCCCGGGCTGCCATTATAGTTTTCAAAGCATAGTCCGGGTTGTTTTTGTAACCGTCAAAAAAATGCTCAGCATCGAAAATTACTTTCTTGCCCTTCTTTTTTAAAAAGGAAACCGAGCCCGCTATCATTTTTAAGTTTTCATCCAGAGTAGTCACCAAAACGCTGCTAACATGGACGTCCCAGCTTTTTCCAAAAATGGTTACGTAATCGGTGTCGGCTTCGACTAAAGATTTAAGGTTTTCATCGTCTTCAGGCTTAACTCCCTTGCGGCGAGTTGAACCAAAAGCAACGATTTTAGATCTTTTAAGCTTTAGTTTTTTTACTTTGCGAAAATAATCGGCGTCTTTGGGATTAGAATAAGGCCAACCGCCTTCTATAAAGTCAACTCCAAGTTTGTCAAGCTCTTGAGTAATTTTCAGCTTGTCCTGCAAAGTAAAGGAAACGCCCTCGCGCTGAGCGCCATCTCTTAAAGTTGTGTCATAAAGGAATACTTTCTCCTTTTTTGGAAAGGGAGAGGCTGGCTCAGACATATTCTAACCAATCCTGATACTTCGGGTTTTCGCCCCGAATAACAGCATAGAAAGCTTCCTGGAGACGGCGGGTTAGAGGTCCAGGTTCGCCGATTAAACGACCATCGATTTCCCTGATGGGAACAATTTCAGCTGCTGTTCCGGTAAAGAAAACTTCATCAGCCCAGTAAAGGTCCGAACGAACCAGGTCCTTTTCTATAACCTCAAGCCCCAGGTCAAGAGCCAGGGAGATTACCGAATCACGGGTGATGCCTTCCAAAATGCTGGCAGCGGTAGAAGGGGTAAAAATTTTTCCCTGCCGGATAACGAAAATATTTTCACCTGAACCCTCGGAGACAAAACCCCGGGTGTCAAGAAGAATTGCCTCGTCATAACCATTTTCTACGGCCTCTATTTTAGCCAAAATAGAGTTGATGTACTGACCTGTAGCTTTGGCCGCAGGCGGCATAGTATTCGGGTCGATGCGACGAAAGGAAGAAATTTTAGCCCGAATGCCGTGTTTAATTCCCTCTTCGCCTAGATAAGCCCCCCAAGACCAGACAGCAATGGCTGTTTCCACTGGGGCATTTAAAGGGAAAAGGCCCATCTCGCCGTAACCTCGAAAAACAATTGGCCTTATGTAACAGCTTTCCAGTCCGTTTTGCCGAATAAGTTCTTTGGTAGCATCTGCCAGTTCTGCAATTGAGTAAGGGATTTCCATTTTATAAATCTTCGCGGAACGAAAAAGTCTTTTCAGGTGGTCAGTCAAGCGAAAAACAGCCGTTCCCGAGTTGGTTTTGTAAGCTCTAATTCCCTCAAAAACTCCTGAACCATAATGGAGAGCGTGAGTGAGTAAATGAATCTTGGCTTCTTTCCAGGAGACAAATTTTCCATTTATCCAGATGTATTTGGCTTCAGGTATAGGCATTTTTTCCTCCTTTTAAAGTAATTGGTTTTTTATTTTAACTTAAGGAGAGGAAAAAATCATTTAATCAACTTCAGAAAGATAACGGGCTACCATATCGCCAACCTCGGAAGTAGAATAGCCCATTTTGCCCGCGGCTAAACTTTTTAACTTTTCAGAAGTAACTTTAATGATGGCTTTCTCAATCCAGTCTGAAGCCGTTTTTTCTCCCAGAAAATCTAACATCATCTGAGCTGCCGAAATTGCCGCCAGCGGATTAATTACATTTTTCCCAGTATATTTGGGGGCAGAGCCACCTATCGGCTCAAACATAGAAACCCCCTGAGGATTCAGATTAGCACCAGCGGCTATTCCCATTCCCCCCTGAATAATAGCGCCCAGATCAGTAATTATATCGCCAAACATATTGTCGGTTACCACCACATCAAACCACTCTGGATTTTTCACAAACCACATACAGATGGCATCAACATGAGCATAGCTTGTTTTTATATCCGGATATTCTTCGGCAACTTCATAAAATACTCTTTCCCACAGATCATGAGCATAAGTTAAGACATTGGTCTTCCCGCAAAGAGTAAGCTCTTTCTTTTTATTACGCTGACGACAAAAGTCAAAAGCAAAGCGGATGCACCTTTCAACGCCCCGACGAGTATTTATGCTCTCCTGAATGGCTACTTCATCAGGCGTGCCTTTTTTCAAAAAACCACCAGCTCCCACATACAAGCCCTCAGTGTTTTCCCGAACTACAACAAAATCGATGTCTTGTGGGGTTTTATCCTTTAACGGGGTATCAACCCCTGGATAAAGTTTGACCGGACGAAGATTTATATACTGGTCAAGAGCGAAGCGAATTTTTAAAAGGATCCCTCGCTCTAAAATTCCCGGTTTGACATCGGGATGACCAATTGCCCCTAACAAGATGGCGTCAAAACTCTTGAGTTCAGAAAGAGCGGAGTCAGGAAGGGTCTCGCCCGTCTTCAAATACCTTTCGCCACCAAAGTCGTAATAGTTAAACTCGAGTCTAAACCCGGCTCTTGAAGCTGCAGCTTCTAAGACCTTAACGGCCTCTCTTATAACTTCGGGACCGGTGCCATCTCCAGGAATTACGGCGATTTTGTAAGAGTTCATCTTCTTCCCTCCTTTAACTTTTTCCGGGTCCAGTTAATAAGCCCTCCTGAACTCAAAATGTCAATCAGAAAAGGTGGAAAGGGCTGGGACTTATAGGTCTTTCCAGTTCTTAAATTAGTTATCGTGCCTTCTTTTAGAGAAACTCTTATCAAATCCCCTTCCTCAATCTCCGATATGCATTCCGGGCATTCTACAATTGGCAAACCAATGTTTAGAGCGTTGCGAAAGAAAATTCGGGCAAAGGAAGAGGCAACAATGCAGGAAACTCCCGCTCCTTTTAAAGCCAGTGGAGCGTGTTCACGAGAAGAACCGCAGCCAAAATTTTCTTCAGCTACTAGAATGGTGCCAGGTTTTAGCCGATTTTTAAACTCGGAACCAAGAGCTTCAAAACAATGTTTAGCAAGTTCGTCAGGGTTAAAAGTTACCAGATAGCGAGCCGGGATAATTACATCGGTATCTATGTTTTTTCCAACCTTTACAACCCTTCCTTCAAAAACCATCAAGCCTCCAATCCTTTCTTAACCTCTAACCAGACTTCAGAAGAAACAACTTCCTCTGGTGGAACTATCCTTCCAGCAACAGCGGAAGCAGCGGCAACTGCCGGCCCTGAAAGATAAACCTCAGACTCTGAAGAGCCCATTCGGCCAACAAAGTTCCGATTGGTGGTGGCTAAAGCTCGCTCGCCTTTAGCCAGAACTCCTGAATGTCCGCCCAGACAGGGTCCACAGGTAGGGGTGCTCACAGCTGCTCCTGCCTCAATAAATGTCTCAATCAACCCTTCTCTAACTGCCTGTAGATAAATTTTCTGAGTAGCCGGAAAGATTAAAAGGCGTGTTCGGGGATGGACTTTTTTGCCTTTTAAAACCCCAGCAGCAATTCGCAAGTCTTCCAGACGTCCATTGGTGCAGGAACCAATAACCACCTGGTCAATTTCTACTTCACCAGCTTCATCAACCGACCTCGTGTTTGAAGGGAGGGAAGGAAAAGCCACCTGTAAATCAATTTTTTCAGCGTCAAGAGAATAGACTTTTTCGTAGGGAGCGTCGGGGTCACTGTAGTAAACCTGGTAGTTTCTTCGGGCTCGCGATTGAACATACTTTATAGTTTTCTCGTCCGGAGCGAAAATTCCATTTTTAGCTCCGGCTTCAATTGCCATATTGGCAATAGTAAATCGAGAATCCAAGGAAAGCTTACCAATAGTCTCTCCAGTAAACTCCATTGCCTGGTAAAGAGCGCCGTCAACACCTATCTGGCCAATGATGTAAAGAATGATGTCCTTCCCCCGAACCCAGGGCTTTAAAGAGCCGTTGATTTCAAACTTTAAGGTAGCGGGAACCTTAAGCCAGATTTCGCCTAAAGCCATGGCTACCCCGAGGTCAGTAGAGCCGACGCCGGTAGAAAAAGCTCCCAGAGCGCCATAAGTGCAAGTATGGGAGTCGGCGCCGATAATCAAGTCGCCGGGCAAAACCAGCCCTTCTTCGGGTAAAAGAGCATGTTCAATTCCCATTCTCCCCACTTCAAAATAGTGGGTAATCCCCTGTTCGTAAGCAAACTCTCTGAGTAATTTACACTGTTCAGCAGAGGGAATGTCACGATTGGGGGCAAAATGATCAGGAACCAGAAAGATCTTCTCCGCATCAAATACCTTTTCGCTCCCCGTAAGTTTGAATTGCTCAATAGCGCCTGGGGCAGTTACATCGTTGGCTAGCAGCCCATCAACTTTCACATTAATAATCTCTCCTGGCTCAACCTTATCCAGACCAGCATGAGCAGCCAGAATTTTTTGGGTAATGGTCATACCCATCTTCAAGCCTCTTCCTGACGCATAAGATAGCGGTTAATAGCATTGATGTAAGCCAGGGCAGCGGCCTCAACAATATCAGTGCTAACACCCCGACCACTCACTTTTTCACCCTGGATTTCCAGGCGAATATTTGACTCGCCAACAGCTTCCTTTTCCCCAGTCAGAGCAGTAATTGAGAAGCTGGTAAGGTTAGTTTTAAGGCCAATGATTTTATCTATGGCATTATACACGGCGTCCACCGGCCCATCGCCAGCCGCTTCAGCTTCAAGTATTTCGCCGTTTTTCATTATAACCACTCGAGCCTGAGGGCTAACCTTTGTCCCCGAATGGATGGCAAACTCCTTTAACTGATATTTGCCTCCGCCAGAGTAAAGTTCATCAAAGACCAAAGCTTCAAGGTCTTCATCAGTAACCTGAGACTTGCGGTCAGCCAGTTTTTTAAAAGCCAGGAAAACAGCGTCCAGCTCTTCCGGAGTTAACTCATAGCCAAGCTCAATCAACCTCTGTCTTAAACCATGACGGCCGGAAGTTTTCCCTAAAATAAGCTTGCTTTCGGAAAGCCCAATTTTCTTAGGATTAATAATCTCGTAGGTGGTGCGGTCCTTAAGCATTCCATCGGTATGAATTCCCGAAGAATGAGCAAAAGCATTAGCCCCTACAATAGCTTTGTTAGGTTGAACGGGATAACCGGTAAGAGCACTCACCAAGCGGCTGGTGCGAGAAATCTCTTCCGTCTTGATAGTGGTCTTCTTTCCAACCGTCCGGTAGCGGGTGTCCAGAATCATTACTATCTCTTCCAAAGCAGCATTTCCAGCTCGTTCGCCCAGGCCATTGATGGTGCATTCAACCTGATTGGCACCGTTAATTACCGCTTCAATTGAGTTAGCAACAGCCAGCCCGAGGTCATTATGGCAATGAACACTCAAAGTCACTTCCTTTCCCAAAACTGGAAACTTTGCTACCAGCTTTTTTATAAGTTCTCCAAACTCCCGGGGGAGAGCATAGCCAACAGTATCAGGAATGTTAATGGTGGTCGCTCCAGCTTCCAGAGCAACCTCCAGCACTTTACAGAGAAACTCAAATTCCGAGCGAGTAGCATCCTCGGGAGAGAACTCAACATCCGGCGTGTACCTCCGAGCTCTTTTAACCGCTTCTTCCGTCATCCTCAACACTTCATCCTTGGTCTTTTTAAGTTTCTTTTCAATGTGAATATCCGAAGTGGCAATGAAAGTGTGAATTCGTGGTCTCTCAGCTCCCTTGATAGCCTGCCAGGCACAGTCAATGTCTCCTTCCAGAGCCCGGGCCAGAGCGCAGACAGTTGAACCTTTAATCTTTTGAGCAATTGTCTCTACCGCCCGAAAATCGCCAGGGGAAGTAATAGGAAAGCCAGCCTCAATAACATCAACCCCCAGGCGGGCTAACTGCTCGGCTATCTCAAGTTTTTCCCGGAAATTTAAACTTATACCCGGCGATTGCTCGCCGTCTCTTAAAGTAGTATCAAAAATATAAATTTTATCGCTCATTTTTACCTCCAGATTAATAAGATTATAACCGAGTTAGAGAGAAAAGCTAAAGCTGGATAGGTATGGCTTTTGACACCCCATTGATACCCTCAATTTCCTTGAGGACTCCGGTATCAATGGGGCTATCTAGAGCCAGAATAGAAACGGCGTTTCCTCCTGGCTTTTCGCGCCCAAACTGCATTGAAGCGATGTTAATTCCTTTTTCACCAAGCAAAGTGCCAAGAGCACCGATCATTCCAGGGCGGTCAACATTATGTATGACCAGCATATATTTAGAGGGAACAAGATCAACATCGTAGGTATAAATCTTAACAATTCGGGGCTGGTTGTTGCGCCCGAGAATGGTTCCCGAAAGGGATAAATTAGTTTTTGGAACTCTGATAGTTATTAAATTTAAGTACTCCTGGCTGGTTGGTGTTTTGCTTTCCCTTATCTCAACACCCCTGTCTTTAGCCAAGTGAAGGGCGTTGACATAGGTCACTGGTTCTTCAACTACCGCTTCAAATAAGCCTTTTAAAATAGCCAGGGTCAAGGGTTTGGTCTCCAGAGAAGAGACTTCGCCGGCATAATCAATGGAGATGAGCGAAGGTTGTTCTTCCAGAAGAAAAGAAAAGAACTTGCCCAGGTTTTCGCAAAGGTCAAGATAGGGTCTTACAGCTTCCATAACCTCAGGAGGTATGGAAGGGATATTTACCGCAGTGCTTACAAATCCCCCTTTTAAGCCGGCAATTATCTGGTCAGCAATCATCACTCCAGCTTTATCCTGAGCTTCAAAAGTTGAAGCTCCGAGATGAGGAGTAACAATAACATTATCAAATTCAAAAAGAGGGCTTTGAGTGCAAGGTTCTTCCTCAAAAACATCAATGGCTGCACCAGCAACCTTTCCGCTCTTTAAGTATTTAACCAAGGTCTCCTCTTTGAAAAGGCCGCCCCGGGCAGTGTTTACTATTCTTACTCCGTCTTTCATTATCTCAAACTCTCGGTCTCCAAGAATTCCCAGAGTTTCTTTGGTTTTAGGCAGGTGCAAGGAAATGAAATCAGCTTCTTTCAGAAAATCCTCTAATTTTTCCTTTCTTTCAATGCCAGCTTGCTCAAATCTTTCCCGGGGAACATAAGGGTCATAAGCAATTACCCTCATGCCCAATCCAACGGCTCGCTGGGCAACCAAAAAGCCAACCCGTCCGAAACCCAAAATTCCCAGCGTTTTTCCGTTTATCTCCACCCCTTCAAACTTTGACCTTTCCCACCTACAAGACTTTAAAGAAGCGTTAGCCTGGGGGATGTTTCGGGCTAAAGCCAGCAAAAGAGCAATGGTGTGCTCGGCCGCAGAAATTATATTACTTTGCGGAGCATTGGCAACAATTATTCCCTTCCGGGTAGCCGCTTCCACATCGATGTTATCAACTCCAATACCTGCCCGTCCGATTATCTTTAAATTTTCGGCTTTTTCAATTATATCAGCAGTTACTTTTGTGCCACTGCGAACAATTAACGCTTCATAGGGAGGAATTTTTTCTTTTAACTCCTCCCCGTTTAGACCAAGCGAAACATCAACCTTGAAGCCTTCAGCTTTGAGTTTTTCTATACCGGCTTCGGCTATTTTTTCTGTTATCAGAACTTTCATACGCCTGCCTCAACAAAAACTTTTTGAGCTGCTATTAAGCTAGCTCCAGCCTCAAGTTTATAACCCAGTTCAAGCAAACTTCTCTCCAAAGAAGCAAGGGTAACAATTATATCGCTGGGAAGATAAAAACCGCAATGGCCAATGCGGAAAATTTTTCCTTTCAACTTCCCCTGACCACCAGCTAACCAGACACCATGTTTTTCCCGAACCGACTTGACAATAGCCCCTCCATCAATCCCTTCGGGAGCGTTAACGGCTGTCACCGCATTACACATTTCGTCATCAGGTGAAAAAAGTTTAAGCCCTAGAGCCTTTACGCCTTCACGGGTGGCTTTAGCTAAAATCCGATGGCGTTCCCAGACATTTTCAATTCCTTCCTCTTTGATCAAGCGTAAGCTTTCACCTAAAGCCATAATAGTGCAGATAGCTGGAGTGTAAGGGTTCTGGGGAGAGGGTTTATCCAGCGCTTTTTTATAAGCCCGATAGTCAAAATAAAATCGGGGAGAGGTTGACTTCTCCACTAACTCCCAGGCTCTTTCAGAAACGGCAGCAAAAGCCAGGCCAGGAGGGGTCATTAAGGCTTTTTGAGAACCGGAAACAACCACATCTATCCCCCACTCATCCATTTTTAACTCGCAAGCGCCGAGACCGGAAACAGCATCTACAATCAGAACAGCTGAAGACCTGGAAGTAATCTCAGCTACCTTCTTAACTTCATTAACCACTCCGGTTGAAGTTTCAGCATGAGTAATAAAAACCCCTCTAATTGAGGAATCAGCCTGAAGTTTGGCTTCAATGTCGGAGGGATTTAATCTCTGACCCCATTCATACTCTAAAGCCACCACCTCAAGGTTGTAAGCCTTACAAATTTTGATCCACCTTTCGCCAAAGTTACCGGTAGAGGCAACCAGAACGCGGTCGCCAGGAGAGAAAAGATTGGCTACCGCTGACTCCATAGCTCCAGTACCCGAAGAAGCGAAAAGCATTATGTCTCTTCTGGTTTGAAAAACATATTTGAGACCCTCCAAGGTTTCCAGTAAAAGTTCGGTATAGGCAGGTGAACGATGATGAACGATAGGCCTGGCTTGAGCCAAAAGAGTGGCCTCCGGTACCTGAGTTGGACCTGGTGTCATTAAATAATG
>DAIRCJ010000044.1:0-12740 GCA_036796755.1 Candidatus Geothermocultoraceae bacterium | reverse complement strand
GCATCCTTCTTGATCTTGAAAAACTAGGTTTTCTACCTGACAGCTTAGAGCGTTACCGCTCTGCCTTTTCCAAACCTTATGGCGCTATTTTAATAACTGGACCGACGGGCTCTGGTAAGTCAACTACTCTCTACGCTACCTTAAATATTTTAAATAAACCTGACAAAAACATCATAACTATTGAAGACCCGGTTGAGTACCGTTTGCCCAATATCAATCAGGTTCAGGTTAATCCCAAGATTGGCTTTACTTTTGCCCGCGGCTTGCGCTCTCTTTTGCGAGCTTCTCCTGACATTTTAATGGTGGGCGAAATCCGAGACCGAGAGACGGCGGAAATTGCAATTGAAGCCGCTCTCACCGGTCACCTGGTTTTTTCCACCCTTCACACCAATGACGCTCCTTCTGCCATCTCGCGTTTAATAGAAATGGGAATTGAGCCTTTTCTGGTAGCTTCAGCTATAGACTGCGTTCAGGCTCAGAGGCTGGCTCGCCGTCTCTGCTCGGATTGTAAAGAACCCTATCAACCGTCAAGGAAAGCCCTGGAGGAGATAGGTTTTCCTTTAGGAGAAGACGAAGAAGTTCCCACTTTATATCGTCCCAAAGGTTGTCCCAAGTGTAACAATACCGGTTACAAGGGTCGGATGGGTATTTACGAAGTTATGCTGATGAGCGAGACCATTGAGAGATTAGCGGTGGAAAAAGCAACAGCTGAGCAAATCAAGAAAGTAGCTATTGAAGAAGGAATGAGAACTTTAAGGATGGATGGTTTTGAAAAGGTCAAAATGGGCTTGACATCAATTGAGGAGCTTTTGCGAGTGGTAGCTTAAAACAGGAAAAAACAACAGAGAGGTGATTTAATTGATCAGTATTGACCAGGTTTTATTAGAGGTAATTGAGAGAGGAGCTTCTGATCTTCATATTACGGTTGGTGCCCCACCGGTAATCAGACTTCACGGTCAGCTGGTGCCTCTGGATTATCCCAGGCTTATGCCCCAAGACACCAAGGAGATGCTTTACGGCATTCTGACTCAGGAACAGCGGGAGGTGCTGGAAAGGAACTGGGAGTACGATTTTTCCTATTCCCTTCCGGGCAAAGGTCGATTTAGAGTAAACATTTTCTTTCAGCGCAATAGCCTTTCGGCGGCTTTTCGTTTAATCCCAGTTAAAATCCCGACCCTTCAGGAACTTCAATTGCCTCTGGTTCTGGAAGAATTTACTCGTAAGCCCCGCGGTCTGGTTCTGGTAACCGGTCCCACTGGCTCTGGAAAGTCAACTACTCTGGCGGCCTTAATCAATATTATCAACGAAACGAGAAACTGCCACATTATAACCATTGAAGACCCGATTGAGTTTCTCCATCCTCACAAGAAGTCAATTGTTAATCAGCGAGAAGTTGGTTCCGACACTAAAAGCTTTCCGCAAGCCTTAAAGTATGTTTTAAGACAGGACCCGGATGTTATTTTAATTGGTGAGATGCGAGATTTGGAAACCATTTCCACGGCTCTAACTGCCGCAGAAACCGGCCATCTGGTTTTTGCTACCTTGCATACTCAGGATGCTCCTCAAACTATTGACCGAATTGTTGATGTTTTTCCACCTTACCAGCAACAGCAAATAAGAATTCAGCTAGCCGGAGTTCTTCAGGGAGTTATTGCTCAGCAACTTCTCCCTACTAAAGACGGGAAAGCAAGGATAGTTGCTGTGGAGGTTTTAATTCCTACCCCCGGGGTGAGAAACTTAATTCGAGAAGCCAAAACTCATCAGATTTACACCGCTATTCAGACTGGTGGCAAGTATGGAATGCAAACTATGGACCAGGCTTTGGCAGATCTGGTTCGTCGTGGTAAAATAACCTATGAGATGGCTTTGCAGAGAGCCATAGACCAGCAGAATTTGAAGCAGTTTTTAGGGCAAGCTTTTTAGGTATAAAAGAAGTAGGAGGTGAAGTAAGTTGCCAGCTACTTATGTCTATCGGGTCAGGGATAAAGCGGGAAAGGTTATTTCGGGGGCTATTGAAGCTGAAAATCAAATGGCAGTGGCTTCCAAGTTGCGGGGTATGGGTTACATTGTTCTGGACATTACTGAAAAGAAGGAAGCTGCTGGTTTTGGCGGTTTTTCTCTTATCCGTCGGGGAGTGAAAACCAAAGATATTACCGTTTTTGCTCGCCAGTTTGCTACCATGATTAACGCCGGGGTTTCCATTACCAAAGCCTTGGCTATTCTTTCTGAACAAACTGAAAGCCCAACATTGAGAACCGTAATTACCCAGATTCAAAAGGATGTTGAAGGGGGGCTTTCACTTTCAGAAGCTTTAACCAAGCACCCCCAAGTTTTCCCAGCAATTTTTGTCAATATGACCAGGGCAGGTGAGGCTGGCGGTGTTCTGGATGAGTCTTTGATTAGAATAGCCGAGCATTTTGAAAAAGATATGGAACTCAAAGGGAAAATTAAGTCCGCTCTTTCCTATCCGGTAGCAGTTTTAAGCCTGGCTCTGGTTCTGGTTTTTGCCATGATAATCTTTATTGTGCCTATTTTTGTGGGAATGTTTAACCAGTTAGGCGGCGAGCTCCCTTTACCTACCAAAATACTCCTTGCTCTTAGCGGTTTTATCCGGAGCTTCTGGTGGTTAATTGGAGCGATAATTTTTGGGTTGATTTTTGGCTACCGCCAAGCCAAGAAAAATCCCCAGACTCTTTACCTGATTGATTCTATCAAGTTAAGACTTCCAGTTTTTGGAGTTTTAACCCAGAAGATGTCACTGGCTAAGTTTACTCGAACTTTTGCCACCCTTATTGCTAGTGGTGTGCCCATTCTTCAAGCAATGGATATTGTGGCTGATACCGCTGAGAATGCGGTTATAACCCGGACGGTCAAAGAAGCTCGAGCTAGCATTAAGGAAGGAGAAACAATATCTAAGCCCCTTTCCAATAGTCGGGTGTTTCCTCCGATGGTGGTTCAGATGATTGCCATTGGTGAGGAAACCGGGGCTCTGGATACAATGCTTAATAAGGTGGCCGATTTTTACGACAGCGAAGTCACTGCTACAGTTGAGTCTTTGACTTCTATGCTTGAGCCAATTTTAATGATGTTTTTAGGCCTTTCAGTCGGGGGAATTCTCATCTCAATTTATATGCCAATGTTTCAGATTATAACCCTGATTGGAAAGTAACCCTCTTTTTGGGGTAGTTTATAAAAATTTTGGGTAAATTTTATCTAAAGTGTAGGGGTTTTTTGCCGATAATCAAGTTGAGAACAAAGAAAGGAGGTGAAAGATGATGAGAAACCAGAAAGGTTTTACCCTTATTGAGCTTATGGTAGTCGTTCTCATTATAGCTATTTTGATTGCTATTGCTGTTCCAGTTTTTAATGTTGCTCGTCAGGCTGCCTGGCGTCGAACCTGCCAGTCCAATCTCCGAACCATTAACGGCAACATTCAAACCTATGTGGCTTCAAACGAAGGCTCAATAACCTGGTCTGATGTTCTTACTGATATTGATAGCAGTCATCCGTTTATTCCCAACTATTTCCAGGAACCCCCTACATGTCCGAAGGCCGTTTCAATTGATGGCGCTGGTGGCGATGCTGCTCCTTGCTATTCCATTGCTGGCACTGACCAGACAGATGCCCACGCTGTTTGTAACTACTATGGTCCAGGCGGCTCCGGTTCTGATGCAACTAAGGACCACAAACTGTAGTTAAAAGCTCGTTAGGGATCGGAAGGAGGCGGCGTTTGCGCCGCCTCTTTTCTTTTGGAGAAATCTTTTCCTTTTCATCCCTTAAAAAGGGGAGAAAAAAGTAAGTATTGAAGATGAAAAGTGAGGTGGGTTTTTTAAAAAAGGTGGGAGTAAATAAAGTTACTTTTGAAAAAAAGGAATGAATTAAGAATTAAAAAAAGGAGAAAGAAAAAGTCATATTTTTATAGGGGAATTATCGAGCTAAAACCCTTTTAAATTGAGCCGATAATAAAAAGGGAGTATAATTTAAAAATCAAAGTTAGCTTCAGGTGATATTAAATGAGAAAGCTTAACCAAAAAGGTTTAAGTATGGTAGAAATCTTAATCGCTACTCTAGTGATGTTTCTGGCTCTCTCAATTTTAATGACAGTGATGGGGGTGGCTGGAACAATAGCTTATAATGCCAGAGTAATGGACCGGGCGACCTTTTTAGCCAATCAGCAAATTGAGTATATCAGAAGTTTGCCTTTTGACAGAATCGGTTACCGTGATGCTCAAACAGGTTTCCCTAATTATGAGCCTAGTGGGATTCTACCCCGCCAGGAAACTACAATAGTGGCTGGTATTCAGTTTCAGGTAACTTACCTAATTTCCTGGGTTGATGACCCAAAAGATGGCCAGAGGGATGGTCAAAACGCTGACGATCCCCAGGATGAAGACTATTATAACAATTCTCTGGCTCATTTTAACTGGCAGGATTACAAAAAGGTAAGGGTAGAAGTTTCTTGGCAGAGGCCTCGCCCTTCAAGTTACGCTGTGGTGACCAATATAGCTGGGATAAAGGAGTTTGCTGTTCCACCTCTTGTTTATTTTACCACCGATACCTTGCCCAACAACTCTATTGTTTCAGGTCCGACTGTCACCATCGGAGTGATTGGGATGCAAAATACTACGGCTGGAGCACCAATTTCCAATATAGGCTTAGAGATTGGCGGTGGTATTTTGGTATTTAACGAGCTGGTAAGTCCCCCTCAACCTCAAGCCACAGCTTATTTTATCTGGGATACGACCACTGCCACTCCCGATGGTCTTTACGAAGTTAGAGGTATTGCCCGAGATAGTCAAGGTTTGGAAGCTTCAATTTCTTACTTTTACATTGTTAACAATCATCCTCCTGAAGGGTCACCATCTTTAGTTTCTATTGAGACTACTGATTCTTCGGCTCGCATCGTCAAAATAACTTTCACCACCATCAAGGATGGGCGAGACTGGGTTAGTCAATATCAAGCTTGGGCTCAGGCAGGCTTGGGCAATTCTTTCACTACTATTACTGTTCCCAATCCTCAGGAAGGAACGGTCACGGTTTTCTTAAGCGGCCTTTCTCCCTGGACAACTTATACTTATTCGTTGCGGGGTTATAGTTATGGCGATTACTCTAACTGGGGCAATAGCTTGAACATAACCACCCTGATGGAGCTTTCTTGGCAAGTTGTGAAAATTAAAGCCGATCCGGCGGTGGTTCTAACTTGGCAGAATGGTCCAGACTTTAGTGGTGCTTATTATCTTTATCGGCGCCAACCTCAACAAGCAAACTGGGAATTTGTGACTTCTACGATACCTCCTACAGCCAACTGCACTGATACTGCTGGAGTTTTAAAATGGGACACGCAATGGCAATACAAGGTGGAAGCGCGGGATAGAAACGGAAATCTGGTTAATTACTCTCCGGTTATTCAAGTAGTCATTCCACGCCCTGGTTCATTATAACCACTTATTCAGGTGACCTTTCCAAAATAGAAGATAAAAAAGGGATAAAAGATGAGAAAGGTTAGATTATTTAAGAAAAGAAAAGATAAAGGTTTTACTCTGGTTGAGCTTTTATGGGTCACTTCTTTTATTTTTATCGTTTTAACAGCTGCTTTTTTCATTGCTGAAACTGGCCTTAATGTCAGTCGAAGCACAACTGGTTGGGTTCAAGCTCAAAGTGACGCCCGGCAAGCCGAAAGAATCATTACTCGCTATCTTCGCCAGGCCAAAGCTCTGGACTCTTATAAGGTTGGTGATTATAACCTGGGCTTTTACGCTGAGGTTGACGGGGATGAAAGCAGTCCTGAGTACTTCGAGGTGAAATTTGAAAACACTAATTTAATTTTGTCAAGGGATGGAAATGAACAAATTCTTTCGACTATTGCCCGCAACGTTGGAAATAATCAGCCCCTGTTTGCCTATTATGACCGAAATGGAAATTTAATACCTGAAGTTTCCCGGCGAGCTGGAGATACCCGAAGCATTAGAATTACAGTTATTACCGATAGCGACCCAAGCGCTGAGCCCCCACCTTATACACTGACAACTTTGGTTAAACTCAGGAACTTTGTTTATTAGGTAGTTAGGAGGGCGATAGAAATGATTAAAAAGGAAGGTAGCTTTAACTTCAGCAGATTTAGAGACTTTTTGGAAGAAATGAGAAGCAAGCTGGCGGAAGAGAACGGGGTAACAATGATTGTAGTTGTGGGTTTAGTTCTTCTTTTGACTATTATGGCTGTTGGTTTAATTGCTTTTGCTACCGGGAACCTTCCTTTGACTCGGGAAGCGCGGAACTACCAAAAAGCCCTGGGAGCTGCTGAAGCGGGCTTAAACAAACTTCTCTGGGACCTAACCGAACACGGTATAGATAGTTTAGAGACCAGCTTTACTGTTCTTCCCCAAAGCCCAGAGGAAGGAACAGCCACTGTTCGAGTTCCTCAAGCTAGCGGGTTTTTCGTTAAAGCTGTCTCGGTAGGTGAGTACCTGGGAGTAAGGCGGGCGGTGGAAGCAGTGCTCTTTTCTACTAATATTTGGGAGATGAATTTTGCGGGGGGTACTCAGCAGTCCGTTCAGACAGGAACAAGTGGAATTACCGGTTCAGCTGAGTTCATTGGCCCGCTTTTTGTTCGGGGAACTTTTCCGGTTTCTGGCACCACCGATGTTTACGAGGGCCCTTTGTTTGTGGTGGGAGGAAGTTTAATAAAGGAAAGCAACGGTGGAAATGTGGGTAATGAGACTACACCCATTGCTGCTTACATTGACGGCTCTCCTCCAATTAAAACCAAGCAAGGCAATGAAATTCCTTCTAGCCAGTGGAGAAGCTGGCGGATTTATATTAGCCCTTTCAACAACTGGGCACCCCAGATTGAGCTTCCCACTCTGGATGAGACTCGGCTTCTCCAGTATCGACAACGGGCTCAAGCCGAATCCAATGAAACCACTCTCAACGATGCTTTTCGAACTAGTTTTCCTAATACACAATCCGGATATTACAAGGTGCTGGATAACGACGGTGCAAATGCCCCCTTGGGTCAGGGAACTTTTTCTATAACTTTTGATAATAACACTCCCACCTTTGGTGTCTATGATGCTAACGGTGATGGTTTGATTACCGATTCGGACAAAGTTCTCTGGGAGTTTGCCTGGTACAACCCGCGTTTCCCAGTTCCGGGAATGACAGAAAACCGTCCTACTTTGTTTATTAACGATGACCCTAACTATGGTGAGGATGGCTCGACGATTTTTGTAGATGGTCCGGTTACTTTCAACTGTTCTACTGATGTTTACTACCGGGGGCGCGGAACCCTGGTTATAAACGGCCCGGTTTCTATCAACAACCGTTTGATTGCTGACGAGTTTCCGACCACAAACGCTTTGGGGATAGTTTGCGCCAGCACTTTGACTTTAAATGCTCAGTCGCCAAACGATGACAATCCTGAATTTCAAGGAGCTTACTTCGTTTTGGGGGATGTTAATTTTAATAGTAACTATCAGAAGTTTAAGGGAACTATAATTGGTGGTCGCTTTATTATGAACGCCAAGCCCAAGCTGGAAGTTGATCCTGAACTTCCTAACCGTCTTCCACCCAGCTTGCCTGGGAATCCGAAAGAAGATGGTTATTTGAATGCTATCACCAGCTGGCGGGAGATTACCCCTCCCTGGTAGGTTTTTTCATTTTTTTTAAAAAAAGCCCTAACTTAATCAGTTTTGTTGACAATATAAAAGAAAAAAAGGTGTAGCTTGAAAAGGTATTTTGCCTTTTTTTTAAAAGAATAATAAAATACTATTGCCAAATTAATTTGCATATGATTAAATTAACTCATTGAACCAGTGAATGGGAGTAGCAATGAGAACAGAAAAGGCAGTTAAGTTGTAGGAGGGAAAGCAGTTGAGTTTATTTGGGTTAGGAAAACCTAAATCTTCAGTAGGGCTTGAGATTGGTTCAAGCTCTTTCCGTGTAGCTCTAATTAATTCTACCCCCAGTGGCCCCTTTTTGGCTAACTGCGGTTTTGTTAAAGTTCCCCGGGGAGCGGTGGCTGGAGGAGAAATTGTTGACTCTGAAGTTGTTTCTTATACCCTCTCTGAGCTCTGGCGCAAAGTTGGTTTGCGAGAAAAAAGAGTGATTGTTGGGGTCGGGAATCAAAAAGTGGTCATTCGCGTGGTGGAAATGCCTTATATGGAAAAAAGCGAGCTTAAAAGCGCCCTTCAATTCCAGGCTCAAGATTTTATTCCCATCCCCATTGAAGATGTTATTCTGGACTACGAAATAGTTGATGAATATACCCTGGAAAGCGGCGAGAGAATGTTTCAGGTTTTACTGGTTGCCGCTGAGCGTAATATGATTCAAACTGTGGTAGATGCCGTTGAAGCCGCTGGCTTACAGCCAGAAGCTGTTGATGTCTCCGCTTTTGCCATTGCTCGGGCAATTATGCCTCCCAGGACTCAAGTTGCGGCTGAAGAGCCGACACGGGCTGAGGCAGTGGCTCTCTTGAATGTTGGTGCGGGAATAACCAGTGTGGTCATTGTAGAAAGTGGTGTGGTTAAGTTTGCCCGGGTAATTGCTCTGGCGGGAGACGACTTTACTCAGGCTATAATGGATAGTTTTGGCATTACTTTTGAAGAAGCCGAAGACCTTAAGGTAAGAATCGGTCTTTCTCCATTGGTAGGCGACCGCTTTATTGATATTCCTTCCGAGCTTTTAGACCGAGCAGAAGCCGTTCAGGACATCCTGGAGCGGGAAGTAACCCGGTTTATTGGCGAGGTCAAACGTTCTTTTGATTACTTTATGGCTCAGTCACCACTGGAAGTTAAGAAACTGATTGTAACCGGTGGTTCAGCCAAGCTTAAAAACTTCCTGGCTTACCTGGAGAAGGCTCTGGGTATTGAAGTTAGCTATGGTCATCCTTTAGAACAGTTTCAGGTTAGCCCCAAGCTTTCTCTGGAAGCTCTCAAAGAAGACGAGCTTTCCCTGGCAATTTGTCTGGGGCTGGGTTTAAGGGGAATTGAGTAATGGGAATTAATCTATTACCTCCAGAAATAATTGAAAAGAGAGAATCAGAAAAAAGATTAGCTTTAATACTTTTCTTTGTTGCTGCTTACATTATTTTGTTGCTCCTGGTTTACCTTGGGTTTCAGGGGCGTATTCTTCAGGAAAACAGGAAGCTAGCTGTTCTCAAAAGTCAAAATGAAGAACTAAACAAAAAAATAGCTGAGTATAAAGTTTTCCAGGAAAGAAAAGATGCAGTGGAGAGGAGAAAAAATATAATTCAGCAAGCCTTGAGCGATGAGGTTTCCTGGTATCGGGTTCTTTTAGAGATAGGTCTTCTTTTGCCGCGGGAGATGTCCCTTAACAGTCTGGCGGCGGATAACCTGAAAGGTATTGATATGAGCGGAGAAGCCCGAGACTACCTTACGGTAGCTAAATGGTTGGTCAGGCTAAAAGAGATACCAGGAGTTACCGATGTCTGGTTGGACAATGTTAGTCGAAAGACGGGGGGGGCGGCGGGAGCTCAAACAGCCGCCGGAGTAAACTTTAGCCTGACTGTTCAGCTTAGTTCCGCTGAGGTAAAGTGAGGAAAGGGAGATGAACATAAAATTAGGTTTCCAAGAAGCAATTGCGGTTGGAGTAATAGCTTTTGTCATTATCACTTTGCTCTTTTACTTCTTTGTCTGGAGTCCAATGTCAAATAACCTGGCTCGCATTCGGGAAGAGCAGAAAAGCGAGCAGGAGAAAATGATGTCTTCGCAAGTTACTCTCCAGCGCCTTCAAGCTTTGAGAAAAGAAGCTCCAAAGATTGAAACCGAAATGATTGAGCTTACCCGGCGGATGCCCGATGAGCCAGCCATTGCCGACTTAATTATTGAATTGGAGGAAATGGCCAGCCAGGCTGGATTAAACCTGGTTTCTTTTTCTCCTTCTCCTCCCTCTGAAGGCCCAACCGGAGAATATCAATCAATAAAGCTTGATTTTGGGGTGGAAGGCTATTTTAACAAAGCTCGGAGTGACGGTGGAAGTTTGCTGGACTTCCTTTATCGGCTGGAACATGCTCCCCGGGAAATTAAGGTAAATAATCTTTCTATCAGCCCGGGTTCAGGTGGTTTACCAGATTTGAAGGTAACTTTTCAGGCTGAAACCTTTATGCTGCCTTCAGTGGAACCGACAGTAGCAGCCAAGACCACCACTCCAACCGCTGGAACTACTACTCCAGCCGCCGGAAAATAGGAGGTTTAATGGAAGCTCAAATGGATAAACTAAAAGAGTTTTTTCAGAAGCCCCAGGCTAAATATATCCTTATAGGTCTGGGCTCTCTGATTTTCCTGGTAGTGATTGTAGTTTTAATCACTTCATTTTTAGGAGGAAGCCAGGTTGAGGTTCCAGCCCCAACTTCTGCTCCCGGAATCACCTTAAGTTTAGAGACAACTGAGACTACTCCTACCTTTGAGCCCCTTGATAAAGGTTTGGAGGTCTTCTCAGCTGAAGGCTTTAAAGATCCGTTTCAACCTTTAACTCTGGAGACTACCGCCGCCGAGGCTACAGTAACGGCTGGTCCTTATCTTAAGTCAATTTCTTACAATTCTGATGGCCAGCCGGTAGCTGAATTTCTTTACAATGGAGAAACTTACAGCCTGACAGTGGGCGAGCAGTTAGCCGACTCACCTTATATGGTTCTGGAAATCGGAGGCAACTGGGTTAAGCTCCTTTATGGGGACGACATTATCACCTTAAGCATTGGCGAGGCTCACACCGACTTAAGCAGCAAGTAACTTCTTTAAAGTCTTCCTTCACTTTTTTTTTCTTCCTGAAGTTGCATTTTAAATGCTAATTCTGGATAATTTACCTATGTCAAACGGGATTTTTAACTGGTTTACCGCTGGGGAGTCTCACGGCCAGGCCGTTTTGGCTTTTATTTCTGGCCTTCCGGCAGGTGTAAAGGTTTCCTTGGAAGAAATTCATTCTGACCTTAAGCGCCGCCAGAAAGGTTATGGTCGAGGCGGGAGGATGGAGATTGAAGATGATAAAGCTGAGGTTTTAAGTGGCCTCAGGGGTGGGCTGACTATAGGAAGTCCAGTGGCCATAAAAGTTGAAAATCGGGACTGGGTTAACTGGCAGGATAAGATGCATCCTTTTAATGAGCCGAAAGGGGAAGCCATTACTCAACCCCGACCGGGGCATGCCGATCTGGCTGGCGGTCAGAAGTTTGGTTTCACTGATTTGCGCAATGTTCTGGAGAGGGCAAGCGCCAGAGAAACGGTAGCTCGGGTCGCGGCTGGCTCAATTGCCCGTCAATTTTTAGCCAATTTCGGAGTTCGAATTTTAAGCCAGGTTCTAAGGATTGGTTCGGTTGAAACCACTCAAAGAATTAAAAGTTATGAGGAGAAAGAAAAAATTGAAGCCTCAAAAGTTCGTTGCCTTGATAAGAAAGCAGAAAAAGAAATGGTTTCTTTAATCGATAAAGCCAGGGAAAAGGGAGACACTCTGGGAGGGATTTTTGAGGTTGTAGCTTTTGGGGTGGCGCCCGGGTTGGGCTCTTATGTTAGCTGGGAAGAAAGGCTTGATGCTCAGCTTGCTTTTCACTTCCTTTCTATACCTTCAGTTAAAGGTTTTTCTTTAGCTGATGCTTTTGAAAACAGCCAGAAGTTTGGTTCTGAAGTTCATGACGAAATTTTTTATTGCCCGGAAAAGGGTTTTTATCACCGCACCAACAATAGTGGCGGAGTGGAGGGCGGAGTGAGCAATGGTGAGCTAATAAGAGTAAAGGCAGCAGTGAAACCCATTCCTACTTTGAATAAACCTTTGAAAACCATAGATATTAAGACCAGAGAAGAGGTTCTGGCGCACCGGGAAAGAGCCGATGTTTGCGCGGTGCCAGCAGCGGCAGTGGTTGGCGAGGCAATGATGGCTCTGGTTTTAGCTCGTTTTTATCGGCAAAAATTTGGCGGCGACTCTCTCTCTGACGCTTTACACTCCTTTGAAAGATATATTTCCCGGATTGACTGGAAAAGATGAAATTAACTTTGGTCGGCTTTATGGGGAGTGGCAAATCGACGGTAGGGCGAATTCTGGCTAAGCGCCTGGGGCTGGATTTTTTTGATACTGATGAGTTAATCCAGAGAAAAACCAGAAGGAAAATAGGGGAAATTTTTAAAAATCAGGGGGAAAAATATTTTCGTCAGTTAGAAAGAGAAATAGTTCAAACTCTTTCACTCCGGGATAACTGTGTAATTGCTGCTGGCGGAGGGGTAGTTTTAAAAAAAATAAATGTGCGGAATTTAAAAAAAGGAGGAAGCCTGATTTATCTTAAAGTGCCGGTTTCGGTTTTAAAGGAGAGGCTGAGACGGGTTTCTGATCGGCCCCTTTTAGAAGGCTTGGGCTCGCGAGATAAAAAAATTGAACAAATTTTTGCCAGCCGTCGGCGGCTTTATGAAGAGTCAGCTGAGGTAATAGTGGAATGCGGTCGCCAGGAGCCGGAAAAGATTGCTGACCTTATTATGAAGAAAATGGCTTGCTTTCCGGAAACTCTTAAAGTCCTTTTTAAACAGGGAGAAAGCCAGGTAATAATAGGCAACGAAGTTTTTTTTAATTTTCCTTACTGGTGGAAGTGGAAAGGAAGAAAGATTGCTCTGGTTACCCACTCTTTCTTAGCCCGCCGTTATTCTCAAAAAATCATCAGCGAGCTGGAAAAGTTTAACTGCCAGGTTGAGGTAATAACTGTTTTTTCTGGCGAGAGAAGTAAAAGTTTAAGGACGGTGGAAAAAATT
>DAIRCJ010000043.1:0-12859 GCA_036796755.1 Candidatus Geothermocultoraceae bacterium | reverse complement strand
TTCGGTCAGGTTGTAATCGGAAGGGACACTGGTTTTGCGATGAGAACCGTCTTTGTAGTCAGCTTCAACCAGATTTTTACCTTCGTGAAGAGTAACCTTTTCCACCTTTCCTTTCTCCACATCCCGGATAAACTGACCAAAGGGGATTTCCCGATAAAGCGGGCGGGTAACTATCCCCGAACTAAAAAGATAGACCAGAGCCAGAACTAAAAGTACATAAACAAAAAAATTTCGGGCTTGTTTATTGTCCATTTCACTCCTTAAAAATCAATTGACTTAAAAATTTTACCATAATTCGGGCTTCTCCTCAATTTAGATAGCTTTAACAAGGAAAAACCAATCAATCCAGTTTTAATTAATAAACCCGGAAGAGGCTAAGAAATGCCGGCTAAAGACTACTTGCCGGTTTTCTTAACTGAGGCAACATAGGGAAGATAGCGCCACTTCTGGCCACAATCAAGACCAAAGCCAACCACAAACTTGTTTGGTATCTTAAAACCAAGATACTTAATTTTTAAAGGGACCTTTTGCTGGCCTTCTTTCAAAAGCAAGCTAGCCACTTCAATGCTGGCTGGCTCGCGAGCCTGAAGATTTCTAATTAAGTAATTTAAAGTCAAGCCACTATCTACAATATCTTCAACAATTATCAAGTGTCGGTTCTTCACATTCTCGCTTAAGTCTTTTAAAATCCGCACTACTCCTGAACTCTGAGTAGCGTTGCCATAGCTGGAAACGGCCATAAAATCCACTTCTACCTCAATGTTCATCTCCCTTATTAAATCAGAAAGGAAAACAAAAGCTCCGCGCAGGATACCAATGAGAATCGGCCTTTTCCCCTGGTAATCACGGGAAATTTCTAAGGCCAGCTCTTTAATTCTTTTTTTAATTTCGCTTTCTTCAATTAATACTTCCTCTATTTCATAACCCATCTTCTTAGTCCTTTAAAAGCTCAAGCTTCAAAACTCTTTTAGTATTTTCGCTAACCTTAAAGCGATCATCAATTCTCAAACCGCCCACCCAGACTATTTTACCCTTACTCTCAATTAAGGGAATTTTTCTCCTCTTAGACCGAGGGATTTTCTCATCTACGAAAAAATCCTGGAGTTTTTTAGGTTTCCCTAAGCCCAGGGGGTAGAAAAAATCGCCTTCCCTCCAGGTTCTGACAGTTAAAGGCAGCTTTAAAGTAGCCACATCAAGATAGGCCACCCTGGGAGGCGAATTTTTAATCCTTTTAAAAAGCTCAGGCGTGTAGTCCAGAAACACCCCCTTTAACTTATAAGCCAAAGGAAAAAGAGATTTTTCTCCTGGCGGCCGAAAGTAAATCTCCTTAAACTCAAAACTTTCTTCATCTTGCTTTCTGGGCTGGCCAATGTGAATTGTTTTTCGGTCTCTGGCGACCGCTTCCAGCCCGCCAGGTAGCGAAACCCTGCCTCCCCCTTTTAAAGCCAGCTTTGAAATCCGATCCAGGTGCTTGAAGTCTATTCTTTTGCCCCCGGCTAAAAAATAGGCTTTCTTGGCCAGCCTCCGCAAAACTGTTTGCTGAGCTGGTTTTTTCAATCTTAACTCAACACCGCTGTCCACTTCAGTAGCGTATTTCTTAAATAGTTTCTCCACGGTTTCTTCTATAAGTTCATCTTCTTCCTTAAGAATTTCCATTAACCGCTTTACCGCCTGATAAAAACGGGGGTTGACTGTTAAAAAATAGGGTATCAAATAGTGGCGAATCCGGCTTCGCAAGTTCTTACCGGAAATATTACTCTGGTCAGTAAAGTAACCTATTTCTTTGCGGTTAAGGTAAGACTCAATCTCCAGCCTTTCGACTTCAATTAAAGGGCGAATAAACTTTCCCCTTTTTGGCAGTATCCCCCGCAAGCCTTCAACTGAGGCTCCCTGAATAAGGCGCATTAAAAAAGTCTCAACCGAGTCATTCAACTGATGACCGAGAGCAATTTTATTGTAGCCATACTCGTCGGAAATCTTTTCCAAAAACTGGTAACGAAGACGGCGACCAGCATCCTCCAGTGAAAGTTTGTTTTCTTGAGCATAAGCCTGGACATCGTAAGAGTAAATAAAATCTCGCAAGCCCAGACTTTCAACCTGCTTTTGAATTAACTTTTCCTCCTCGTCGGCTTCTTTTCGCAGTTTGTGGTTGAGGTGAAAAACGCCAATTTCCAGCTGAAAGAGGCTTTCTACCGAAAGCAAGAAGCTAAGCAAAGCTTGAGAGTCGGGTCCACCAGAAAAAGAGACTAAAACTTTGTCGCCCCTTGTCAGAAGAGAATACTTTCTGACTGTCTGTAGCACTTTTTCTTCAAAAGGGTCAAGAAAAACTTGTTTCATCTCCAATTTTTATTATAGCCGTTATTCTAACCTCTGAAAATTTGGTTTCAAATTAAAAGCCAATATTCTTAAACTTAAAAGGGATAACCTTTAGAAAGGACAAGAAGTTGCCGGACATCCACCCGAATACTCCGAGCCGGCCAGAACCAGGCTTTCTTCTTCGCCTGGAAAAAGAGAGCCCACTTTTAAAACCTGATTTTCTTTGCTTCCATAGCGATAGACTGTTATCCCCTTGCACTTTAAATCGTAAGCCATTAAAAAAAGGCGGCGAACATCTGCTGGAGTGGAGTCGTAAGGCAGATTGACAGTTTTAGAAACAGCGTTATCAGTGTATTTCTGGAAAGCAGCCTGCATCTTCACATGCCACTCAACTCCGATATCCAAAGCGGTGACAAAAAGGCGCTGCCAATCCCCGGAAAACTCCGGAAGGTTTTTCAGGCTTCCTTCCCGGGCCACTTTTAATAAAAGTTCCCGACTGGCCAACCCTTTCTCCTTTAGCCAGGCTTCAAATATCGGGTTGACTTCGATTAAGCGACTTCCTTCCAGAACTTCACGAACATAGACCAGAGCAAACAAAGGCTCAATACCAGAAGTGGTTCCAGCAATAATGCTGATAGTGCCGGTTGGAGCTACCGTGGTGCAGGTAGCATTGCGTAAAGCTGGATAACCTTCTTTCTCCCAGTAACTTCCCTTAAAATTCGGAAAAGAACCCCTCTTTAAACCAAGCTCAACTGAAGCTTCACGCGCCTTTTCCGAAATAAACTTCATCACCTTTTCGGCTGTCTTTAAAGCTTCGTCGCTATCATAGGGAATACCAAGCAGGATAAAAAACTCAGCCAACCCCATAACTCCCAAACCTATTTTCCTGTTTTTTAAAGTAATTTCAGCAATTTGAGGAAGAGGAAAATGGTTAACTTCAATAACATTATCAAGAAAGTGGACTGCTTTTTTAACCACTCTTTCCATCTTTTCCCAGTCTATTCTTCCCTCTTTAACCATACGGGACAGGTTAATAGAACCAAGGTTGCAAGACTCGTAAGGCAAAAGTGGTTGCTCGCCACAAGGGTTGGTGCTCTCAATCCTTCCTAACTTAGGAGTTGGGTTGTGGCGGTTAACTTCGTCAATAAAAACCAGACCCGGATCTCCGCTTTTCCAGGCATTGGCAACAATAAGGTCAAAAACCGAACGAGCCTTGACTTTTTTAACCTTCCTTTTCGTGCGGGGATTGATTAAATCGTAGTCAAGGTCTTTTTTCACCGCTTCCATAAACTCATCAGTCACCGCCACCGAAAGGTTGAAATTGGTAAAGCTACCTTCTTCCTTTTTAGCAATGATAAACTCAAAGATGTCGGGATGATCAACCCGTAAAATGCCCATATTGGCGCCTCGTCTTTTCCCTCCCTGCTTAATCACATCGGTGGCGACATCAAAAACTTTCATAAAAGAAACCGGACCCGAGGCAATCCCCCGGGTTGATTTCACCATATCACCTTTTGGCCTCAAACGAGAAAAAGAAAAGCCAGTTCCCCCGCCAGATTTCTGAATAATTGCCATTGCCTTAACCGCCTCAAAAATGCCTTCCAAACTGTCTTCTACTGGAACCACAAAGCAAGCGCTGAGCTGACCTATTTCCGTTCCGGCATTCATCAAGGTAGGAGAGTTGGGCAGGAAGTCAAAATTGACTAATAAATCAAAAAACTCTTCATAAGCTCGGTCAACCGGTTCTCCAAACTTTTCCTCAGCCCGGGCAATAGCGGAAGCCACTCTTTTCAACATTTCCCGGGGCGTCTCTTTTATTTCTCCTTTTTCATTGCGCAAAAGATAGCGCCGAGCCAGCACCTGAAGAGCATTGACCGGAAGCTTCAAGTCATCTTGAACGCCAAAGATTTTTTTAGTCTCTCTTAGCTCCTCTCTTTCCTTGCGATAGAGAATGTAAGCTTTAGCTGCCTTTAAAAGATTTTTTCGGGTAAGTTCGGCTTCGACTAAATCCTGAATCTCCTCAACTGCCAGCGGGTGGTCAGGTGGATATTTGCTGATTAAATTAAGAACTCCTTGAACCACCGCTCTGGCTTTTTCTCCGTCCTTTTCTTTGACTGCCGCCAGAGCCTTAAGAACTGCTCTTTCTATTCGCCAGGTCTCAAAAGGAACCAGGCGGCCATCTCGCTTAATTACCTTCCTTTCCATCTTGAGCCCTCTAATTTATTTTCTCATAATTGCTGGCTTTTCTCATTACTCAATCTCCAGAGAGAATTAAGATAGGTAAGATTCTGGCTGTTATCACCTTAGCCTATAATTAAAGATGTGAAGAAAAAATTAGCCGAAGTCATTGTCAACTTAAAAGCTCGAAGCCTGCCGGAAACCCTGGAGTATTTAATCCCTGAAGAGTTTGAGGAGCAGATTAAAAAAGGTTCGCTAGTCCTTGTCCCTTTGAGAAATCGCCAGGTAGCCGGGTTTGTGAGCCATCTTAAAAGTCATTCAAGGCTTTCTTCTCACCAGCCAATAAAGGCGGTGGTGAATAAAGAATTTCTTCCGGGAAGAGCTTTCCTTTTAGCCGAGTGGTTAAGCAATTACTATCTTGAGCCCTACCATCTTGCCTTCAGGCTTTTTCTGCCCCCGGCTGAGTTTATAAAAACCGAAGCTTATCTTAGCTGGACAGGAAAACCTTTCCCTCAGGAAGAAAAAATAGCTTTTTTAGAGCAAATCTTCGTTCAGAAAAAAAGAGTAAAAGAAAAAGAAATCATCAGAAAAAACGGCAATCAGCTTAAAAACCGGACCCTGGATAGGCTTCTAAAAATAGAAGTTTTAAAGAGAGAGTTTGTTTTTAAAGAACCAGAAAAGCGCATAAAAAGAGAAAAATGGCTAAAGTTTAAAGAAGGAAGCCTGGAAAACATCAAAAAACTTGGCGAATCAGAGCTTGCTCTCTACTTGTTTCTTTCGGAAACCATTGAAATCCCTTTTAAAGAAGTGAAAAAGGAAGGGTTTACCCTTAAAGAAGTGAAAAAACTTCTCCAGGAAGGTTTAGCTGAAGAGTTTTATCTTGCTCCTCAATCTCTGATGGAAATGTCTTTTCCGGAAAAATCCAGAGAAGTAAAACTAAATCCTCATCAAGAAAAATGCCTGGCGGAAATTAAAAAAGCTATAAAGGCAGGAAAAACAGAGGCTTTTCTACTGGAAGGAGTAACTGGAAGCGGCAAGACTGAGGTTTATTTACAAGCAATTCAGGAGTGTCTGAAAAAAGGTAAAAACGCTATCCTTTTAGTTCCGGAAATAGCCTTAACCCCTCAGATAGCTTCCCGGGTCAGAGAGCGATTTGGCAATCAGGTTGCTCTTCTGCACAGTCAGCTAACCCCAGCCAACCGCTTTGCCCAGTGGCAAGCAATAAAGAAAGGAGATGTAAGGATCGTTGTTGGTCCGCGCTCAGCGCTTTTTTCTCCCCTGCCAGACATTGGTTTAATAATCCTTGATGAGGAACACGAAAACTCTTACAAGCAAAACACCAGTCCCCGCTATCACGCCCGAGAAGTAGCTTTTAAATTAGCTGAAATGGAAAAATCAGTTCTTATTCTGGGCTCAGCAACCCCCTCTTTTGAAAGTAAGTATCTGGCTCGAGAAGGTAAAATCAAAACCCTTAAACTTCCCTTTCGGGCCCGGGGAGAGCTCAAACCAAAAATCGAGGTTGTCAACTTAAGCCAGGAAAAAGGAGCTTTCCTTTCGGAAAAGCTTAAGGAAAAAATAAAGAAAAACTTGGGAAAAGAACGAAAAGTTTTGCTTTTTTTAAATCGAAGAGGCTTTTCTCCTTTTATAATCTGCCAAGACTGTGGCCGGGGACTTACTTGCCCTAACTGTTCGGTCTCTCTGGTTTACCATCTCAAGCGTCAGCTCCTTCTCTGCCACCACTGCAACTATAAAACCAAACCCCCTTCCACCTGCCCTCACTGCGAAAGCTCTAACTTTAAAATGCTCGGTCTGGGAACAGAAAAAATTGAGGAAGAGATTAAAGCTTCCTTCCCTGGTCTGCCAGTAATCAGAATGGACCGCGATACCACCCGCGGTAAAGATGCTCACCGCCGAAGACTAAGTGAGTTTTTCCACTTAAAAAAAGGCTTTCTTCTGGGAACCCAGATGATTGCCAAGGGGCTGGACTTCTCTGACATCGGTCTGGTAGGTGTGGTCAATGCTGACGTTGGCTTAAACCTCCCTGACTTTCGAGCTTTTGAAAGAAGCTTTCAAACTCTGACGCAGGTAGCTGGGAGAGCAGGAAGGAAAGAAGGAGAAAGTGGCGAAGTGGTTATTCAAACTCATTTCCCCCAGTCAGAAGTTATAAAAGCATTTTTACACCAAGATTACAGTTCTTTCTTTGAAAAGGAATTAAAGAGCCGAAAAGAGCTTAATTACCCCCCATTTACTCGGCTGATAAACCTCGTTGCTTTTTCGAAAAATGCGCAAACAGGCCTGAAAGAATTAGAAAAAATTCGCCAGAGCCTTGAAAAAAGCTTCCCAATGGTTTTAGGGCCCTCCCCCTGCCCCATTGAAAGGATTAAAGGCTGGTTTCGCCATCATCTACTCATTAAGTATTTCCCCGAAGAGGAAGAAGAAATTAAAAGCGAGTTAAAAAAATTAGTTAAATTTCCTTCTTCTCCTGACTTCCGCTTAATTATTGATGTTGACCCGGTTAGTCTTCTTTAAATCTCTTCTTCAACCTCGATACGAGTTTCGGAAAAGTCTTCCTTCCGACGCTGCCGGAAAAGATTAACCAGAACAGCCAGGATTAAAAGGAGCAAGAAAACATAAGGGCACCAGGGCTCAAGAACTTGCCACAAACGCTGGGCTAAAGACTTTCTGGCGCCAGGAACCCCCTTGGAAACCAGATCCAGCCGCAGAATCTGGACGCGGTTATTCCATTTATCCGCAATAGCAAAGCGTTCGTTGCCTAAATAAGCAATGCCCGTAGGATAGTAAAACTCTCCATCTCGGCTTCCGCTGTGCCCAGCACCAAAAGTTGTCAGCATCTTGCCTTTTTTATCAAAAACCTTAATATCAAAATGGAGGGCATCAATGACAAAAATAAAACCATTGTCATCAAATGCCACCCCACCGGGCCAGCCCATAGTAACTGAAGGGTCAAGAGCTTTTTCGGGTGGTTTCCCGTTTACCCAAACGACTTTACCTTTTTTATCCAGAGCCACCACCCGGGCATTGTTTGAGTCACCAACTATAACCATATCTTTTTCCGCTACCAACCCGTTGGGAAAGCGGAACTCACCCCGGCCTTTGCCCAGCTTGCCCCAGCGATTAATAAAGCGCCCTCTTAAGTCAAATTGAAAAATTGAACCGAAAGAGCTTACATAAAGACTTTTATCGTAAATAGCCACATCCAGAGGCATCGGAACGGCAAACTCCCGCTTGAAAACACCGTTTTCATCATAAACCACCACCCGCTGGCGCGATTTGTCAGCAATAAACACCTCGCCAGTTTCTTTATCAATAGCAATCCCCAGAGGGGAACGAAAACTTCCAGGAAAATCTTTAGGGTATTTGCTCGGCTTCCCAAAGGCAAACAAAAATCTCCCCGAGGGAGTAAAAACCACCACCCGAGCATGCCCGGTATCGGTGATGTAAAGGTTGCCATTTCTTCCCACGGCCACATCGGTAGGGTGCTCAAGCATTTCCCCTGGCGAGGGTCCAAAACCATAAATACTCAAGTAGTGAGTTAAACCTTCCACTCTGGCTTTTTCCGCCCGAGGTCTGACAAGTGAAAGATAGTAATAAACAAGAGCAGCTAAGAGGAGAAAAAGGAAAATCAAAATGATGGTTAAAATGTAAGTTCTTCTACTTTTTTGGGTTTCACTCATCGGTTTTTGCCCCCAATCTTTTCAAACCTTCTAAGGCGTTTGGGTCGTCAGGAATGAACTTGAGTACCTCTTGATACTCCTTGATTGCCTCCTTTTTATTGCCCTCTTCTTCATAAACTTGAGCTAGAAAAAGATGAGCGTCAGCCCAGTAATAGTTTTCCTTCAGAGCTTTTTTCAGGTATTCAATGCATTTTTTTCGGTCGCCCTTCTCCTTAGCCAAGCGAGCTAAGTCATAATAGGCAAAGGGGTTAGAACTTATCTTAGCTTCTTCCAAAAGGTATTTTTCGCATTCCGATTTCTTGCCTTGACGATAGTAAATCTGGGCTAAGTAGTAGCGCAAAAAAGGATACTTAGGCTTTAGTTTCATCCCTTTTTTAATTGCTTTTTCGGCTTCCTCCAGGCGATTAACCGCCAGAGCTGCCTCGATAAAGCGAGAATAGTAGCTCATTTCCTTAGGATGGGCTTTAAGCATTTCCTTATAGTAATAAAAATCTCTCTCATCAACAGTCTGGGGAACAGGCTTAGAGAAGAAAATAAACCTGATTAAAAAGCCCAGAAAAGCAAGAATTAAAACAATAAGCACCGCTATAGCATAAACCAGGTAGCGGGAAATATCCCTTGTTGAACGCCTTCTGGCTCGCTCAACCACAGATAGCCTCCTTACGAAGTTAAAGATTATCTTAAAAGCCGAAGGTTTGCAAGAAAAAAAATTTAAAAATCAGCTTTAATAATCGGCTAAAACGGTTTTGCCCCCGTAAACCTGGTCGCCAAACTTCACGCGCCAGTTGATCTCTTCTTTGAAGATCACCAGGTCAACCTGGGAGCCGCGGTCAATAAAAGAAATCTTCTGACCAAGCCTCAAACGGTCTCCTTCTTTAACAAAACAACTTATCTTGCTCACAAATTTGTCGGCAATCTCCACCGCTGCCACCTTTATCTCTTCTCCCTTGCTAATGTAAATTGTGTTTCGTTCATTTTCCAGGTGGAACCGATTAGAGAAAAGATTAACCGCCCGACGAAGGTAAGTGAGGTTTAAATACTCCCACAAATCAACCATTGGAAGGTTAGTTTTAGCCGGGTAGTAAACAACTTTTTCCACCCGACCTTCAATAGGCGCGTAGTTGTAATGAACATCCAGGGGAGACATATAAATCCCGATTAACCAACCGCTTTCCTCCCTGCCGAAATCTGATTTGGTAATTTCTTCTAACTTTATTTTCTCACCTTTCTTTTCCGAAACAACCTCCCCTTTCTTGACTTTCCGCAAATAAACCACTTTCCCATCGCAAGGAGCCACCACTACCCGGCCTGATTCTTCTGGTTCCCTTGCTGGATCGCGGTAAAACCAGACCTTCCTTAGATAGATGTAGGAAAGAATTAAAGCCAGGACGAAAAATAAAAATATCCAGCCGAGCAAAAAACTTCTCCTTTCAGTATTGTTTTTTTCTCCTGACATTAAAATTTATTAAAAAATAAGCTTAAAGCCAACCCTCTTTTTGGAATCTAATAGCTAAACTTAGATAATCAGAGAAAGAAAGATTTTCAGGTCGGCTTTCCGTATCTAAAGGAAAAGTACTTAAGACTTTGAATAGTGAGCCCCGGGGAATTCCCAAATTGCTCGCTAAATTTTTTACCAGCTTCTTCCTTCGGTGACTGAACGAGGCTTCAACTAATTTTTTGAACCGCTCGTAATCCACTTGAGGCAATTGAGCTTTGCGCTTGATTCTAACCAGAGCTGAGTCTACCCGGGGAGGAGGCTGGAAAATCTCCCGAGGAAAAGTTCTTAATAACTCAACCTCTGAAAAAAAGCCAATCTTTAAAGTATAAGCGCCGTAATCCTTAAGCCCTGGCGAAGCAGTTATTCTTAAAGCAACCTCCTTTTGGATCATTACCAGATAAGTCTTTATTTCCGGGTATTTTTCTAGGAAATCAAGAATCAAAGTGGAAGCCAGGTTATAAGGCAAGTTGGAAACCAGCTTGCCCGGAAAGGTCTCGTCGGAAAAAAGCTGGTAAAGATTGGTTTTTAAAGCATCGGCCAGGAAAATCTTCACACCCGGTTTACCCTGGAACTCCTCTTTTAAAAGCTTCACCAGATTGGGGTCAATTTCCAGAGCGTAGACTCTATCCGCCTGCTTGGCCAGCTCCCTGGTTAAAACCCCTTTGCCCGGGCCTATTTCTAAAACTATATCCTCTTTTTTCAGGTTAGCCTGCCTAACAATAAAAGCCAGGGCATTTTTATCTACCAGAAAATGCTGGCCTAACCACTTTTTTGGCTTAACTGAATGAGATTGCTCCAACTTAGCTGGAAAGACTTTAATTGAGAAGGTAAACTTTAACCCTTCGGCGTCCAAAATTTCGAGCCTGTCTTAAGCTGTTAAAACAGAGGTCGATCCGGTTGCCCCTGATGCTTCCGCCAGTATCGGCAGCCACAGCATAACCGTAGCCCGGAATATACAAGCGAGTCCCAAGAGGAATTACCCGGGGATCAACAGCAACCACCCCGTAAGTCGCCCTTCTTCCGGTAGAGGTTCGATACCCACAGCCGTGGCCGGGGACATAGGCGGTAGCCCACATAATCAAAACCCGTCGCCCCCGAGCAACTACTGCTTTTGAAGCCAGCGAATAGTTTCTTTTCTTTTCTGCTCGGACTGATGATACGGTTTTAGCTTCCCTTCGACTCCCAATCAGAACCTGACAGTCAACTGGTTTCTTCAACAGCTTAAAAGCAAGCAGTTTTCGGCCAATTTCCTTTCCGCCCAGGTAATTAACCTCAAAAGTTTGAAGAATCAACCCTTTCTGACCAGGAGTCTTGATTAGCTTCTTTCCCCTAGGCAATCGGGAGCTTACAATTTTTACCACCTTAAAAGGAACGGACTTTTTAACTTTAATTATCCGAGAAATAAAATGCTCAACTTTTATTTTTAAGCCCGGGTAAAGAGAAGAAGTAAGCAAAGGATAAATTTTATCCTTTGAGGGATTGTAGTCGATATTCAGTTTTTTTAAGACATCTCTTACTCGAAGAGCCGCTACTTCAACCTCGGTTGATTTTCCATCAACCGAAATTTCTATTTTTTTTGCTTTAATTACTGTTATTTTTAAGCCATCTTCAATGCTTTCATTAATTCCTGGTTTAATAAAATCTTTTTCTCCAACGGCTAAGCTGTTTTCTTCGAGCAGTTCGCCAACGGTTTTTGCTTTAGTTTTCAAGTAATAAGGCTGACCGTCTATCACCAAGACTACATCCTTGCCTGCCCAGGCAAAACCTATTAAGGTCAGCAAAAAAACTAAAGCTAAACCGGCCAGAAGAAGCTTTTTCTCCCAGCTTGGCGACCGAAGAAAACTTTTCAGCAAAAGCCTCAACTCCTTCGGTCCTATGTCAAGGAACGTGGCCTCATTTTACCAGAGATTTCGGAAAAATCAAGTCAGGTGGGCTTTCGTTGTTTTTTAACTCTGGGGCAAGGAGAAATGAAAGCCGAGAGCTGGAAGAGAAACCTTATCTTGTTTCCTGCCAGAGTTTTTCCACAATCTCTTTACTTTTCAGTAAATAATCCCGGTATTCCGAAAAGACCTCCAGAGTTATAGTTCCTTCGTAACCAATTTTTTTTAAAGCTTTAATAATCTCTTTCCAGCGAATATTACCCGCCCCAATAGGCAAATGGAGATCCTGGGTTCCCCCTAAGTTATCGGAAAAATGAACATGAAACAGGCGGTCGGAAAACTTGTCCAGAAAAATAGCAGTTCGGTTGTTTGAAGTAAAAAGATTGGCATGCCCGACATCAAGGTGAAACCCAAGCTCGGGCAGGGAAGAAAAAAGCTTGGTCAGAGGCTCGGCGCGGGCAAAAGGACCCCGATAATGCTCAACCATTAATTTTAATCCTAGTTCACTTGCCTTCTTCAGCAACTCTTCTAAACTGGCTAAATTTTGCTCAATAATCTTTTTCTCCGAAATTAGCTGGGTTCCCCCGTCAAGATGAACATTGACCACCTTGGCTCCCACTTCCGCCAGAAACTCGAAAGAACGGCTCAGCTCCTGGCAAGCGGCTCGACGGATGCCTTCCACTGAAGAACCAACTGGCAAGCCAAAAAAGGTGTGACCAACCACCTCCAGACCAGACTTTTCAATAACTTCTCTCACCTTTGAAGCAGCCAGTTGACTATAGTAAGCGGCTGGCGGCTCGACGGTTAAATCTATAAAATCGAAACCGCTTTCCGCAATCCAGTTTATTTCTTTAAAAACATCAAGGCGTGGGTCATTCATTGCTCCTATCAGCATTTTCTACCTCTCTTTCTTGAAAAAGTAGTTTCAGTAAATCTATTGCCCTTTCAAGTTCCTTTAGAGAAGCCTTGGAATGAGCTTCGATTACCATTAAGGTTTCGGGTGAAAAATAAGAAGCCATCTCCGACCAGTTTACCTCCCCGGAAAAGGGAGCAAAATGGTCTTCCAGGCCCCGAACATCGTGGAGATGAAAACCAGCCAGCCGGTTTTTAAACTCCTTTAAATAATCCTGGCTTCTTGCCAATCCCAGCCGGGCATTTACTTCCGCATGACCAACATCATGCCAGTAATAAAGGTTGGAGCCGTCAAATTCGGACAGCAAAAGTTTGGCTTCTTCAAGTGAAGGCATTTCGTAAAAATGGTAACGATTTTCCGCTCCTAAAAAAACCTCGTA
>DAIRCJ010000042.1:0-13372 GCA_036796755.1 Candidatus Geothermocultoraceae bacterium | reverse complement strand
AGATGGGGTTTAACTCTTTCAAACTTTTGCTTTGCCATTTTGGGCCTCCTTTACCAATTTATTTAATTTATAAATTTCCCCGGCTATCATTTTCAAATAGCCGCCTCCGAAGATTCACCTTGAGCCTTCTCAATAATTAACTTGGCTATCCCTTCAGGAACAGCTTTATAAGACTGAAACTGCATGGTAAACGAGCCCCTCCCTTGAGTTAGAGAACGAAGAGAGGTAGCATAACCAAACATTTCAGCCAGAGGAACATAGGCTTTGATAACCTGAGCATTTGCCCTTTTTTCCATACTCTCAATGTGACCGCGGCGAGCGTTTAAATCCCCAAGAACATCGCCTAAGTAATCCTCAGGAATAACCACTTCCACCCGCATTATGGGTTCAAGAAGAATGGAATGGGCCCGCCTTAAGGCCTCACGAACAGCCATAGAACCCGCGATTTTAAAAGCCAGCTCCGAGCTGTCAACAGGATGATAAGAGCCATCAAAAAGCTCAACCTTAACATCGACAACTGGATAACCCGCTAAAACACCCGCCTCCAGGGCTTCCCGAACTCCTTTCTCCACTGCCGGGATAAACTCACGCGGTATGACCCCGCCCACAATCTTATCAACAAACTCGAAACCTCTGCCAATGTTTGGCTCAACCTTAATTAAAACATGGCCGTACTGGCCCCGACCACCGGACTGGCGAACATACTTTCCTTCCACATTGGTAACCGGGCGGGTAATTGTTTCCCGGTAAGCGACCTGAGGCTTGCCTACATTTACTCCTACTTTAAACTCTCTTTTTAATCGGTCGACAATTATTTCCAGGTGGAGTTCTCCCATTCCAGAGATAACCGTTTGTCCAGTCTCTTCATCAAAACCTACTTGAAAAGTTGGATCTTCTTCAGCTAATTTTGCCAGAGCATTACCAAGTTTGTCTTGATCGGCTTTGGTCTTTGGTTCAACAGCAACTGAAATAACTGGTTCAGGAAACTGCATTGACTCAAGAATAATAGGCTTCTGCGGGCTGCAAAGAGTATCCCCGGTGGTAGTGTCTTTTAAGCCAACCGCTGCCACAATGTCCCCCGCAAAAACTTCTTTTCTTTCTTCCCGATGGTCAGCGTGCATTTGCAAAAGACGGCCCACTCTTTCCTGATTCCCTTTAACCGGGTTATAAACATATGAACCAGCCTCGAGTCTGCCTGAGTAAACACGGAAAAAAGTTAGCTTTCCAACGTAAGGGTCTACCATCACCTTGAAAGCCAGAGCGCAAAATGGCTCGTCAGCGCTGGGATGAAAAATTACCGTCTCGCCCGTTTTAGGGTTGATCCCTTCCACCGGAGGCATATCAAGTGGCGAAGGAAGGTAATCAACAACTGCGTCCAGCAAGGGTTGAACGCCTTTGTTTTTAAAAGAGGCCCCACAAAGAACCGGATTAATTTTAGCCTCCAGAGTTCCTTTTCTCAAAGCGCCCTTTATAAGTTCCTCGGTTATTTCCCTATCTTCAAGGTATCTTTCCATCAACTCTTCGGAAAACTCAGCTGCAGCTTCTAATAGGAGGTGATGATACTCCTCAACCTGGGCTTTCATTTCTGGAGGAATCTCTTTTTCCTCCATTTCCAAGCCAAGCTCGTCAACCCAGTAAATCGCTTTCATCCTGATCAGGTCAACAACACCAGCAAAGCTATCTTCAACCCCGATTGGAAGCTGGATAACTACTGGGCGGGCGCCTAACCTTTCTTTCATCATTTCAACAGCGTTAAAAAAGTCAGCTCCGGTTCTATCAAGTTTATTTATATAAGCAATCCGGGGGACTCCGTATTTATCGGCTTGGCGCCAGACAGTTTCCGACTGAGGTTCAACACCTCCGACCGCACAGAAAATTGCTACCGCTCCGTCAAGCACTCGAAGAGAACGCTCTACCTCTACAGTAAAATCAACGTGCCCTGGTGTGTCTATTATATTAATTCGAAAATTTTTCCAGTGGCAGGTAGTCGCGGCCGAAGTTATAGTTATCCCCCGCTCTTTTTCCTGGGGCATAAAATCCATGGTAGCCGAGCCTTCGTCAACCTCACCAATTCGATGAACCCGACCGGTATAGAACAAAATCCGCTCAGTAGTAGTGGTCTTACCGGCGTCAATGTGAGCCATTATCCCTATATTTCTTGTTTTTTCCAGAATAGTTTTACTATCCATATCTATCCACCTTCACTGTTAATATTTTACCACCTATAATGAGCAAAGGCGCGATTTGCCTCAGCCATCTTGTGAAGGTCCTCTTTCTTTTTAACCGCTGCTCCTTCGCCTTTAGCTGCTTCCAAAATCTCGTTAGCCAGAAGTTCATACATTGGTTTACCTTCCTTAGAACGAGCTATGCTCACCATCCAGCGCAAAGCCAGAGTTATTCCTCTCCTTTCCTCCACTTCAATCGGCACCTGATAGGTGGCTCCACCCACCCTTCGGGGCCTGACTTCTAAAAGAGGGCGAACGTTATCAACCGCTCTTTTCAGCACAACCACCGGGTCTTCGCCGCTCCTTTCTTTTATTAAGTCCAGAGCCTTATAAGCTATTCTTTCAGCCAGACTTTTCTTGCCTCTTTGTAAAAGATGAGAAATCAGCCGGGCAACCAGCTCATCACCGTAAACCAGATCAGGCTTGATTTCACGTTTGGGAACAGGACCTTTTCTTGGCAACTAAACCACCTTAACTCTTGGGCGCTTTAGCGCCATACTTAGAACGACCCTGACGGCGTCCTTCCACAGCCGCCGCATCGTAAACATTTCTAATAACCTTATACCTCACGCCCGGTAAATCTTTAACTCGACCGCCTCTTACCAGAACAATAGAGTGTTCCTGAAGGTTATGCCCTATTCCTGGAATGTAAGTAGTGACCTCCATTCCATTAGTCAACCTCACCCGAGCAATTTTCCTTAAAGCCGAGTTTGGTTTTTTAGGCGTAGTGGTAGAAACTCTAATGCAAACCCCCCGCTTCTGGGGATTACCTCCCAGAGCCGGAGTTTTACTTTTCCAGCCAGTCTTTTTTCTACCTTTCCTAATTAACTGATTAATTGTTGGCATTTAACCTCTCCAGGTTAGTTCTAAGTGCTAAAAGAGCTTAAGACAACAAGCGCTGATTTTATCTTAAAACCTTTTAGCTGTCAACTTTTTCTTTGGCTAAAGATTGGCTTTCTTCTGCTTCTTTTTCCTTATTTGAGGAATTGTTGAAGCCGCTACTGAGAAGTTGTAAGGCTTCTTCAGCCTGAATAGCTTCTTCTCCTTCTATCCTGGGTTCAACTTCTCGATGAATCTTCAAGCCCGTGCCGCAGGGTATAAGCTTACCAATAATAACGTTTTCCTTTAAGCCATTGAGATTGTCGATTTCTCCCTTGATCGCCGCTTCAGTGAGCACCCGGGTTGTTTCCTGGAAAGAAGCTGCCGAAAGCCAGCTCTCAGCAGCCAGCGCGGCCTTGGTAATGCCCATTAGAACTTGCTTGGCTGAGGCTGGTTTGCCACCTTGCTTTCTTACTTTTTCATTTTCTCTTTCAAAGATGAAGCGGTCAACAATTTGCCCTGGCAGAAAATCAGTATCCCCAGGGTCAACAATACTTACTCTTCTTAACATCTGGCGGATGATAATTTCAATGTGTTTATCGCTAATCTCAACTGCTTGAGAACGGTAAACCTTCTGAACTTCATCAAGAATGTAAAGCTGAACAGCTTGAAGACCCTTGATTCTCAAGATATCCTGGGGCCTTAAAGAACCCTCGGTAAGCTGATCTCCGGCTTTAACCTCAGCTCCGTTTGCCACTTTAATATGAGCCCTCTTAGAAACTGTGTAGGTCTTTTCCCGACCGCTTTCAGTATGAATTACAATCTTTTTAAATTTTTTACCCTCTTTAATCTCTACTTTTCCGGAAACTTCACTTACTAGAGCCAGGCCTTTGGGCTTGCGAGCTTCAAAGAGCTCAACTACTCGGGGAAGTCCGTGAGTTATGTCTTCTCCAACAACACCGCCGGTATGAAAAGTTCTCATCGTCAGCTGAGTGCCGGGTTCTCCGATGGATTGAGCCGCAATTATCCCCACCGCTTCACCAAGCTCAACCAGGCGCCGTTCGCCTAGAGCCCATCCGTAACACTTCTGACAAACACCTTCGGGAGTATTGCAATACATAACACTTCTAACCATTACCTCTTTTAAGCCACTTTTCTGAGCCAGACGGGCAATTTTTTCTAAGATCGCCTCATCAATTTCTCTACCAGCATCAACTATGACCTCACCAGTCTGAGGATCAGCCACTGGTTCCAGTGTTACCCGACCAATCAAGTTACGGTTTAAGTTTTGCTCATCATCAAAAACAGGCTTGGGGATACCCTGCGTCGTTTTACAGTCTTCCTCCCGAACAATCACATCGTGAGAAACATCAACTAATCTTCGGGTTAGATAGCCAGAATCGGCTGTTCGCAAAGCGGTATCAGCCAGTCCTTTTCGAGCCCCATGAGTGGAAATGAAGTACTCCAAAACAGAAAGGCCCTCTCGAAAATTAGATTTAATTGGGCGGTCGATGATTTCCCCCTTAGGATTGGCAACCAGGCCTCTCATTCCTGCCAACTGCCTTACCTGCTTGATGCTGCCTCGAGCTCCTGAATTAGCCATCAAATAGATTGGATTAAACTTAAAGAAATTCTTTTCCATTGCTTCTTTCACTTCATCAGTTGCCCGATTCCAGAGCTCAACGACACGCTTATGACGCTCACCTTCGGTAATCAAGCCTTCCCGAAACTGCTTCTCTATCTCATTAGCCATCTTTTCATAACCCTCAAGAATTTTCTCTTTTTCGGGAGGAACAGCCATATCATCAACACCGATAGTCAAGCCGGGCCTGGTAGCATACTCAAAACCGATTTCCTTCAAGTTATCAAGAATTTCAGCTACTCTGGATACATCATACAAACGATAAAACTCTTCTACCATCTCCACCAGCTTTTTCTTGTTAACTTCTGTGTTCACATAAGGGTAATCCTCAGGCAAAGCACGGTTAAAAATCACCCGTCCAACAGTAGTCTCAATAAGGCCTTTAACTTTCCCGGAGTTAAAGCGGACCTTAACCTTAGCTTGAAGATGAACATGCCCGAGTTCATAGGCTTTAATAGCTTCCTCAGGATTGGCAAAAACCTTCCCCTCACCTTTCACTTCCTTATCAGCATCGGCTGTAAGATAGTAAACACCCAAAACCATATCCTGAGTAGGAGCAACCAGAGGACGCCCGCTGGCAGGTGAAAGAGCATTGTTCACTGAAAGCATTAAAATTCGAGCTTCAGCTTGAGCAGCAACCGAAAGAGGAACATGAACCGCCATCTGGTCACCGTCGAAGTCGGCATTAAAAGGAGGGCAAACCAGGGGATGAATCCTGATGGCTTTCCCTTCTACCAGAACAGGTTCGAAAGCCTGAATTCCTAAACGATGAAGTGTAGGGGCACGGTTTAGTAAAACTGCTTTATCTTTAATAACATCTTCAAGTACATCCCAGACGATAGGTCTCAAACGTTCAATTATCTTTTTCGCCCCTTTAATGTTTAAAGCATGACCAAGCTCAACCAGTCTTCGCATCACAAAAGGCTTGAAAAGTTCTAGAGCCATAATCTTGGGAAGACCGCACTGGTGAAGCTTCAAGTGAGGACCAACAACTATAACTGAACGACCAGAGTAATCAACTCTTTTTCCTAAAAGGTTCTGACGAAATCTCCCCTGCTTTCCTTTCAACATATCAGAAAGAGACTTAAGAGGCCGGTTATTTGAACCAACAACCGGTCTTGACCTTTTCTCATTATCAAATAAAGCATCAACAGCTTCTTGAAGCATTCTTTTCTCGTTGTTAACGATTATTTCCGGCGCCCCAAGGTCAATAAGTTTTTTCAAGCGATTGTTCCGATTAATCACCCGACGATAGAGGTCGTTCAAGTCTGAAGAGGCAAAACGGCCACCATCAAGTTGAACCATCGGACGTATCTCAGGTGGCAAAACCGGCAAAACCTCAAGAATCATCCACTCGGGGCGGTTGCCTGATTTAAGAAAAGCACTGATTATCTTGAGTCTCTTAATGGCTTTAATACATTTGGGTCCTTTACTCCTTCTTATTTCCTTTCGGAGTTCTCTGGCTTCCTTCTCTAAATCCAGTTTTTGAAGAATTTCTCTTATAGCCTCGGCTCCCATCCCACCAACAAAGTAATCGCCATAGCGATAGCGCATCTCGCGGTAAACTTCCTCATCCTGAATAACATCGCGCTCCTTAAGTTTTTCAAAAGCCCCAAAAGCCTCTTTTAACTTCTTCTTTTCTTCCTCGAAAAACTCCTTTTTCTCCTCAATCAAAGTTTCGTATTCCTTTTTAATTTTCTCTTCAGTGCCCTTAGATAAACCTTTTCCCTCGCTCAAAGAAGCTAACTTCTCTTCCTTTTCCCTCTCCAACCGCTCAATCTCTTTAGCCATTTCTTCTTCTAAAGAATTTATCTCCTTCTGGAACTCCTCCTTCAGCTTTGGCAGGTCTTGCGCTCTCTTTTCCGCATCAACGCTGATGATTATGGGAGCAGCAAAGTAAATAACTCTTTCCAGATCTTTAGAGGAAATGTCAAGCAAATAAGCCATTCGGGAAGGAACGCCCTTGAAAAACCAGATATGAGCAATGGGAGCAGCCAGTTCAATGTGACCCATCCGCTCTCTTCTCACCCGGGAGTTAGTTACCTCAACGCCACACTTTTCGCAAACAATCCCTTTAAAGCGAACTTTCCGATACTTCCCGCAATAACACTCAAAATCCTTAACCGGGCCAAAAATTTTCTCGCAAAAGAGGCCATCTCTTTCGGGCTTCAAAGTCCGATAGTTAATTGTTTCTGGCTTCTTTACTTCCCCATGAGACCAGCTTCTTATCCGACTGGGGGAAGCCAGAGAAATTTTTACCGCTTCAAAGCTGTTTATATCCAAAGGTCAATCACCCCAAAAAATAAAATTTTATAGACCCTCTTCTTCAGATGATTCCTCAGCGACTAAAGCTTCTTCTTCCTCATACTGAGCTCGAAATTCTAATCCCAATCGCCGTGCTTCCCGCATGGCAGCTTCTTCTTCCTCAGCTTCTTCCTTAACCTCCATAGTTTCCCCTTCCTCAGAAACAAGCTCAACCGAAAGTCCAAGGCTCTGCATTTCCTTAACTAGCACCTTAAAAGATTCGGGCAAAGCCGCTTCAGGAACATTTTCCCCTTTGACAATGCTCTGGTAGGCTTTCACTCTTCCCATCACGTCATCTGATTTTATGGTAAGCATTTCCTGGAGAGTGTTAGCTGCTCCGTAGGCTTCCAGAGCCCAGACTTCCATCTCGCCAAATCTTTGCCCTCCAAATTGCGCCTTTCCACCTAACGGCTGCTGAGTTATCAAGGAGTAAGGACCGATTGAGCGAGCGTGAATTTTCTCATCAACCAAATGAATTAGCTTCATCATATAAATGTAACCAACAGTAATTGGTCGTTCAAAAGGTTCGCCTGTCCTTCCATCATAAAGGGTTGTCTTTCCGCTCTCCGGTAACCCCGCTTTTTTCAGAATTTCCTTGATTTCTTCCTCACGAGCACCTTCAAAAACCGGTGAAGCCACATAAACTGGCGCTTTCATTTTCTGGCCCTTTTCTCTCCAGCCAACAGAACAGGCCCAGCCCAGATGAGTCTCCAGCACTTGCCCAACGTTCATCCGAGAAGGCACCCCTAAAGGATTAAGAATAATATCAACCGGTGTCCCGTCTTCAAGAAAAGGCATATCTTCAACCGGAACAATTTTAGAAATTACCCCTTTGTTTCCGTGTCGCCCTGCCAGTTTATCACCAACCGAAACCTTTCGAAGATGAGCTACATATACCCTGACCAGCTTGTTAACTCCCGGGGGTAACTCATCTTTGTTTTCCCGCGAAAAAACTTTAACCCGAATTACCTTTCCACCTTCCCCGTGAGGGACCCGCAGAGAAGTATCTCTAACATCGCGAGCTTTTTCGCCAAAAATCGCCCGCAACAACTTTTCTTCTGGAGTGATCTCCCCTTCACCCTTAGGCGTTACCTTACCAACTAAAATATCCCCAGGCTTCACTTCAGCCCCAACCCTGACAATACCCTCCTCATCTAAATTGCTCAAAGTTTCTTCAGACAGTCCCGGAATTTCCCGGGTTATTTCTTCGGCTCCCAGCTTAGTATCCCGGGCTTCCACCTCGTATTCTTCAATATGAATGGAGGTTAAAAGGTCTTCTTTAACCAGTCTTTCACTGATAACAATAGCGTCTTCGTAGTTGTAGCCCTCCCAGGGCATAAAAGCTACCAGAAGATTGGCTCCCAGAGCGAGCTCTCCGTGATCCGAACAGGGACCATCAGCTAAGACATCGCCAGCCTCAACCCGGTCGCCCTCGTCGACCACCGGCACCTGATTAACACAGGTACCCTGATTAGAACGCTGATATTTTTTAAGTTCATATCGGTCTACTTTCCCTTCATCGGTCTTCACTTCTATGAAATCGGCTGTTACTTTTTCCACCACCCCACTTTTCCTGGCTAAAACAACCTCCCCGGTATCAATTATCGCGCGTCTTTCCATTCCGGTGCCTACAAATGGGGCCTGAGTTTTTACCAGAGGCACCGCCTGTCTTTGCATATTGGCGCCCATCAGAACCCGGTTAGCATCATTATGCTCGAGAAAAGGTATAAGGGAAGCAGCCACACTGACAATCTGCTTTGGAGAAACATCCATATACTCAACTTCCAGAGCATCAACCAGCTCAACCTTGCCCTTTTTCCTGGCTAACACCTGCTTGTCCAAAAGTTTCCCCGTCTTCAGATCAAATCGGGCATTGGCCTGGGCTATTACTGTTTCTAACTCATCGTCAGCCGTAAGATAAACAACCTCATTTGTAACTTTTCCTTTCACCACCTTTCGATAAGGTGTTTCAAGGAAACCATACTCATTGACCCGGGCATAGGTTGCCAGAGAGTTGATTAAACCAATGTTAGGACCTTCGGGTGTTTCCACCGGACACATCCGCCCATAATGGGAAGAATGAACGTCCCGAACTTCAAAACCTGCTCTTTCCCGCGATAATCCACCTGGCCCCAAAGCTGAGAGGCGACGGCGATGTGTTAAGCCAGCTAAAGGATTAGTCTGGTCCATAAACTGGGAAAGCTGGCCGGTGGCAAAAAAGCTTTTCACCGCAGCTTCGATAGGCCGAACATTAATCAGGTTTTGAGGGTTGATCTCTGAAGTTTCAGCCGTAGCCATTTTTTCCTTAACACTGCGCTCAATACGGGCCACCCCTATCCGAAACTGGTTTTGAACTAATTCGCCAACCGTTCGTATTCTTCGATTGCCAAGATGGTCAATGTCGTCAATAACCGCATCGGGCTCTTCATGCCAAAGCTTAAGCAAATATTTCAAGGTCGCCACGATGTCTTCTTTGGTTAAGGTAGAAACAGAAAGGGGAAAGTTCAAGCCCAGCTTGCGATTTATTTTATACCGTCCAACTTTAGCTAAATCGTATCTCTGCTTGTTAAAATAGAGATTTTCCAGGTAAGCCTGGGCGCTTTCAATTGTTGGTAGCTCACCGGGTCGCAAACGTTTATAAATCTCCAGTAAAGCGTCTTCCTTACGATGAATAGAATCCTTTTCCAGAGTTTTCTTAACCGGTATCGAACTGCCCAGAAGTCTTTTAATGTCTTCTTCTTTATCCCAGCCCAGCGCTCTCAAGAGGAGAGTAGCCGGAAGCTTTCTTTTTCGATCGATTCTTACATAGATAACATCCTTCCCGTCAGTTTCAAACTCTAGCCAGGCACCCCGGTCGGGAATTATTTTAGCATTGTAAAGAATTTTGTCGCTGGTTTTCTCCGTTTCGGCCCCAAAATAGACACCGGGTGAACGTATAAGCTGACTGACCACCACCCGCTCAGTGCCATTAATTATAAAAGTCCCTTTTTCCGTCATTAAAGGGAAGCGGTCATAAAGAACAACCTCTTGCTCTTTTAGTTCTCCGGTTTCCCGATTGATAAATCGAGCTTTCACCAGAAGTCGGGCGGAATAAGTCATATCTTTTTCCTTGCACTCTTCCGGAGAAAACCACGGCTCTTCAAATCGGTGCCCCAAAAACTCAAGAGCCAGATTGCCAGTAAAGTCCTCAATCGGGGATATTTCCTCCAGAACTTCCTTGATGCCTTCGGTCATAAACCAGTTAAAACTCTTAATCTGAATATCAAGTAGATTGGGAACCTCAAGAACTTCAGGAATTTTGCCAAAGCTAAAGCGCCTGCGTTTACTCAAAGAGGATTTTGCCAAAACTAATTCACTCCCCTTGAAATGATTTTATCACTTTGATGTGGTGTTTCCATAAAAGCAAATAAAAATTTTATCACGCAAATCTAAAAAAGTCAATTTTTTGACTTCTTTTCTTGACTGCTTATTTTACTTCGACAGTTGCGCCAGCTTCTTCAAGTTGCTTCTTAATTTCTTCTGCTTCTTCTTTGGTAACGCCTTCCTTAACTGGCTTGGGAGCGGAATCAACCAAGTCTTTGGCTTCTTTCAAGCCCAGGCTGGTAATCTGCCTGACAACTTTGATTACCTGGATTTTCTTTTCGCCAGCGGCTTGAAGGATAACATCAAACGAGGTTTTTTCCTCCTCAGCTGCTGCTTGAGCCGGAGCCGCACCTGGAGCAGCTGCCACCGCTACCGGAGCAGCCGCACTGACTCCAAAGGTCTCTTCAAGCTCTTTGACAAGCTCGGAAACCTCTATTAGGCTCATATTTTTGATTGCTTCTACAATCTCTTCCCGACTGATTTTTTTCTCGGCCATTTAAAAACCTCCTCTTAAAATTTATTTTTTAATAGCGTCTAAAACGGAAACTAAACGGGTAGAAGGTGAAGAAAGAACCCAAACAAGCCTCCTGGCAGGAGAAAGGAGAGAACCAAGTAGCTTGGAAATTAACTCCTCTTTTGAAGGCAGCGAGGCCAGAAGCTTTGTCTTTTCCTCGCTCAAAAAATCCTTTCCCGCCAGACCAGCTTTGATTTTCAGCTGGTTATGCTCGCGAGCAAATTCGTTCAGGATTTTAGCTGCCTTAACCGGATCAGCCGACCATAAAATAGCCGTAGGTCCCCTTAGATAATCTCTCAGGTGAGAAAGCTCCTCCCTCTCGCTTTTTTTAAAAGCCAGGTTAAGCAAAGTGTTTTTGACCACTTTGAAGGAAACTCCGCTTTCCCTCAGTTTCCTTCGAAGTTCATTGATTTCCTGGACAGTCAAGCCCTGGTAATCAGCCAAAAAAATTGAATCTTCTGACTTTACCTTTTCAGCTAACTCCTTTACTAAAGCCTCTTTTTCAGGTCTTGCCAAATTTCACCTCCTAAACTAAAAAATCCTCCGCAGCTCAAGGAGGACTTTTCCTATCCTGCCTCGGTAGGCCCTGACGGTTTAAGCTTTTCAGCACCTACTGTCTGCGGCCCTAACTTTATTCCCGATTTTCAAGCTATTATAAAAAAATAAAGTTCTCTGTCAAGCTAAGTTTCGTTTAAACCCTTACCTGAAGCAAAAAAGCTAAGCAATTGCTTCCTCTTCGGAAACTTCAAGGAACCTGGTAGGGTCAATCTTTATGCCCGGACCCATTGTTGAAGAAATCGTCACGGACTTAATGTAGCGACCTCGGGCTGCCGCCGGTTTAGCTCTAACCAGTTCATTCATAACCGTCAGGTAATTCTGGAGCAAATCCTTTTCGGAAAAGGAAACCTTACCAATCGGCAGATGAATTAAACCAAACTTATCAGAACGGTACTCAATCCTCCCTTTCTGAAGTTCTCCTACCACTTTCCCGACTTCATTGGTCACCGTTCCCGTCTTCGGATTGGGCATTAAACCGCGAGGGCCTAAAATTTTTCCTAACCGAGATACCACCCTCATCATATCAGGAGTAGCCACTACAGCTTCAAAATCCAGCCACCCACCCTCAATTTTCTTAGCTAAATCTTCCCCCCCAACCTCAATAGCTCCCGCTTCTTTGGCTTCTTTTGCTTTTTCCCCCGAAGCGAAAACTATAACCCGAACCTTTTTACCAGTTCCGGCCGGCAAATTAATTGAGCCCCTCACCTGCTGATCGGCCTGACGAGGATCAATTCCCAGGCGAACATGCAGTTCCACAGTTTCATCAAAACTGGCAACCCGTGCTTCCTTAACCAACCTCAAAGCCTCCTCAGGTAAGTAAGCCTGGTTTTCGCTAATTTTCTTTAAAGCTTCTTGGTATTTTTTTCCTCTTCTCACTTTTGCCTCCTCTTTTTAACCGGCCGAAAAACTATTTTTCAACTTCTATCCCCATACTCCGGGCTGTTCCCTCTATTATTTTCATGGCTGCTTCAATCTCGCTGGCATTCAAATCTTTAAGTTTCAGCTCAGCAATTTCCCTGATCTGGTCCTTAGTTACCTTGCCCACTTTCTGTTTATTGGGTTCGCCCGAGCCTTTTTCTATCCCGGCAGCTTTTTTTAAAAGAACCGAAGCCGGTGGGGTTTTGGTAATAAAAGTAAAAGAACGGTCCTCAAAAACTGTAATCTCTACCGGCACTATCAAACCTCGCTGCGAGCTGGTTTGAGCATTGTAGCTTTTGCAAAACTCCATAATGTTCACACCATGCTGTCCTAGAGCCGGCCCAACCGGTGGAGCTGGCGTTGCTTCCCCGGCGGGAATTTGAAGTTTTATCACAGCAATAACTTTTTTAGCCATTCTCACTCCTTTTAAAGCTTGGATACCTGCTCAAATGAAAGTTCAACGGGGGTTTCCCGACCAAAAATGGAAACCAGAACCTTTAACTTATGCTGGTCAAGATTAACCTCGGCCACTGTTCCTATCAAATCGGCCAGAGGACCAGAAACTACCCTCACCTGCTCTCCAACTTCAAACTCGGTTTTAGGCTTGGGTTTTTCACTTTTAATCTTCCTTAAAATCTCCTCAACCTCTTTGTCGGAAAGAGCAAAGGGTTTGGTACCCGAGCCGACAAAGCCAGTAACATAAGGGGTGTTTCTCACCACATACCAGGAATCTTCATCCAGCTCCATCAAAACAAGCATATAGCCGGGGAAGACTTTTCTGGCGCTGACGTTTCTTTTCCCCCCTTTAAACTCAATAACATCTTCAGTTGGAATAACAACCTCCAGAATCTTGTTCTGCATGCCCAGAGTTTTTATCTTGCGCTCTAAATTTAACTTCGCCTTATGTTCAAGACCTGAATGAGTATGCACAACATACCATTTCTTCATTAAAATTAGCCTCCACCAAGAAAAAACTTGACTAACCTGATAAAAATCTCGTCAATAATTCCAATGAACAAAGTAAAGACC
>DAIRCJ010000041.1:0-13457 GCA_036796755.1 Candidatus Geothermocultoraceae bacterium | reverse complement strand
CTGTTTTAAACTTTCAGAAGGTTAAACCTCGGAGACACCAGTAAAATTAAACTTCCTTATTTTTAGAGCGGGGACAGCACAATAAGCAGCCATTGGCTTTTTAATTTCAATCTCTTTGCCTACTTCCTCTACTTCTGAAAGAGCATCCAGAATACTCTGGGTGAAGCGAAGGTTCTTTAAAGGCTGGGTAAGACGCCCATCTTTAATCAGGTAGGTGCCGTCGCGGGTCAGTCCGGTAATTATGGTTTTTAAAGGATCCATCGGGTTTACATAAAAGAAGCGAGTTACATAAACTCCTTTTCTGGTTGAGGAAATAAGGTCTTTAAGAGTGGCTTTTCCTGGTTTGAAAAAAAGGTTTAAAGGGAGAGGGCCAACTGAGTTGGGGTAGGGCAGGGCGTGACCGGTCGATTTTTTCTTTTCCCGGTGAGCAGTGTAGGAATCGTAGGCCAGGTTGCGGGCTACTCCTTTTTCAATCAGGGTTATTTTTTGTTTGCTTACGCCTTCAAAGTCAAAAGGAAGAGGCAAACCCTGAAGGTTTTGTCCGTCATCCCAGATGGTAATAGGTGATTTTATTACTCTTTCCCCTGGCTTCATAAAACTTCGACCTTCCTGGTAGGAAAGAGCGGAAAAACCAAGGTAGGAAAGAAAGTCAATTAACTCGGCAGTGGCTTCCGGACTGAGGACCACCGGGTATTCGCCAGGAGACAGGGTTTTTGGTGAGCCTTCAATTTTTAAGCTGGCAACAGCTTTTTTATAAATTTTTAACAGTTCAAGATGGCTTTTTTCCCGAACAAGAAAGCTGGCAAAGCCAGAGCGAAGGCCCTTTTCGGCAATCAAGCTTCCATAAAGCTCAGTGAAGACAGCGGTTTTAAAAATGCCCAGACTGTTTGCTACTCCGATTTCAGTGAGCTCCTGAGTGATTGAGCCGGAAAGCTGAAAACCGTCTCTTTCCGATTTTTCCAGAACTGGCTTAAGAAGATTAAAAATTTCTTCCGGGTTGAAATTTTTTAACTGCGGGTCGCCGAAAAAATAGTTTCCCTTTAAGTTTTCTTCTTCAGGCAAAGAAACAAAATCCTCGAGGGGCGGAGCAAACCTTAAAGCTTCGACTGCTTTCTCAGCGGTTTCTTTGAATGCTTCTGGAGTAAGCTGATTGGAGGAAGCAAAACTAATTCTTTTCTTTTGAATTAGCCTTATCCCCAGGTGGTTGTTTTCCTCCCAGGTTGACTGGGTGAGCTGGTTTTCGGAAAAGCGATTGATAAAAGCAGTTCTCTTAATGACTAGGACTTCGCTCTGCTCAACTTTTTTGAGTTTCTTGACTTCTTCTTGGATTGCTTCTAAAGGGAGACTTTCGGGTCTAAGGTTTTTCATTGGGAGCTTCTCACCATAACTTTTTCAAAGCGGGCGACCGGGGTCTGGTGACCAACTGCGATGGTTTGAACTGGGTCGCCTTTCCCGCAGTTTAAAAGGCCCCAAAGATTTAAAGCACTTTCGTTACCCACCGCGCTGCAGCTTTTCCAGAACAAAGGAGTGATACCGGTGTAAGAAGCGTTTTTGTAAACCTTCCCAAGCTTTCCGTTTTTAATTTCTTGAGCCCACTCTACCCCAAACTGAAAATTGAGACGCTGGTCGTCAATGCTCCAGCTTTTATTGGTTTCCAGAAAAATCCCTCTTTTTACTTCCGAAATGATTTCTGAAAAGCTTTTATCGCCGGGGAGAAGGTTAATGTTGGTCATTCTAACTATTGGCTGGCGGTTCCAGCTTTCTGCCCGGGCTGCCCCTCGACTTTTGGTTCCAATAAGAGGAGCAGTTTCGCAGGAAGAAAGGACATCAACCAGCCATCCCTGCTCAATTAATAAAAACCTTTGAGCTTTTACTCCTTCATCATCAAAACCAAAGCTACCAGGCCCACCGGGCAGCAGAGCCGAAGCTTCAATACTCACCAGAGGCGAAGCGTATTGAAAACTTCCTATCATTTCCGGTTGAACAAAACTTCTTCCCGCCAGGGATACTTCCTGGCCAAAAAGGCGGTCAAGCTCAAGGGGATGACCAACAGACTCGTGGACCTGAAGAGCCATCTGGTTGGAGCCGATAACCACCGTTGTTTCTTCTACGGGGCAGTTGGGGGCTTGAAGCAATATTAAAGCTTCTTCCCTGACCCTTTCAGCCTGGTTAAGAAAGTCAAGTTTTTCGATAAACTCGTAGCCAACCTGCTGGTTGTTTCCTCCGTGAGCGGCTGGATAAGACCTTCTTTGTATTTCCCCATTTTTTAGAGCCAGGCAGAAAATTTCTCCTCCCGAAACCAGGAAACTCTGGGTAATTTCGCTACCCAGTGAGTTAAGAAAGGTTTTCCGGACCCGGCTGAACCGAAGGCTGGCTTGAGCTATTTTTATCAACTTGTTTTTTTGCATAATTTGCGTGGCCTGAAGAAGGAGACCTATTTTTTTATCCAAGCTGACCTCAAAAGGGTCTATAAGAAAACGGGATTCAAATTTTGCTTTTTCTTTTGGTGGAAGTTCAAACGGGGAAGCCTTTTTCTGAATCCCCTTTTTAGCCCGGGCAACTTCGAAAGCAAGGCGGGCAGCTTGTTTGACCTTTTCAGGCTCCAGATAGGCAGTGCTGGCAAATCCGCTTTCACCCTTATAAAAAGCTCTAATTCCAATACCCTGGTCGGTGGAGTGAGTTATGCTTTCTACTGCCCCGTTTTTTACTTTTATGATTTCTTCCCGGGTTTCAATTGATCGCACTTCAGCGTAACTCGCTTTAAGAAAAGCAAGTTCATTAAGGGCAAGGCAGAGCAGGTCTTTCACTAGTTAATTGTTAGTCTGGTTGCTGGAGCGAGGGGGAAGGGGAGGAAGCGGCAGGCTGCGAGGAGGAACAAAAATTCTTCGGGCGCAGGTAAAATCAGTTCGTTCGCTGAGACGGCTAATTCTTACCACATCCCCTGTTTTGGGAGCGTGGATAAAATAACCTTTGTCAATATAAATACCCACATGGTGGATGGGATTACCAAAGAAAACCAGGTCTCCAGGGCGCAGGTCTTCAATTCTTTCTACCGGCTCACCGAGCTCTGCCTGGTAGCCACTATAATGGGGGAGTTCAACTCCGTGAAGACCGAAAACATACTTTACCAGCCCTGAGCAGTCAAAGCCCGTTTCTGGAAGCTCTCCTCCCCAGAGGTACGGGATGCCAATAAAATGAAGGGCAGTTTCTACTATAGAGCCGGGCTCAATAGTAATTCCGAGGTCAAAGAGGAGGCGCCGAACATCCTGATTAAGGCTGGCTAAGGCTAATCGCTCTAACTCCTCTTTTTCTTTAAGTAGTTTTTTGATTTCTGAAGAAAGGTTTTTAAGGAAATTGGCCCGCTCGGCAATCTGCATTTCAATGGCGGTTTTTTGGGCTAAAACCTGTTCCTGGAGAGCCTCCTGCCTTTCTCTCAAAGTTTCCAGGTCCTGGCGAATACGTTCCAGCTCTTCCCGAGTGTACTTCAGGCTTTCCACTACCTGGCGGTCGCTGGCCGCTATTTCTTTGAGGAAGCGAAGGCGGGTGATAAAATCAAACAGGCTGGTGGTGTTAAGAAGGACATCCAGATAGCGTTTTTTCCCTTCTACATAGATCAAGCGGACCCGGCGGTCAAAAATTGCTTGGCGTTTGTAAAGTTCACGCTGGGTCATTTCATATTTGACTTGGGTTTCCAGAAGCTTTTTTTGAGTTTCTTCAAGGTCGGTTCGCCGGGCGTTATACTCTTCTACCTTGATTTCAAGTTGGGTGTTTAACTGCTCTAGTTGAGCTGTGACTTTACTTAGTTCTTCCCGGGCTTGCTGAATTTTAATGTCAAGCTCTTGAGGAGTGGAAGCTGGAGGTGTAGCCAGAGCTTTCTTGCTGTTGGAAGTGATCAGGCCAGCCAGTAAGCTGAAAGCCAGAAACGAAACTAAAACGGAGTTCAAAACCGGGTGGAAGCTTTTCTTATTCATTTTTCGACCGTTATCAACCTAAATAAATATAGCTGACCTTTTGCTTTTTGTAAAGATTTATGGCATAATATTTAAACAACCCGAGCAGTTGGCGCGGGGTGGAGCAGTCTGGAAGCTCGTCGGGCTCATAACCCGAAGGTCGCAGGTTCAAATCCTGCCCCCGCTACCACTTTTCTTTTAGTTTTCTCTGGTTTAGACCTTTCTACCTATTTTTTGCTGCTAAGATAAATTTATTTTTTTAATTTCTCTTCTAAATCTCTTCTAAGCTTCTTACCCTAAGAAAAAATCTTTCCCTTTAATTTAAAAAAGGGTTTAGTTAACTTATGATTGAGCATTTGTGAGAGGTTGGCTTCCCAATCAGACCCCTAGTCCTATTTTAATTTTAACGGTATTTTGAAAATCCTCTTTTCAATTTTTGCCTTCGGAGAAATGGCTTTGAATAGCCAGAAGAGGTGAAAAAAATTAAAATTTGCTTTTTTGAGCCTTACAATTTGCTGTTAATTTCTGAACCTTTTATTTTTCCAGATTGTTGATGATTTTGGCCTTTTTCTTTAAGCTTTCAACCCAGGCTTGAGCCTGAAAAGAAAGGCTCTGGTACTCAAGCTCTTTTTTAATTTCCTCCTTAACCTCTTCAAAATCCTTGCCCTTAAAGAAAGTTTTTTTGTTTTGATCGTAGTAGCTCTTTATTTCTTTATCTGACACTTTAACCTTGCCTTTTAAAGCTTTTTCGACAATAAGTTGAAGTCTTATTTGTTTTTTGAGGTCATCAAGGCTCATATTGTTAGCCTCTAATTGACTTTGAAAAGTTTTCTCGTCGGGAAACTGCTTTTTAACTTCTTCAATTTTCTGGTTGATTTCACTTTCGTCGACGCTAATTCCCTTCTTTTTAGCTTCCTGTTCAATCAGCTTCTCCGTTATCATCTGGTCTAAAACTTCTTTTCCGGACTGCTTTATCAGCCTTTCGCTTAGCTCTTCCCGGGTTATCTTTTCACCGTTAACTGAAGCCACTGTTTGAGAGTTTGTTTTCGAACAACCAGCGCTAAAAGCTGTTGAGAGGAAAAACAAAACTAAAAACGCCACTTTCCCTTTAGCCTTATTGGTATTCATCGGAACCTCCTATTGATTTAGTTTTCTTATTATCCTCTACTTGATTTTGGTTTTCCACCACTAAAAGGAATTTAAGTAGAAATTGCTTTTTTTGATAATAAGGTAAGGAATTTTTCTGGATTCTGAGCGATGATGGCTTATTTTTAAAAAAAGTTTAAAACTAAGAAAACCAGGCTTAGAAAAGAAAGATTAAAAAGAACTTAAGGATTAGGCTTTCCTTTCTCTGGCTTTTCAGAGCTTGATAAGAGGGAAAAGGCGGAAGGGCGTTCACTCGGTTAACCTAAGAGGAAGAGGTGAAAATTTTATATGCCTTAAAGCCAGCCTCGCCGCTTGAAGTAATAATACATGGAAAAGCCAATAGCCAGCATTATTAACCAGGTAGCAGGATAGCCCCATTTCCAGTAAAGTTCAGGCATATACTTAAAATTCATTCCATAAACGCCGGCAATAAAGGTAAGGGGCATAAAAATAGTGGCAATAATAGTCAAAACTTTCATTACTTCGTTTAAGCGATTGCTCAAGCTGGAAAGGTAGACATCAAGCATGCCAGAAAGCATCTCCCGATAAGTTTCAACTGTGTCAATGATTTCAATGGTGTGGTCGTAAACATCCCGAAGGTAAAGCAAGGTTTCTTTTTCCATCAAGGGAGAACCTATTCTTTCCAGGCTGTTCAAGACTTCTCTTAAAGCCCAGATTGACTTGCGCACCTGAAGAAGTTTTCTTTTTAGGTGGTGAATTTTTTCCAAGGTTTCCCTTTCCGGTTTTTCTACCACCTCAACCTCTAAAACTTCAATTTCTTCCCCCAGCTTTTCTAAAACGGCAAAGTACTGATCAACTGTGAGGTCAATAAGAGAATAAGCCAGGTAGTCTACTCCCGAATTGCGCAGGCGATTTTTGCCAATCCTTAACTGTTCGCGAACAGGCTCGAAGGTTTCGTTTTCTTTTTCTTCAAAGGAAAGGAGGTACTTATCTCCCAGGACGAGTGCAACCTGCTCAATTTCAATCTCGCCGGCTTTAGGCGAAAGATGAAACCTTTTCAAGAGAAAGAAAAGATAACTTCCGTAGTCTTCTAGTTTTGGTCTCTCGGTGGTGTTTAAAATGTCTTCAAGAACTAGAGAGTGAATCTTAAAATAACTGCCGATTTCTTCCAGAAGTTCCGTCTGGTGCAAACCAGTAAGGTTAATCCAGTTTACTTTGGCGTCTTCTTTCAAAGGAAGGCATTCTTTTAGCGAACCAGGCGTTTTTTCCAGAAACTTTTCTTCATTGTAAGCAATAAAGGTTATTTTTGGTTTTTCAACTTTTTTTTGACCGATGTGAATTAGAGTCCCAGGAGGCAAACCTATCTTTTCCGTTCTCTTGGTGCTGATTTTATCCATTCTTCACCCTTTTTTTCCTTTTGTCGAAAAAGTCAATAAAGGCAAAGCTTTTTCTTATTATATCTCTTCTTTAATCGGCACCGGAAAATTTCTTGGGCTGGCATCCCTTTTGATTTTTGCTTTCTTTTTGTTATTTTTTTTAAAAAAAAGTTAGAAACATATATCATGAGGTATTTGAGATGATTAATCTGGTGGGGTTTTTTGCTTTATTTAGCGTTCAAGTCGGGTTAAAATCAAGGTATGAGGATTGGAGTGGCGGTTTTCCCTGGCTCAAACTGCGATTTAGACACTTTGTATGCAGCAAATTTGGCAGGCGCAGAGGCTTCCCTTTTGTGGTATGAGGAAAAAAATTTAAAGGGTTATGACTGCGTAATCCTTCCTGGTGGCTTTTCTTACGGGGATTACTTGCGAACCGGCTCAATTGCTCGCTTTTCTCCTTTAATTGAAGCTTTGCCTGAGTTTATTGCGGAAGGCGGCCTGGTGATGGGCATTTGTAATGGTTTTCAAATTCTTTTGGAAGCCGGTTTTTTGCCCGGGGCAATGCTGGTTAACAAGAATCTCAAGTTTATCTGTCGCTATGTTAATCTGAGAGTGGAAAACAACCAAACTCCCTTTACCGCTGGTTTTGAACCAGGCCAGGTGATTCGCTTACCCATAGCCCACTACTCAGGCAATTATTATGCTTTTCCTGATACGCTGGAGGAGCTTAAAAAAAATAACCAGGTGGTTCTTCGTTACTGCAATGAGAAAGGAGAGATTACCGAAGATGCCAATCCCAATGGTTCCCTGAATAATATTGCTGGCATAGTAGATAAAGACTGCCGGGTTTTTGGCTTGATGCCCCATCCTGAAAGAGCGGTTGAACCCTTGCTTGGCTCAACCGATGGCCTGAAGATTTTTCAGTCAATAATCAAAAGCTTGTTAAAGGAGGCAAAATGAATGTTTGTGCCCGAGATATTATGACTCGAGAGTTGATTACCGCTCAGAAAGAAACTTCAGTTGAGGAGGTGGCTCGTTTAATTGTCGAAAACAACATCAGCGCCGTTCCCATTGTTGAAGAAGGAAAGCGGCTGATCGGGGTAGTTAGCGAGGCTGATTTGATTTACAAAAAAATGTTTCCTTCAGCAATGGCTCTGATTTACCATTACGGAAGCTATTTTTCTCCCGAAGCCTATCAAGAGGAAGAAAAGAAGATAAGAGCGACCAGAGCGGCTGAAGCTATGTCTACCAGCATCATAACAGTTGGGGAGACAACGCCGGTGGAAAAAATAATCCGAATTATGGAAGAAAAGAAAATCAAAAGAGTTTTTGTTACTTCAGAAGATAGGTTGGTCGGAGTGGTAAGCAAGCTTGATATTTTAAGATGTCTTTCCGGACCCTGCGAGGAGGTTGTTCGGAAAGTCCGGGCTTTACCTTCCCGAGCCGAGAAAGTGGCTGATGTAATGACCAAGCCGGTCTTTTCCGTTTTTCCGGATGAACCTTTGGAGAAAGTGGTGAAAATCCTTCTGGATAATCGGATAAGCGGGCTTCCGGTGATAAACGAGAAAGAAGAAGTAATAGGCGTTATTTCTGAAAGCGACTTAATTCACTGGGCTAAGGAGCATACACCTTCTCTAAACTACTGGCGAGAGCGGGAACACTTCTTGAAAGGAGTTAAAGCCTTAACCGCCCGGAAGGCTTCCGACATAATGACTTCACCAGCCATAACCGTTGAGGAAGACGCTACCCTGGAGGAAGCTGCGGCCCTTTTAAGCGAAAAAAAGGTTAAACGCTTGCCGGTAGAAAGAGAGGGTCAGCTGGTTGGGATAGTTACTCGCTCTGATATTGTTAAAGGTATTTTAGCCTGGAAAAGCTAAACCTAAAGTCCTCTTTTCTTTGGCTTTTTAAAGGCTTTTCTTGTTTTTTATTTCTTATCTTTTGTTTCTTGAGAACTTGCTTTAGGGAGATTACTTTACCACAGTTTGAGCTTTAGCCATTTCGACCACCGGGACAACAAACTTATACTTTCCAAGAACTTCATCTATAACCTCTTGGGGAGCTCCTCGATATTTTAAGATGACAACTACTTTAAAGGGCTTTTTGGCTCCCCGGGGAACTGGAACAGAGTAAGTTTCCACTTTTGACTTCTTTGGAGGTATGCGGTTATCGGAAAGAATTTGAGTGGCTTCCCAGACTTTAATAGTTGGCTTGCCGTCTTTAGTGCCAAGAACTGTGTGGTATAGGGTGGCGTCGGGGTCAATTTTACCTTTTTTATCTAGCCAGCCCGATTCAAAAATAACTTTACCTGAAGCATCAAAGACGGTTAAGTGAATCCACATTTGACGGGTTTCAGTTAAACCTGTGGGAAGATAATGGCCGGCACCTTTGTTAGTGACGATGACATCCACCCTTCCCGACTTTCCAGCTGGGAACTGAGCTTTAACTCCAATTGAAGCTGCTGCTTTCAGCCTCTCCTCGGCCAGCCGAGCGTGCTCTTTATAACCGAAAAATTTTGTCATCATTATGTTTCCACCGACTACATAATGGGTGTAAATCATAGGTCTTTTGGGGCCAGTGGTAGCAGCTTGCCCGGGATTAGGTTTGGTTACTCCTGGTCCGGGTGTCATATGGCAGTCCTGGCACTGGATTCCTAATTTAGCGTAAGGACCTTTCTTCCACTCCGTATAAGTTTGTTCGATGGGTAGCTTATTGGCGGGGTGTAAAACATCGTGGCACATTCCGCAAAACTCGGCTTTAGTGTGAAGTTCAGAATAAGCCGAGTCGTGATAAGGAGAGTTAGAGTCTTTAAAAGGTCCCCTCTTGGTGTTGCCGGGCTCGGAAATATAGCTGGCGTTACCCGTTCCTTTGGCTCCTTTAACGGTGTGACAAAAGTCGCAGAAAACACCTTCTTTGGCTATGAGTGAAGCGTTGTCGATAGCTCCAAAAACTTCCCCTCTCAGCACTCCCACCGGGCTGTGGCAGGAGTGACAGAACTGTTTAACCTCTTCTCCAGCCTCTTTTCCAGCCAGCTCAGCTTCAGCAACATAGAGGGGGTCAATTAAAGCGGTATGATGCATATCCCCTTTCCACTGACTGAAGATTTCCGTATGGCAACCGCCGCAAATCTTGGGTTCGTCAAACTCTGGCTTTTCTTGAGAAGTTTTAGCTGCTTCAGGAACTTTAGTTTCTTCAGCCTTTTTAGCGCAGGAAAGACTTAAAAAAACAAGAGAAAAAACAAGAAAAAAACCAAGTGTTTTTCTCAATTCTCTCATCCCAATCACCTCAAATTGATTTTTTCTTAAATCCTTTCTTTCGTCAAGAAAAATTTTGGTTTTTTTCCGGAAGGAGTATAATTTTTAGTGGAAAATGGCTAAGTTTCTGGTGGGAACCAGTGGTTATAGTTACCCTCACTGGAAAGAAGTTTTTTATCCTTCCGGTTTAAGTTCTTCAAGGTGGCTTAGTTATTATGCCGAGCATTTTCCTATTGTGGAGTTAAACGTTACTTTTTATCGTTTTCCACCGGAAAAGACTTTTCTTGCCTGGTACAAGAAGACACCCCCTCATTTTTTGTTTGTGGTTAAAGGAAGCCGCTTGATAACCCATCTCAAAAAACTTAAAGAAGTACAAGAACCCCTGAAAGAGTTTTTTGCCCGTTTGGCCTGGCTTAAAGAAAAGTTAGAGGCGATTTTGTGGCAGTTACCGCCTTCTTTAAAAGCTGACTTGTTTCTGCTTGAGGGTTTTTGCGCTGAAGTTAAAAAGCTATCCAGAACTCGCCAGGCTTTGGAGTTTCGCCACCAAAGCTGGTTTAATAAAGAAGTGGAAGAGATTCTCAAAAGTTATGGTTTTGCCTCCTGCCTTGCTCACTCCAACCGCTGGCCCAGCGGTGAGATGTTATCAGCTGACTTTGTTTATCTGAGGTTTCATGGAGGGACAGTTCTTTACGGTTCTAACTATTCCGATGAGGAGCTGGCTTTCTGGGCAAAAAAAGTGCGAGCCTGGCTAAGCAGTGGCCTCGATGTTTACGCTTTTTTCAATAACGACGCTTATGGCTATGCGGTGGCTAATGCTTTAAAATTGAAAGAACTGGTGGGAGTTTAAACCGCCAGGGCTAAAATTCTTCGGTCAGAAAAAAAGACCGAAAGGTTTTTGATGATAGAAGCGGTTTTGTTTGATCTGGACGGTACAGTTTTAAAACACCGAGTAGAGGATTTTTTGTCTCGCTATTTTGCTTCCCTTCAAAAAAAGTTCAACTTGCTTTTCTCGGAAGGCCAGCTTGTAAAACTAATCCTGGCATCTACCGAAAAAATGATGGCTAATGAAGGCTCCAGAACCAATAAGGAAGCTTTCTGGGAAGATTTTTTATCTCGCGTTCCTTACACTTTTGAAGAACTTGAGCCTCTTTTTCAAAAGTTTTATCTTGAAGATTTTCCTTCCCTGAGCCGGGATATTCAGGCTGACCACGAAGTTAGAAAAGTTTTGGAAGAATTAAAGGAGCGGGGCTATAAGCTGGCCTTAGCTACTAATCCTCTTTTTCCTCTTATTGCGGTGGAAGAAAGGTTGCGATGGGCGGGGGTAGAAAGCAAAAAGTTTGATTTTGTGGCTAGTTATGAAGTTATGCATTATTCCAAGCCAAACCCAGGTTTTTTTAAGGAGATAGCTTCTTTTTTGGGGGTTAAACCGGAAAGCTGCCTGATGGTGGGTAATGAGGTAGAACTGGATTTAATACCAGCTTCTCAAATAGGAATGAAAACTTTTCTGGTTAAAAATGGTTACGAGGTTCTGACTGAAGGGGACTTTAGACCTGATTTTGAAGGCAGCTTGAGTTTGTTGCCTGATTTGCTTGAAAATATGAGGGAGGGTTAGCTTAACCGAATGCCGCGCTTTGTGGTTCAGGAACACCAGGCTTCTCACCTTCATTGGGATTTTCGTCTGGAAATGGAAGGGGTTTTGAAGTCCTGGGCCTTGCCGAAAGGGCTGCCTTTAAAAGAAGGGGAGAAACATTTAGCTGTGGAGGTTGAAGACCATCCCTTAGACTACATTGACTTTGAGGGAGAAATTCCCGAAGGAGAGTATGGGGCAGGAAAAGTTTTGATCTGGGACCGAGGTGCCTACCAGCTGCTGGAGAAAAAGGAAGGAAGATTAAAGGTATTTTTAAATGGGAGGAAAGCTCAAGGGGTTTATCATTTAATTAAAACCAACTATTTACCAGGGGGAAAAAGCTGGCTGATTTTTAAATCAGCCAGCGGGAGTCATCGGAAACACGGTAGGCGAAACTAGAAATCCAAAGCTAACTGGGAAAAAGTTACGAATTTAAACCCCTGTTTTTTTAAAGCCCGGATTATCTTGGGAAGAGCGGCGATAGTTTGAGTTGTGGTCTCGTGCATTAAAATTATGCTTCCGTTTTTAGTTTGCGAGACAACATTTTTAATGATTTTCTTCTCTCCTTTCCTCTGATAATCCAGGCTGTCAACTGACCACAAAGCAATTCCTCTTTTTAAATTTCGACAAATTTTTAAAGTGTGGGAGTTATACTCCCCAAAAGGGGGGCGAACCCAGAGCACAGGCTGGTTAGATTGTTTCTGCAAGATTTTAATGGTTAGGACAATTTCTTTTTTCTGTTTGCCCGGGTTGAGTTTGGAAAGCTCACGATGATTAAAGGTGTGAGCGCCGATTTCATTTCCAGCTCGGGAAACCTTCCTGACCATTTCGGGGTAAACTCTTGCTCTCCAGCCCAGCATAAAGAAGGTAGCTGGAACATTTTCCGAGGCAAGAATTTTCAGAATTTTGGGGGTTAGTTTAGTTGGTCCATCATCAAAGGTTAAGGCCACTTTTTTCTTCTTTTTACTTCCTGAATGAATTACTTTGCCCGCAATTTTAATCTGGCCAGGAGAAAAAAGATAAACGGGTAAAAGTTTTCTCCTTACCAAAATTTCCTCGTGGGCAGGGGAAATTTTTTCTCCCTCTTCAAAAACTACTTTTTCTCTGATTGTTTTTGCTGGCCTGGCCATTGGCACGCCAGACTGGAAACTAAAACTAAAAGAAAAGAAAAAAAAGGGAAGAAAGAAGGCGATTAAAGTTTGCCAGCGGTCTTTGCCGTTTTTACTGAGAGCCTTCTTTCCTTTATACTTATTTCTGGCCCGTTTTTTTATTTTTTTCACAGTTTAAGAATAACAAAAAAGGTGGTGGCTTGAAAGCGTGGTTGAGGATAGCGAATTTATAGTTGCCTATCTGACTTGTTCTGAGATTGAAGAGGCTCGCCGAATTGGCCGGCATCTGGTGGAAAAGCGCCTGGCGGCTTGCGTTAATATCTTTCCTCGGATTTTTTCCTATTACTGGTGGAAGGGAGAGCTGGTTTCCGATGAGGAAGCGAGCTTAATCGCTAAAACTCACATTTCCTTAAAGGAAAAGCTTATCGAGGAAGTAAAGAAAATTCACAGCTATGAAGTGCCAGCTATTTTGTTTTTTTCAGTGGCTGGCGGGAGCCCTGAATTTTTACAGTGGATTAAAGAGGAGACTGGGATTTGCAGTTAGCTCTTTCAACAAGCTGGTTCAGGATTGATAAAGTCTTGCCAGAGGAAATGATAGCTACCCTGGTCGCGTTAGGTATAGAAGCAGTTGAACTCGACTATCGTTTATCCGAAGATTACCTGAAAAAGCTTAAAGCGGGGCTTAAGAAAAGGGGTATTGAAATCAAGAGCGTCCACAACTACTTTCCCTGGCCAGCGGAGTCACCGCAGCCAGGCGGGGATGTCTTTTCACTGGCCAGTCTGGATAGGGAGGAGTGGGAAAGGGCGATAAAGTATACTATCCGAACAATTCGGGAGGCTTTTGAGTTGGAAGCCCGAGTGGTTGTTCTTCATCTGGGGGAGGTAAATTTCAATGAGGGAAAAGAATTTTACCGCAACCTATCTTTGTTAGCTTCGGGCAATGGTTTTCCTCAAATTCCGGGCGAACTTTTAGAAAAGAGGAATAGCCTGGCCTTTTCTTATCTTGACAGGTTGAAGCAGGCGCTTGACCGTCTTCT
>DAIRCJ010000040.1:0-13783 GCA_036796755.1 Candidatus Geothermocultoraceae bacterium | reverse complement strand
CTCTTTTTCTTCCGATGGATTCGGGGGTAAATTGATTTTTCGGAAAGGCTGAGATGGAAATGTTTATCAGTGGTTTCAAAAAAGCTTTTGAGATTCTCTTCTCTTTTGACCCGGAGTTGTTTCGGATAACTCTTTTAACTTTAAAAGTTTCCGGGCTTTCTACTTTGCTGGCTTTACTGTTAGGTTTGCCCCTTGGTTTGGTTCTGGGCTTAAGAAGGTTTCCCGCCCGCAACCTGTTGATTTCTCTGGTCAATGCCGGTATGGGACTTCCTCCAGTGGTGGTTGGTCTTTTTGTTGCTCTCTTTTTCTGGCGCAGTGGACCTCTTGGTTTCCTCAATCTGATTTACACTCCCGCTGCCATAGTTATAGCTCAAACAATCATTGCTCTTCCAATTGTTATCGGTTTTACTCAAGCAGCTGTTCAGCAGGTCGATCCTCAGATTGTTTTTCAGGCTCGAGCCTTAGGCGCCTCCTCTTCCCAGCTTGTAGTTTTGATTTTTAAGGAAGCTCGACTGGCTGTTCTGGCAGCGGTTATGGCGGGTTTTGGCGCGGTTATTTCTGAGGTGGGAGCTGTTTTGATGGTTGGGGGAAACCTTAAAGGCTCAACCCGGGTCTTAACTACAGCTATTGTTCAGGAAACCCGGATGGGGCATTTTGAAATGGCTATTGCCCTTTCTTTGATTTTACTTTTGTTAAGTTACCTTATTAATTATTTCCTTACTCTGTTTCAGCAAAAAGGAGAAAAGGAATGGGCTTACCGAAGCTGGAGATAGTTGGTGTTTCCCAGTTTTATAATGAAAGAAAAGTTCTGGAAGTGGAAAGTTTGAAAGTTTTTTCTGGTGACAGCCTGGTGGTTTTTGGTCCAAACGGTGCTGGCAAGAGCACTCTTTTGCGAATTATGGCTTTAGTGGAGAAACCTTTTAAGGGCGATGTTTTTTTTGAGGGAACAAAGGTTGATGACCGAAATAGCCTGGAATTGAGGAGAAGGCTGGCTTTGCTGCTTTCTCGGCCTTTCTTCTTTAAAGGAAGCGTCAGGGAAAATTTGCTTTACGGTTTGAAGATAAGAAAAGCTTCGCCCGCTCTGGTGAAAGAAAGGCTGGAAAAAGTAGTTGAGCTATTTTCCCTTTCTTCCCTGCTTGCACAGGAGGCACAGAGCCTTTCCGGAGGTGAGGCTCAGCGGGTTCATCTTGCTCGCGCCTTTATTTTAGAGCCGGAAATTTTGTTTCTGGACGAACCTTTTTCAGTGCTTGATTACCCTACCAGGGAAGGGAAAATTCGGGAGTTAAAGCAGATAATTGAAGAGACTGGACAAACCACTGTTTTAGTAACCCATTATCGAGAAGAAGCGATTTTTCTGGCTAAAAAGGTGGCAGTCTTGATTGGGGGGCGGATTGCTCAAGAAGGGCAGGTTGAGGAAGTTTTTAATTATCCGGTGAATTCAGAGGTGGCTCGCCTGGTTGGAGCTGAGACAGTTTTAAAAGGAGTGGTAAAAGAAAAAAAGGATAGTCTTCTAACCGTCAGGGTGGGAGAAAGGGAGATTTTGGCTAGGGGTCAGGCGGCTAAAGAAGGTGAAGAGACCTTGCTCTTTATTAAACCGGAAGATGTTCTGATTGCTCGGGAAAAACTTCAAAGCAGTATTCGGAACTGGTTTTCAGGTAAAATTTTAAAATTTCATTCTTTTGGACGTTTGCTTCAGCTTGAACTTGACTGTGGCTTCTTGTTGAAGGCCAGCCTCACTCAGGCTGCCTGGGAAGAGCTGGGACTGGCTGAAGGAGAAAAAGTTTGGGCTGGGGTGAAAGCTACCGCTGTGCGCGCTTCCAGTGCCCTTGATTCTGAATTAAAGGAGGTCGGATGATAAGTTATGAAAAAGCTCAGAAACTGGTGTTTAAAGAAGCTAAAGTTTTAGGAGAAGAGGAAGTAAGCCTTAAAGAAGCTTTCAGGCGAGTTTTAGCCGAAGACTTATTTGCTCCTCATTCCCTGCCTTCCTTTAACAATTCAGCTATGGATGGTTATGCTTTAAGAAGCGAAGACACTAAAGAAGGCGAAAAGGTTTTTTTGAGCCTGGTAAGCGAGGAAGCAGCTGGCAACTTTCAACACCTTCCGATAAAGAAAGGAGAGGCAGCGAGGATTATGACCGGTGCCCCCATTCCACCAGGGGCTGATGCGGTAATCCCCCGGGAAGAGGTGGAAGAAAAGCCTTTCCAGATTGCTGTTTCTCGAAAGGTAAAAGAAGGGGAAAATATTAGGTTAGCTGGTGAGGATGTTAAAGAAGGGGAGCTGATTTTAAAAAAGGGAACTTTCTTAAACTCTCCCCGAATAGGACTTTTAGCGGCTCTTGGTTTTTCCCGGGTTAAAGTCTTTTTTCAGCCGAAGGTGGGAGTTATTGCTACCGGAAGTGAACTTTTGGAGGTTGACCAGCCTTTGAAGCCAGGTTTCATTAGAAACAGCAACTCCTACGCTTTAAGGGCTCAAATTGCTTCGGCTAACGCCCTTTCCTTTGACTATGGAACGGTCGGCGATAACCTGGAAAAAACAGTTAAACTGGTAAAAAAAGCGGTAAAAGAATGTGACCTAGTTTTAACCACTGGTGGAGTTTCAATGGGCGATTACGACCTGGTCAAAGAAGCTTTTGAAAGGCTGGGGGCCCGAAAAGTTTTCTGGAAGGTTGCTCAAAAACCAGCCAAGCCTTTAGCTTTTTATGTTTACGAGAAAGAAGGCAAGCGAGCTTATCTTTTTGGTTTGCCCGGCAACCCCGGCGCAGTGGCTATTTCTTTTGAAGAGTATGTTCGGCCTTTCTTAAAGCTTCTCAGTGGTCAGAGCGATTTTCGACCTCAGGAGATTGAAGCGATAATCAAGCATGAGGTCAAAAAGAAAAAAGGACGACTTAATTTTTTGCGGGTGAAAATTACATTTGAAGAAGGAAAGTTCTGGGCGGAAAGCGTTGGTTTGCAGGGCTCAGGGATTTTAAAAACGCTGGCTCAGGCCAATGGTCTGGCTTTAATTCCGGCTGAGGTTGATTACCTCTCCGCCGGCGAGAAAGTAAAAGTTCATCTGGTGGAGTGGTGAAATGAGAGACAGTTTTAATCGAAAAATCAATTATATGAGAGTTTCCGTAACTGACCGCTGCAATCTCCGCTGTTTTTACTGTCAGCCCCAGAAAGAATTTTCTTTTTTGCCTCCCGAGGAAATACTAACCTACGAAGAGCTTTTACGGCTGGTTAAGCTGGCTTTAGAAATGGGTATTACTCGCTTTCGGATTACCGGTGGAGAGCCCTTGTTAAGAAAAAACCTTTCTCAGTTTATTAAGTCAGTGGTTGACCTTGACGGTTCTGAGGATGTCTCTTTGACTACCAATGGAGTTTTACTTTCTCATTTTATCGATGAACTTTGGGAGGCGGGTTTAAGGCGTTTAAACATCAGCCTTGACACTTTGGATGCCGAAAAATACGCTGAAATTACAGGTGGGGGGAACTTGAATCGAGTTTTAAGGGGGCTGGAAGAAGCAGTAAAGAAAGGTTTTTCTCCGGTTAAAGTTAATGTGGTTTTGCTGAAAGGCATAAACGATGATTTAAATCCCTTTATTGAGCTGGCTAACAAGCTTCCAGTTCATATTCGCTTTATTGAGTTGATGGAGTTTTCTCCAGTTGAAGATCGTTTTGTTTCCTGCACCGAGGCGCGATTGCGCCTTTCGGCTTACGGTTTAATTGAAGAAACAAGTCCGCCTCAGGGTTCGGGTCCGGCCCGATATTATAGACTTCGGGGGATGAAAGGAACGGTTGGTTTTATCTGCCCTTACACTGAACATTTTTGCTCTTCCTGTAACCGCTTGAGAGTCTCGGCAAGCGGAAAACTGAAACCCTGTCTTTTTTCCGACTGGTCAGTCGATTTAAGAACTCCTCTTCGCCAGGGAGCAACTGACGAGGAGATAAAGCAACTTATTTCCAAAGCTCTGGCTGAGAAGCCCGAGAGCCGCCAGAAAGCCAAAGGCAAAATTAAAGGAAAAGGGTTGAGGGAGGTTGGAGGATGAAAGAAAAAAAACTTACTCACCTTGATGAAAAAGGAAAGGCTCGGATGGTTGATGTAAGTGAGAAAGGAGAGACCGAAAGAACAGCCCGAGCAGTCGGAAAGGTTTTAATGTCGGCTGAAACCTTAAAAATGGTTGTTGAAGGGAAAATCGCCAAGGGGGATGTTCTGGCTACCGCTCGTTTAGCCGGGATAATGGCGGCTAAAAAAACTTCCGAACTAATACCTCTTTGCCATCCTCTTCGCCTGACTCATATTGATGTCCAGATTGAAGCACTGGAAGGTGAAAATGCCTTAAAGGTTTTGGCAACAGTAAAGGCTTTAGATAGAACCGGAGTCGAAATGGAAGCTCTGAACGCAGTCGCTGTAGCCTCCCTGACAATTTATGATATGTGTAAGGCGGTGGATAAGCGAATGATTATCACTGATATTCATCTCAAAGAGAAGAAAGGAGGTAAGAGTGGCGATTTCTACTGGTAAAGGCAAGGTTGTTTCGGTTAATATAAGCGCCAAAAAAAGCGTTCGTAAAAAGCCGGTTGCCGAAGGTTTTTTGATTGAAGAGCGTGGTTTTAAAGGTGATGCTCATGCGGCTGACTGGCACCGTCAGGTTAGCTTGCTGGCTCTGGAAAGCATTGAAAAAATGAAGAAGATGGGTTTAAAGGTTGGTCCCGGTGACTTTGCCGAGAATATTACTACTTCGGGACTGGATTTGCTTTCTCTTCCGGTTGGCACTCGCTTAAAAATAGGCCAGGAAGTCTTGCTCGAAGTTTCTCAAATTGGTAAAGTTTGTCATACCAGGTGTGCCATTTACTATCAAGCAGGAGATTGCGTAATGCCCCGGGAAGGAATTTTTGCCCGCGTTTTAAAGGGTGGCTGGGTAAGAGCAGGAGACAGGATAGAAGCTCTAAAAGAGGAGAAAAGTAAATAAAAATAAGCTTGAGGAAGGGATTTTGTTTGCTAAAAGGAGTAAAAGTAGCCATTTTAACCATTTCTGATAAGGGTTATAAAGGTAAAAGGGAAGACAAAAGCGGCCCTGCCCTGGAGGAAATAGTTAATCAAAATCAAGGGGAAATTGTTTATTATAAAGTTCTTCCCGACGAGAAGGAACTGATAAAAAAAGAACTCAAGGAAATTGCTGACAGTGGCTTAGCCGACCTGGCGTTGACCACTGGGGGGACGGGTTTTTCCCCTCGAGATGTGACTCCGGAAGCAACAAAAGAGGTGCTGGAAAGGGAAGCTCCCGGGCTGGCTGAAGCGATGCGGGCTGAAAGCTTGAAGAAAACTCCAACGGCGATGCTTTCTCGGGCTTTAGCTGGAATCCGAAAAAAAACCGTAATTATTAATCTTCCGGGAAGTGTGAAAGGAGCGGTGGAAAATTTTGAAGTGGTTTTGCCGGCTTTAAAGCACGGAATAGAAATTTTAAAAGGTGAAGGAGAAGAATGTGGCAACTGATAAGGCATTAAGAAAGGAAAAGGCTTTTTTTAGCTGGTGGTTGTTCTGGATTTTCCTTATACTGGCGGGCGTTTTTTCTCTTCTGGTCCCGGCTGAAAAGACCATCCATAACTGGGTTAAAGTAATTTATTTCCATGCCTCTATTGCTCGCAACGCTGCCTATTTTTTCTTTCTGGCGGCCCTTATAAGTCTGTTTTCTTTCTGGCGTCAAGAGTTAACCAGCTGGGTTAGTAGCCTGCAGACGGTAGCAATTATTTTCTGGTTTATCCAGTCTCTCCTGGGAGCCTACATTATGAAAGCTTTATGGGGAGGTTTCCTTCTCCAGGAGCCGAAGGTTATGCTGGCAGTTGTTTACTCCTTTTTAATCCTGCTTGTTCTGGTGCTTTACGAGTTTAAACCTTCAAAGATTTTTCTTAAAATTTCTACCATCCTAATTGGTTTTTCCCTGATTATAACAGTGTTTAGTGCTAAAAATGTTTTTCACCCTGAGAATGCTATCGGTTCTTCTCCTTCCCCTCTGATGAAAATTCTTTTTGAGATAATCACGGCTCTGGTTTTTTTAAGCTACGCTTTTTTAGCTAACTGGTTAAAAGAGAGCAACAGAAGTTTATTTAAAATAACCGATTAGATGGTATAATTGAGTTCAGGCTAAAAACTATGGAACAGGTTGAGATAACTTTTTTATTCTGGTTGGCTATTGTTTTCGGTGGGGCTGCTTCTTTTCTTTACATTAAAAACTTCTTTGCTAAAGTTGAGAAAGTTTACCAGCAGAGGATAGCTTCGGCCTTTACTTTAATCGCTTTTTTTTCTCTTTTTTTAATCCTGGCTTTTGAGTGGTTAACTTTCAGGCTTCACCCTTTTTCCGGTCCCTTTATGGCCCGCATTTTCTATGCTTTTGCCATTCTGGCTATCTATCTTGCGGTGGAGTTGATTTATTCTCATCGCTCTCCTCGCATTCGCTATATTGGTGTTTTTGCTTTACCCATCTCGGTGGCTATTTTGCTTTATGCCTGGCACAGCTATCAGGAGGTTTCAGCTATTCCCGGCCCCTTAAAATCTTTCTGGGTTACCGTTCATGTTACCTGCGCTTTGATAGCTTATGGTTCTTTTACCATTGCTACTTTGATGGCTATAACTTACCTTTTGCAGGAGTATCGCTTGAAAAGCAAGTCCCTTTCTCCTTTCTGGCAAAAGCTCCCTTCTCTGGAGACGGCGGATAATCTTTGCTATCAGTTTGTAGTGGTGGGAACGATTTTTACCGGTGTTTTGATTTTAAGCGGGATGGTCTGGGCTAAGGTAGTCTGGGGTAAGATGTGGCAGTGGGACCCGAAACAAACTGGTGCCCTGGGAATGTTTTTAATTTACGGGTTTTATATTGCCAGCCGCCAGTTTTTGAACTGGCGGGGAAGAAACGCCAGTTATCTTGCTATTCTTGGTTTTCTGGCTTCAATAATAACTTACTTTATAAGTTATTTACTTCCCAGTATTCATACTTATGGGAAGGGCTTTTGATTAAGGAAGGTTTAAAGTCTTAAGCTTAATCATTTCAATGGTGATAAATGCCGATAGTCGTTCTGGGTTTAAGCCATAAAACAGCACCGGTTGAAGTTCGGGAAAAACTTTCCTTTCCCGAAGCCGAACAGGGAAGCGCCTTGAAGGATTTGCTTTCTTCCGACTGCCTTTCGGAAGCCGTTATTGTTTCTACCTGTAATCGAACAGAAATCTATTTTGTTTGCACTTCAGAGGAGAAAGGTAAGGAAGAGGTAATCAAATTTCTGGCTGCCAATCGGGGTTTGGATGTTAAATCCTTCCAACCTTATCTCTATTTTTTTTCGGAGCGAGCTGCAGTTCACCACCTTTTAAGGGTGGTTTCCAGCCTGGATTCAATGGTGGTTGGGGAGGCTCAAATTCTCGGGCAAATAAAAGACGCCTATGAACTGGCTCTGGATTCCGGAGCGACCAGAACTATTTTTAATCGGCTTTTTCGTCAGGCTTTGGAAGTTGGTAAGCTGGTGCGAACAGAAACCAGCATTGGTGAAGCTGCCGTTTCTATAAGTTACGCTGCCGTTCAGTTGGCCAAAAATGTTTTTGAAGATTTATCCGGGCGGAAAGCAATGATTATTGGAGCGGGAGAGATGGGAGAACTGACTGTGGTTCACCTCCTTGATTGCGGAGTCAAATCTATCTATGTAGTTAATCGCACTTATGAGAGAGCGGTTGAGCTGGCTAAAAAATTTGGTGGCCAGCCTTTCTCTTTTGATCAGCTGAGAGACTGTTTGACCGAAGCGGACATTGTAATAAGTTCAACTGGTGCCCCCGGCTTTGTGGTAACCCAGGAAAAAGTTGCTGAAGTAATGAAGAAAAGAAAAAACCGTCCCCTCTTTTTCATTGACATAGCTGTTCCCCGAGATGTAGAGCCTTCGGTTGGCGACCTTTATAATGTTTTCCTTTATGATATTGACGACCTTGAGCAGGTGGTGGAAAGCAATAAAAAAGAAAGGGAAAAGGAAGCTAAAAAAGCCGAGTCAATTATTGAGGGCGAGGTTGATGAGTTTTTTGACTGGCTTTCAACTCTGGAAATTGTTCCCATACTGCGCTCTTTCCGGCGGCGAATTGAAGAGATTAAAGAGAAAGAACTGGAAACTTTTCTTAAAAAGATGTCCCACCTTTCCAAGAAAGACCAAGAAGAAGTAAAAATTGTGGTTCATCGCCTGACGAACAAGTTTCTTCATACCCCAACCTTGAAACTCAAAGAGGTTGTCAATGAAAAAGACGGTTATAACTATATTGAGGCTCTTCGTTTTCTGTTTGATTTAACCGAAAAGGAAGAAAAGTGCGAAGAATAGTTATTGGTTCTCGGGGAAGCAAGCTGGCTCTCTGGCAAACCAACTGGGTGAAGGAAAAAATTGAAGAGAAATTTCGTCTGGAAGTGGAGATTAGAAGAATCAAGACTACCGGTGATAAGATTTTAGATTCCCCACTGGCTAAGATCGGGGGTAAGGGGCTTTTTGTTAAGGAAATTGAGTTAGCTCTCCAGAGAAAAGAAATAGATTTAGCGGTTCATTCCGCCAAAGATGTTCCTACCGAGTTGCCTTCGGGCTTGCTAATCGGGGCTTTTACCAAACGCGAGCCCCCCTTTGACGCTTTAATTTCCCGGGGGGGATTGAAGTTTTTCGATTTGCCAGAAGGAGCAGTCATTGGTACCAGCAGCTTGCGGCGGAAAGCTCAGCTTTTGCGAGTTCGGCCGGACTTAAAATTTATTGACTTACGGGGAAATCTTGATACTCGCTTGCGAAAAATGAGCGAAGGCCAGTGCGATGGGATGATTCTCGCTCTGGCTGGCTTAAAAAGGTTGGGTTTTGAAGGTGAAATAACCGAGGTTTTATCAACTGATATTACCCTTCCGGCTGTTGGGCAGGGAGCCCTAGCTATTGAAGTAAGAGAAGACGATGAAGAAATAAGAGAAATAGTTAGCTATCTTGATGATTTTTCTTCGCGGGTAGCTTTGGAAGCTGAAAGGACTTTGATGAGAGAGCTTGAAGGTGGTTGCCAGATTCCGGTAGGAGCTTATGGTCGCTCTGAAAATGGAACCTTTATTTTTGAGGCAATGGTGGCTTCCTTAGACGGCAAGAGATTAATCAGGGAGAGAGGGGAAAGCAGTCTGGAGAAAGCTACCGATTTAGCCCGGGAGATTGCCCAAAAGTTGCTTGATTCAGGTGGCCGAGAAATTTTAGAGGAGATTAGAAGAGCCAATGAAGAGTAGCCAAAAGTTAAAGCCTCTTGAAAGTTTGCGTGTGGTTGTAACGCGGGAATTGGAGAAAGCCCGGGGTCTAAAAGAAAAGCTGGAGAAAGAGGGAGCCAGAGTGATTTTATTTCCCACAATTAAGACCGCACCCGTAGTTGAACCTGAGTATAAAAATGAGCTTGAACAACTTGTTCTTTACGATTGGGCTATTTTTACCAGCGGGAATGCCGTTAAGTATTTTTTTGGCCTCCTGGAGGATTCTGGGTTGAGTTTTCCTGATAAAGTGAAGGTAGCAGCTATTGGTTCAGCCACTAAAGAGGCACTCAAAGAAAAAGGAGTGCGGGTTGACCTGGAGCCAGAAAAAGCAGTAGGGGAAAGCCTGGTTGAGGCTTTTGCAGCTCTGGATTTAAAAAACAAAAAAATCCTTTTTCCCCGGGCAAAGGTTGCTCGCGAACTCATAGTGGAAGAGTTAGAAAAAAGAGGAGCAGAAGTTAAAGTTCTGGTGGTTTATGAGACTCTTATCTGCTCCGACTATTTAGAAGAGTTTTTAAAAGAGCTGGATAAGGGAGTTGATGTTGTCACTTTTACCAGCGCCTCCACGGCTAAAAACTTTTATCGCTTGCTGGAGGGAAAAGTTGACCCGGCAAAGTTAGCCGGCTTGAAAGTAGTCTGCCTTGGTCCGGTTACCGCTCGGGCTGTTGAAGAAGCTGGTTACCAGGTGGAAGCAGTGGCTAAAGAATACAACACCCGCGGCCTGGTTGAAACTTTGAAGGAATTAGCTTTAAATAATTTGACTTGTAGTTAGTTTTTTTGAGGACTTTTTTGGGGACGTAGCTCAGCGGGAGAGCGCTACCTTCGCAAGGTAGAGGTCGGGGGTTCAATTCCCCTCGTCTCCACCAGCAAAAATTTTTTTTAAAAAAACCCTTTTCTGAAACCACTCGTTCAGGCTTTATTGACTTTTTAGATTAAAATTGTTATTATTTAATAATAAGAAGGAGAAAAAAATGATTACTGATTATCGGCAGTTAGGGATTAAATTGACCCCTCAAAGGCTGGCAGTTCTGGAATACTTGGAGGGCAACAAGAATCACCCTTCGGCTGAGGATGTTTATAAGTTTGTTAAGAAAAGATTTCCCACGGTCTCTTTTGCCACTGTTTACAATATTCTGAAAACACTGGAGGAAAAAGGTCTGGTTCAGGGACTGGAGATTGACCCCGAAAGGAGAAGATTTGACCCCGACCTTAAGCTTCATCATCATTTTTTTTGTTCTTCCTGTAAAAAAGTGAAGGATCTAATGGTGGATCTGGATTTACCTTTTGAAGGCCGCGAGGTAAAAGGGTTCAAGGTAAATCGCGTTCAGGTGAGTTTTTACGGAGTTTGTTTTGAATGCCAGAGCAAAGAAAAAAAGGGAAGGAGGTGAGAAAATGGCGACTCAGCGCTTGCAAGTTTATAAATGTGAAGTCTGCGGAAATATAGTTGAGGTCATTCATGAAGGAGTTGGCCAGCTGGTTTGTTGCAATCAGCCAATGGAGCTTTATGAGGCAAATACGGTTGAGGCAGCAGTAGAAAAGCATGTTCCAGTTCTGGAAAAAGTTGAAGGCGGCTATCGAGTAAAAGTGGGAAGCATGCCTCATCCAATGGAGAACTCACACTATATTGAATGGATAGAGTTGATTGCTGATGGGAAAGCCTATCGGGAGTTCCTCAAACCCGGTCAAGCTCCGGAAGCTGTTTTCTTAATTGAAGCAGCTGAGGTAACTGCCAGAGAGTACTGCAACCTTCATGGCCTCTGGAAGTCGTAAAAATCTGGGGAGGGAAGGAGCCCTTGTTAATTTTAAATTTATCAAAACGGGAGGTGATTGATTTGTCAAATACTGAAAAAAACTTAAAGGAGGCTTTTGCTGGCGAGTCTCAGGCCAACCGGAGGTATCTGGCTTTTGCTCGGAAGGCTGAGGAGGAAGGTTATCCTCAAGTTGCCCGCCTTTTTCGGGCGGCTGCGGAAGCCGAGACCATCCACGCTTTAAATCACTTACGGGAGTTGGGCGAAGTTAAATCAACCCGGGAGAATCTGGAAATGGCTATAAACGGTGAGTCCTACGAGTTTCAAAAGATGTACCCGAAGATGATAGAAGAAGCGGAAGCTGAAGGGAATAAGGAAGCTAAGAGGAGCTTCGAGCTGGCAAACGCTGTAGAGAAAGTTCACGGCGAACTTTATAAAAAAGCTCTGGAAAATTTGGGCAAAAACGAGGAAGTTGACTACTATGTTTGCCAGGTCTGCGGTAATACAGTGGAAAACGAACCTCCTGATACCTGTCCCATCTGCGGTGCTCCTAAAAAAATGTTCAAAAAAATAGATTAGGGAAAGGTTTTCCTTCACCTTCGGGGTCGGACTTCGCTGGCAGGAATGCTCTGATGCAGAGGTCAGACCCCGAGGTTTTTCAAATCCCCCGACCCACCTTATCCTGAAGGAGGATAAGAGAAAAGGGAACGTGAGTAACGGGACTATCCAAAAAGGGGAAACTTCCCTTTTTAATCTTATAAAGAAGCGAGAAGATTTTCAGCTTTTTTTCAGGAAGTCTGCGATAATATTTTTCTATGAGGGTTCTGGTTATTGAAGATGAGCACAAAATAGCCAATTCTATTAAGAAAGGGTTGGAGCAAGAAGCGTTTGCTGTTGATGTTGCTTATGATGGGGAATATGGATATGACTTGGCAGTTACTGAAGATTACGATGTTATAGTTCTTGACCTAATGCTACCAAAACTTTCCGGTTTGGAAATTTGCCGCCGATTGCGTCAGGAAGGAGTTCACACCCCCATCTTAATACTGACAGCTAAAGGCCAGGTCCAGGAAAAAGTGGAGGGTTTAAACGCTGGGGCTGATGATTATTTGGTTAAACCTTTCTCTTTTGTAGAGCTTTTAGCCCGGGTTAGAGCTTTAATTCGGAGACCAAAAGAAACTTTACCCTCCGTCTTAACTTATAGAGACCTTACTCTGGACACTTTAAGTTTTGAGGTTAAAAGGTCGGGAAAGCCAATTAAGCTTTCTAAAAAAGAGTTTGCCCTTTTAGAATATCTTCTGAGAAACCAAGGAAAGACAGTTACCAAAGACCAGATCATCAGTCATGTCTGGGATTTTGATGCCGATATCCTTCCTAATACTGTGGAGGCTTTCATTGGTTCTCTGAGGAAAAAAATTGACCGACCCTTTAAAGACCGCCTCCCTTTAATTCATACTATCAGGGGTTTTGGTTATAGACTGGGAGAATAAAAGGTGAATCTTTTTCGTTCGGCTCGCTTAAAGTTAACTCTCTGGTACCTTCTGATAATTATGCTTATCAGTTTTTTCTTTAGCTTGATTATTTATCGGGGGGTAAGTTTCGAGCTCGAGAGAAGATTCAGTTCTGTGGAACGAGGAATGCATCGGCAAATGATGAGGTTTCATTTTCAAGAACCACTCGTTTTTCCTTTTTTAGAAGAGCACCTCCAGGCGGCTAAAAGAAGAGTTCTGGTAATCCTTTTCTATGCTAACGGCTTAATTTTGCTTCTGGCTGGAGCAGCTGGTTATTTTCTGGCTGGCCAGACTTTAGAGCCCATCGAAAAGGCTATGAAAGAGCAGGAAAGATTTGTCACTGACGCTTCACATGAATTAAGAACTCCTTTGACTGCTTTGAAAACCACCATTGAAGTTGCTTTGAGGGATAAAAAGCTTAACTTAAAACAAGCAAGGAAAGTTTTAGAAGAAAGCTTGGAAGAAGTTGATAATCTTGAGTCTTTGACTTCTAGCCTTTTGACTTTAGCGCAGGCTTCTCAAACGGAAACTAGAAAGGTTTTTTCTGAAGTTGACTTAGCTCAACTTGCCGAGAATGCTTACCAAAAAATTAAATCTTTAGCCGAGAAAAAGGGAGTTACGGTTGAGAAGGAGTTAATTAAGGCACTTTACTTGGGAGACAAAGAAAGTCTGGAAAAGGTAATTTTAACCTTACTTGATAACGCGGTTAAGTACACGCCGGCTGGCGGTAAAGTGAAAATTAAAACCTACCCGAGCTCCCGAAGTGTGGTTCTGGAAGTGTCAGACACCGGAGTAGGGATTCTCGAAGAAGACCTTCCTCGTATATTTGACCGATTTTACCGCGCTGACCCATCTCGATCTAAAGTTCAGGTGCCTGGATATGGCCTGGGCCTTCCCATAGCCAAAAAAATTGTCCAGGCCCATCAGGGCAAAATAGAAGTAAAAAGCCGAGTTAGCCAGGGAACAACTTTTAGAGTTGTCTTTCCAGTTAAATCTGTTTAAAAAATTTTTCCTTTTTTTAAATTTTTCAGTTTCTTTTCAGTTGAGAAGTTTAAACTTGTTTTTACCAGCTGGTAAACGAGCAATTTGGTGAAAAGGAGGTGTAGTAGATGAAAAAGAGAGCGTTTTGGATCTCCGCTTTAGCTTTCGTGGTGCTTTTAGGCCTGGTTGCTAGCGGAACAGTAGTAATGGCTGAAAACAGCTTGAATAATTACCCCCCTGTCGTTCAAAGATTAGCCCAACGCTTCAAGCTTCAACCCGCTGAAGTGAAC
>DAIRCJ010000039.1:0-13851 GCA_036796755.1 Candidatus Geothermocultoraceae bacterium | reverse complement strand
CGAGCTCGGGAAAGATAATCGGTTAGAGCCTCTTCGGCTTCCTTGTTTAAAGGCACCACCCTTTCTTTTCCGCCCTTGCCTTTTACCCTTATTTCCTTACGGTCAAAATTCAGAGAATTTAGATTCAGAGAAACCAGTTCACTAACTCTTAAACCAGCTCCCAGAAGAACTTCAATTAAGGCGCGATCGCGAAAAGCAGCTGGTTTTCCCGGTTTTATCAAACTGATTAATTTTTCCAGCTCACTGGAGCTTAAAATTTCCGGGAGCTTTCTTTTTAATTTTGGAAAAGGTAGAAAAACCTCATAGCTTGAGGGCAGAACTTCTTTCTCCGCCAGGTAGTTTAAAAAAGCTCGGAGAGAGGCTACTTTTCGAGCCATTGTGGTTTCCACATATCCTCCTTGAACTTTTCCTCGAAGGTGAAGGTAAGCCAGGTATCTTCTTAAAATCAAAGGATTTATTTTTTTTATTGATAATTTTGCCCGAGCAAGGTAATCGGCAAACTGGTTAAGGTCACTACGATAAGCCCGGATAGTTTCTGAAGAATACCTTTTCTCTAAAGCCAGATAGCTTATGAATTCATTAATTAATTTTTGGGCAACGCGCCCCTTTTCGGGCTCCTCTTTTAAATCTTTTTTGTTTTTTTTCAAATCTTTCACAACCAAATTATAAATTAAGCCTTTATTTTTCTAAAATCTAAAGCTATTTAAGAACCCCCAACTAATCCTAAGGTAAAACCCGCCGACAATTTGAAATACTAAAACAAAGAGATTCTACTTTTAAATTTTTTCAATTCTTTTATAGCTCGCCGATAATAAGCTTCGGGCCTTTTCTTTTTCGGTATTTTTTTAGCTCCAGGGAGAGGTTCCAAAAGGCCAAAATTAACATGCATGGGTTGAAAGTTTTCTGGCTCAGCAAAGGCGATATAGTGAAGCAAAGAACCAAGAGCCGTAGTGGTCGGGAGTTCTACCCTTTCTTTTCCCTCAAGATAAGCCAGAGCATTTATGCCGGCCACAATACCTGAAGCTGCCGACTCAATATATCCTTCAACTCCGCTGATCTGGCCAGCTAGAAAAAGCCCGGCAAAATCTTTAAACTCCAGGGTGGGATTAAGAAGGAGGGGTGAATTGAGGTAAGTATTGCGGTGCATCACTCCATAGCGAACAAACTCGGCCTTCATTAAAGCGGGAATAAGGCGGAAAACCCTTTCCTGTTCTGACCATTTTAGGCTGGTTTGGAAGCCAACCAAGCTAAAAAGATTTCCTTTTAAATTGTCCTGTCGAAGTTGAACCACAGCATAAGGCCGTTTTCCAGTGCGGGGATCAATCAGACCGACGGGTTTGAGGCATCCAAAAAGCAGCGCTTTTTCTCCTCTTCTTGCCACCTCCTCAATAGGTTGGCAAGCAGAAAAGTATAATTCCTTCTCAAATTCTCGCGGCTTAACCCTTTCAGCTTTAACCAGTTCCTGCCAGAAAACTCGATACTCTTCTTCACTCATAGGACAGTTCAGGTAGCTGCCTTCCCCTTTCCCATAACGATTAGCCTCAAAAACTTTACTCATATCAATGGTGTCTTTTAAAACTATTGGCGAAGCCGCATCATAAAAGTAAAGAGTTTCTTTACCGGTAAGTTTTACCAGGCTGGAAGCCAAAGCATCTGAAGTCAAAGGCCCGGTGGCAATGATTGTCGGTCTTTCTTCTGGAACTTCAGTGATCTCCTCTCTAATTATTTTTATTTTTGGATGGTTTTCCAAAGTCTGAGTTACTTTTTGAGCGAATAGCACACGGTCAACCGCCAGTGACTGGCCAGCCGGAACGCTGGACTCTTCAGCCAGCTTTATAATCAAAGACCCTAAAAGCTTCATTTCTTCCTTTAAAAGCCCGGCCGCTTTTTCCGGGTTTTTGGAGCGAAAGGAGTTGGAGCAAACAAGTTCGGCGAAGTAAGGCGTGCGATGGGCCGGGGTAAACTTTTTGGGTCTCATTTCATACAGTTCAACCTCAACACCCCGACTGGCTACTTGCCAGGCCGCTTCACTTCCAGCTAAACCGCCACCAATTATCACAACTTTTCTTCCCATTACTAAAATTAGTTTAACTGTTTAAACTTAAAGTAAAAAGATAATCCGAAAACTCAATCCTCTAAAAAACGGCTTGAAAAAATCCTTATTCAGCAGAGCAAAGCAAGTTTAAGATAAGAAAAACATAAAGTTCAGAAGAAATATTTGTTCCCTTTGAGAAACCCTTTTAAATTATATTTCCTCTTATCAATGCGACCAGGCAAAATAATTTCAAAAAAACAGGGCGTTTAAAAAACTTTTTTCCCGAAAATTTCCTTCAAGTTTTTCTTTTGACTATTCTTTTGACTATTCTTTTTGTTATTCTTTTTATATGAAGTTTCCCTACTTTGAATTGGTTAAAAAAAGCTGGGAGATTTCCTGGAAATATAAGATTCTCTGGGTATTTGGGCTCTTTGCCCCGGCTGGCTATATCTTCCCTAATTTCAATTTAGGGTTTAACCTTTCTGACATTGATTCTCTTTTTAGAGACCGCCCTGAACTTCCCCTTTACGCTCAAAAAGAAGCAGAAAAAGCACTTCTTTCAGTCTGGCAGTTTTTCTATGAGCATTGGGCAATCGTTTTCATTTTGTTCTTTCTTTTATTTTTGCTTCTTCTTTTTATTCAAATAATCACCTGGCTTTCCAAGCCAGCTCTAATTAAACTGGTGGAAGAGGAAGAACGGGAAGGGCACACCCCTACCCTTAAAGAAGGATTCCTTTTCGGTTTGAACTACCTTGTTCCTTATGTTCTCTCGGGCTGGATAATCTGGCTCCCTTACTTACTTTTAATTTCGTCTCTGATAATCGGAGTTATCGCTTCAGTCTTCTTCATTGAAGAAAAGCCTCTGGCTTCTCTTTCAACTTTATCTTTTTTCTTGCTCTTAATCGGTCTTCTGTCTCTTCTTTCCATTCCTCTCTCTATCCTCACTGAACTTGTTCACCGTCAGGTAGTAATCGAAAAAGAAAATCCTCTCCTGGCGATTAAACACGGCTTTAAAATTTTTTTGGCTGAATGGAAAAAAGCCCTTTTAATCTGGTTTATCTCCTTAATTATTTCTCTGATGGCTGGTTTTGTTCTTCTTTTTGCTCTTCTACCGCTAATCCTGATCCTTTTTGGCTTGGGTTTTTTCCTGGCTGCTCTGCCTTCAGAAAGCTTTTCTATTCACCTGATGGCGCCTTTGTTTCTGCTATTTATTCTTTTCATTTTTCTTTTGTCGCTTTTTCTTAAAGCTGTTTCCGGAACACTTCTTACCAATTTCTGGACCCTTGCTTATCTGGAAATTCAAAAAATTAGAAAAAAAACGGCAGAAGGATTTTTAGCTATAGAAACAAACACTTAATTAAGGAGGGAAAAATGGAGAAAGTTGATTTAATTGTGAGCGGCTGCTTCATTCTAACTTTAAACCAGACCGAAGACTTTTTTGAAAGTGGCGCTCTGGCTATCAAAGGGCGAAAAATTGCGAGCGTCGGAACAAAAGAGAAAATTGAGAGAAACTTTCAGGCCGAAAAAGTCCTTGACGCCCGGGGAAAGCTTGCTCTTCCTGGTTTGATTAACACTCACACTCACGCCGCTATGGTTTATTTTAGGGGCCTGGCTGATGACCTGCCTCTAAAAGAATGGCTAGAAAACCATATCTGGCCAGCCGAAGCAAAGTATGTCAATCCGGACTTTGTTAGAAAAGCAATTCGCCTGGCCTGCCTGGAAATGCTTAAGGGGGGAATAACTTCATTTTGCGATATGTACTTTGCTGAAGACGCTGCGGCCGAAGAAATAGAAAAAATTGGGATGAGAGCTTTTCTGGGAGAAGGTCTACTTGACTTTCCCACTCCTATCTCCAAAAACCCCGAAGAGGGCTTGAGACGAGCTGAAAAGCTACTCCTTGACTATCGAAAAAGCAACCTTATTCATCCGATAGTGGCCCCCCACTCAGTTTATACCTGCTCAAAAGCGCATTTGAAGAAAGCTAAAGCTCTGGCAGAGAAATACCAGGTGCCCCTCCACATTCATTTAGCCGAGGAAAGCTGGGAAGTGGAAAAAACTAAAAACGAGTGGGGTTTAACTCCTGTTGAATACCTAAAAGAAATAGGTTTTTTAGGAGAAAAAGTCAGCCTGGCCCATGCCAACTGGCTGGAAGAAAAAGATTTAGAGATTTTAGCTGAGACCAAAACCGGCGTTTCTCACAACCCAGAAAGCAATCTAAAGCTGGCCACAGGCGTTTGCCCCGTCCCCTCTCTGATTAAAAAGGGAGTGAAAGTCAGCCTGGGAACCGACGGGGCTTCTAGTAACAACAACCTGGACCTTTTTGGAGAGATGTCAACAGCCGCCCGGCTTCACAAGCTTTGGAATAACGAGCCCTCCCTTTTAAAATCTAAAGAAGTAGTTAAAATGGCCACTATCTGGGGAGCTGAAGTTCTGGGAGCTAGGGAGTTAATCGGGTCCATAGAGCCTGGAAAATTAGCCGATATAATCCTTGTTGACCTCAACAAGCCCCACCTTGTTCCTGTCTACGATCTTTACTCTCATCTGGTTTATGCTGCTAAAAGCAGCGATGTTGACACAGTAATTGTTGATGGAAAAATTGTGGTAAAGAACGGGAAGTGCTTAACACTGGACGAAAGCGAAGTAATTGAAGAAGCATTAAGTTTTGGTCAAAAGCTAAAGAAGGGTTTTTAGAAGAGCCCTGATTTTTCTTTTCGTTTACATTTTGGCATTTTTTAAAGCGGCGGCGCAGGGACATTTCCTTTTTAAAGGAATTAAAGGTAAGACTTTTTCTAAAAGCTTCTCTACTTGAGAGCCTAATCGTAAAATAACTTCCACTACCTCTTCAGCGGTTATTCTTCCCTGGCTTATGCCTGCCGCCATATTGGTTATCAAGCCAATGCCTGCGTAACAAATTTCAAGTTCTCGCGCCAGCACAACTTCAGGCAAGCCAGTCATACCAACTACATCACCGCCCAGTTTCTGGAAAGCTCTTATCTCAGCCGGCGTTTCAAAACGGGGACCCTCAGTGCAAACATAGGTAGCCGCTGGGTGAAAGTTAAGATTCAGTTCACCAGCCGCCTCCATCAACAAACTCCTTAGCTCCGGGCAGTAAGGTTCAGTCACATCCACATGGTAGACCTCGCCTTCTCGATCATAAAAAGTGGAAGGTCGGTTTCGGGTAAAATCAATGAAGTTGTCAAAAAAAACAAGCTCTTCCGGATTAAAAAGGGAGTTAAGACTACCCACCGCTGAAGTAGCCAGAATCCTCTCTACCCCCAGCTTTTTTAAAGCCATTACATTAGCTCGATAGTTAATTTTTCCCGGAGCTAAACTGTGGCCAACCTTGTGACGAGGAAGAAAGTAAACTTCATTCTTGCCTATCAGGCCTTTAAAGATTTCCACTTCTCCATAATCAGTTTTGACCGTAAGTTTCTCGGCTTTTTTTAAAAAGTCAGAACGGGAAAAGCCACTACCGCCAATCACCGCTACCTTAATTGCCCGTTTCTTCATAAAAAAATTATAAAACAAAAAAAACAAATTTTTTCTGATTTAAAAAGTATCGCCTTTTTGCCCCACTACTTATAAAAATTCTATTCGAAGTTGAGTTCGCGGGAATAATCTTTAATCAAAGCTTGAACTGATTTAAAAAAAGGTGCTTCGGCTGTTTTCAACAGCTCAAAAAGGCTAACCTCGGCTGAAGTTATCACCGCCCCCGCTCTCTCCATCCTTCTTAAAGCCAGCTCTTTAAGATAGGTAAAGCGAGAAGAAACGCAATCGGCCAGGATAAACACTTTAAAACCCTCCTCCAGGGCATCAAGGGCAGTTTGGAGAACACAGACATGAGTTTCAATTCCGGCTAAAAGAAGCGACCTCCTCTGGCTTGACTTAATATTTTCCCTAATAGCCGGGTCTCTCAACAAGCTAAAGGACATTTTAGGAAAAGGTCTGTAACTTTCGCCCAGAACTTTTCTTAAACTTTCCACTGTTAACCCAAGCTTTGATGGATTTTGCTCGCTAACAACTATAGGTTGCTGTATTATTTTAAAAGCTTTGATCACCAGAGAGATGCCTTTCTCAACTTGATGGAAATCAGAGATAGCCTTTTTGAAGGCTTCTTGAACATCTATTACCAGAAGCAAAGCTTCACCTGAATTAAGAATAGCTGGTTTAGTCATTGGTTAAATTTTAAAGTAAATGTTAAAATTTTCCAGAGAAAAAATCTTTGGGAAGAGATGAATTTTGTGCTTTCCTGACAAAAAATTTGACAGAAAAATTAAAAGACTACTTGATGGAGCTTAAAAGGTTCGCCATCTCAATCGCACTCTGAGCTGCCTGCCAGCCTTTGTTACCAGCTTTAGTTCCGGCTCTCTCTATTGCCTGTTCCAGATTGTCAGCAGTCACAATCCCTAAAGCTACAGGCACCCCATTTTCAATTGATACTCGGGCAATGCCTTTAATTGCCTCAGCCGCTACAAACTCAAAATGAGGAGTATCACCCCGGATAACCACCCCCAGAGCTACTAAAGCATCGTACTTTTTTCGGCTAGCAAGAAATTTAACCATTAGTGGAATCTCAAAGGAGCCAGGAACCCAAAAAACCTCGATGTCGTCCTCTTTGGCTTTATGTCTTCGAAGACAATCCAGGGCACCCTCCAGCAATCGGCTACTCAAAAGCTCATTAAAACGAGAGATGACCAAGCCAAACATAAGCCCTTGCGCATCCAGTTTTCCTTCAAAAGTTTTCATTTTAAATACCTCCTTAACTATTTATTATCTTCTAAGCTACCAAAGTCATGATCAAGTTTCTTTTTTTTAGCCTCTATGTAACCTTGGTTAAACTGGTTCACTTCGCCAAAAAGAGGAACCCTTTCGGTTATGCGTAAACCATAACCTTCCAACCCAACTATTTTTCGGGGGTTGTTAGTTAAAAGTCGCATAGTGGTTACCCCTAAATCAACCAGGATTTGAGCTCCAACGCCATAGTCTCGAAGGTCAACAGGAAGCCCGAGTTCAAGATTAGCCTCAACTGTGTCTTTGCCGGCTTCTTGAAGTTCATAAGCTTTAAGTTTGTTAAGCAAACCAATGCCTCGCCCTTCATGGCCGGTAATATAAACCAGAACCCCTTCCTTTTCTTTACTGATTAGATCCAGAGCTCTTTCTAACTGACTTCCGCAGTCGCACCTTAAAGAATGAAAAACATCGCCGGTCAGACATTCAGAATGAACCCGAACAAGAACATCTTGTTTTCCTTCAACCTTCCCTTTTACCAGCGCCAGATGCTCACTTCTATCAGGTAGATATCTATAGCCAACAGCAGTAAACTCACCAAAGCGAGTGGGGAGAAAAACTTTAGCCATTCTTTCTACCAGCTTCTCCTTCTTTCGGCGATAACGAATTAGGTCAGCCACGGTAATGATTTTCAATTTATGCTCCTGAGCTATTTGTTCCAGTCGGGGCAAACGAGCCATTCTTCCGTCCTCATCCATAATTTCGCAAATAACAGCAGCTGGATAAAACCCGGCTAAACGGGCTAAGTCAACGGAAGCCTCGGTATGGCCGGCTCTTTCTAACACACCTCCTTTCCTGGCTCTCAAAGGAAAAACGTGCCCGGGCATTTGAATATCTTCAGGGCGAGTTTTCGGATCTACCAGAGCCTTAATGGTTTCTGCCCGATCAAAAGCGGAAATTCCGGTTGTAATCCTTCCTTTTATTCCTACGGAGACAGTAAAAGCTGTGCCGTGGGAAGAAGTGTTAAGGTCAGGGGGGACCATTAAAGGAATTTTAAGCTCGTCCAGCCTCTGAGGGTTGCAGGCAAAGCAAATCAAGCCCCGCCCGTATTTACTCATAAAGTTAATCGCTTCAGGGGTTACTTTTTCGGCCGCAATCACAAGGTCGCCCTCGTTTTCCCGACTCTCGTCATCAACCACAATAACCATCTTGCCCTCTCGAATATCTTTAATGGCCTCTTCAATAGTCGCTATAGGCATATTTCCACCTCTCCCTAATCATCTTTAATCAAAATAATCAGTTAGAAATTTTTTAAGCTTCTGTTCTTTTCTTTTCTGGCTTTTTTCTAAAAGACGCCCTACATAGCGGGCTAAAATGTCTGTTTCGATGTTTACCAGGTCTCCTCTTTTTAAATAAGAAAGGTTGGTTTTTTCCAGAGTCAGAGGAATTAAAGTAACCGAAAATGAATGGTTTAAAAGAGAAGAAATGGTCAGGCTCACTCCATTCACTCCCACTGAACCTTTATAAGCCAGGTAACTCTCAATAGCCCCAGGATACTCAATGGTTAAGAGAGCAAAATCTTTCTTTTTCTGGAAGTTCTCAACCCGGCCTACTGCATCAATATGGCCCAGAAGAATGTGACCGCCAAGCCGCTCACCAACCTTTAAAGCTCTTTCCAGGTTTACCATCTTCCCAGGTTTCAAGTAACTAAAATTAGTAACTTTAAGAGACTCAAGGCTCAGATCAACTTCAAAGCCGTTAGGAAAAAGTCGGGTGATAGTTAAGCAAGTTCCATCAACCGCTATTGAGTCCCCTTCTTTAAGATCATCAAGAACTGAAGAAGCTTCAATCATTAGCTTCCAGCCCTCGCTTTTCTTTTTAATCTCTTTTACTCTGCCCAGTTCCTCAATTAATCCGGTAAACATCTTCTTTTCCTTCAAGAAGTTCTTTCTTCTCAGGATAAAAAATTAAAGCCAGATCCTCCCCTAACTTTTTTATCCGATGAAGTTTCAACCGCAACTTATCTGGTAAAACTCGGCTATCCATTGAAAGTAGATCAACCAGAGAATTACCTATCAAAAAGTTTGGAGTTAAAATGAAAACTGCTTTATCCCAGAGATTACTAAGAAAAAAAGAGCTGTTGAGAATACCGCCACCTTCTACCAAAACAGAGGTTATCTCTTCTTTTCCTAACCTCTTTAAAACCTCATTGAGAGAAACCATACCCCTTTGGTCAGGTGAAAAAAACTCTACCCTCAAACTTGCTTTTTCTAAAGCCTTAACTTTAGTTTTTGGGATCTGAGGAGTGGTTGCCAGCCAGGTCTCAAAATCAGTAGCAGTTTGGACAAGGCGACTGTCAAGAGGAATCCTTCCCCTGGAGTCCAAAACAACCCGCACCCATCTTTTTCCTCTGGGCTGAAAAGGAAAGTGGCGAGGGGTAAGTAAAGGATCGTCAATCAAAACTGTGTTTACCCCAACCATTACTCCATCGGTTAGAGCTCTTAACCTGTGAACAAACCTTTTAGCTTTTTCCCCCGACAAAACCGCTCTTTCCTTCTTTAAACCTATTTTCCCGTTTAGAGAAAGGGCGTTTTTTAAAATAACAAAAGGCAAACCAGTAGTTATATACTTAAAATAGGCTTCGTTAAGCTCTATTAATTCTTCTTTTAAAAAACCCGCTTCCACTTCGATCCCTTTTTCCCGAAGAATTTCCAAACCTTTTCCGTTCACCCGAGGGTTAGGGTCAAGAGTTCCCGCGTAAACCTTTTTTATCCCCGACTTAACAATGGCTTCCGTGCAGGGCGGGGTTTTTCCCTGAAAGCAACAAGGTTCAAGAGTAACATAAAGTTCTCCTTCCCGAGCCTGCTCCCCTGCTCTCCTTAAAGCTTCCACCTCAGCATGAGGAAAACCTGCCTTTCGGTGATAGCCTTCGCCAACTATCCTTCCTTCTTTAACTACGACTGCTCCCACCGCCGGATTTGGACTTGTTCGTCCCAGCCCTTTTTTAGCTAAATTCAGGGCTCTTATCATAAACTTCTCAACCATTTCCCGGTTTCCTTTCCAAAACTTATTCCTGAAAACAAAAAAGTCAAGGGAGAAAGCCTTGACTTTTATCAGCCTGCCTTCTCCCATCCAGACTTTCACTGTCGGCACCGGAACTTCCCCGGTTCAACCCTTTCGAGCTCGCGGGCTTTACCGCCGGTCGGGAATTTCACCCTGCCCTGAAGGCATTTATTTAAACTTATTTTACCAGAAAAGACTTAAAATGTTAAGTTTTGCGCTGGTTCATATCATCGTGGACACTTGCGAGTTAATTTTATCCTACTTTTTTAAAGACTCCAATTGCTTGCGCTGATTCATACCATCGCGATGATTTGCGGTTTAATTTAGCTCTTTTTAGTAATCTTTGAGAATTAGCTTGCCCTCAACTTCGCTATGAGAATAGGCTTCTCAAATTTACCCTTACCTTCCCTTTCTAAAACTTGGTTCTTTATCATTATAAAATCTTCTTACCCGCTCTGGCGCCCTTCAAAAAAAACACTATATTTAAAATAGGATTCTCCGTGCAATTGACAAAAAAGCAACCATCCCTTTGCCCCATTATGAAATAGACCCCGGAGCTTTTTTGTCGGTGAAAAAATTAAAAAAACAAACAGCTATAACTAAATCGCTACTTATTTCAGATTCTATTTAAAAAAGTGGTTTTGCCTGAACCAAAATTAACTTGATATTTTCTGAATCAGCACTTTGACTATTCGTTCAGCAGCCTTTCCATCCCACAGTTCAGGAACCCGGCCTTTTTTCCATCTGTTATCAATTATTTCTGCAGCTTTCTGGACGATTAGCTCCGTATCGGTCCCAACCAAACAGTTTGTACCTTCAGTAACTGTAACCGGGCGCTCTGTGTTTTCCCGCAAAGTCAAGCAGGGAACCCCTAAAATCGTCGTCTCCTCCTGAACGCCTCCGGAATCAGTGAGAACCATTCGGGAATTAGCTAAAAGATTGAGAAAACTAAGGTAACCAAGTGGCTGGGTAATTATAAGGTTTTTTAGCTTTTTTAAATGTTTATCCAGGCCAAATTCTTTCAGTTGCCTGACGGTTCGGGGATGAACCGGAAAAATAATCGGCAACCAGTCTTGAATTTTTTCTAGCGCTTTTAAAATCCGACTGATTGCTTCCTGATCATCAACGTTTGAGGGGCGGTGTAAGGTGGGCAAAGCATATTTGTTTTCTTCCAGTCCCAGCTGTTTTAAAACTTCCTCTTTGACTGCTTTCTTCAGGTGTTTTTTTAAAGTATCGATCATTACGTTACCTACAAAGAAAATCTTTTCTTCCGGTCTACCCTAATTAATAAGGTTTTGATTGGCCGAGCGCTCAGTGGTAAACAAAAAATCGGATATCTGGTCGGTAAGAAGTCGATTGATTTCTTCAGGCATAGTTCGGTCGAAAGAACGAAGACCAGCTTCTACGTGAGCCACGGGTACCAGAAGTTTAGCGGCTACTAGAGAACAGGCTAAAGTTGAATTAACATCGCCGACTACCACTACCAAATCGGGCCTCCCCTTTAAAAGAACCTTTTCGAAAGACAGCATAATTTTAGCCGTTTGCTGAGCTTGAGTGCCCGAGCCAACTTCTAGGTGGATATCGGGTTCTCTAATTTCAAGCTCTTTGAAAAAAACCGCTGACATCTCGAAATCATAATGCTGACCGGTATGCACCAGGGTTTGCTCAAAATAATCTGGAAATTTATCCATCTCCTCCATCAGAGGAGAAATTTTCATAAAATTAGGACGAGCACCAACTACATGAACTACCTTCAATTTTTTCACTCCAATCAAGGAAAATGATTTCGTAAAATTATAAACCACAGGAAAGTGGAAAAGCTAAAAGAGAAAGAAACCAGTAAAAAAAATAAAAAATTTTAAAAACTATGTATTCAAAAGGAAGATAAGGGCTTAGAGAAAGTTTGCTTGCCATTCCATTGGATTAACCTTCCTCTTCATCCTCCTCTTTGGAATCGGGAAGCTCGAAAGCCTTTATTGTAGGAAGAGGACCAGCCAGCCCTTCAATATCGCCTCTCAAACCAGCTAAATTGGTTACTACCCGATTAATTTGCTTCTCCCTCTTAGCCCACAAGCGCTCAAAAGCCCTTTTTTCTGCCTCCAAGTCATTCCTCAACCCGATAAAAGCTTCCATAATGGCTTGAACGCGATTTTTGAACTCGGGTCCCGTCAAATACTGATAAAGTATTTCCATTTTTTCTTCTTTGCCTTCCTGAGTTTTGCGCTCCCGAGCCAGCTGAACTAGAAAGTTTCTCAACACGGCAGCCAGTTTTACCGCCAAAGGTATCTCTGAAACCCAGACGCCCTTTATATTGTCAAACTGGTTAACCCCCTTGGGAAGAACTTCGGAAACCAGAACTGCCAGTTCAGCTTTGGCTTTTCTCTGGTCATCTTTCAGCTTATCGATCCACTCATCGCTCCAGTTTTTGGTTCTTTTAGTTTCCCAGAGTATTTTTCCGCAAACCAGACCATACTGAGTTCTCACCGTCTGTATGATATCTGCTCCCTTCTGACCAGTTTTCACCGGCTCAACCAAGTCAAAAGGAAACTCTTTCCTGAGAGCCTCTTCCAGAAACTCCTCCAGCACTTCTCCTTGAAATTGCTGGGATTTTTGCTCAGTTTTCCTTTTTAGCTCATCTACCTGTTCTTTTACTTCTTTAAGCTCTCTGTCTTTTTCAGCGAGTAAAAGTTGGTATTTTTCCTCGAACTGGCGAGCTGCTTCTTCGTTTATTTTTTTTCGTTCTTCGATAAGTTTTCGGGTTAACTCCAGCTCCATTTCCTGCTTTTCTTTTTCCCACTTCTCCTTTTCTTTAATCCACTCGAGCTCTTTTTTCTGCTGTTCAAAAAGTTGCTTTTTGTATTCCTTCGCCTGTTCCTCCAGAAGCTTTAACTTCTCTAACTGAGTTCCTTCTATCTCCTTTCTTATCTTTTCTTCCAGGATTTTCTTTTCTTCGTTAAATTTAGCTTCTATTTCCCTGGCCTTCTTTTCCCACTCTTCTTGTTTCTTTTCAAGTTCCTCTTTGAATCTTTTTTCATATTCTTTTTCATAATGAGCTTTTAAATCAGCTTCAATATCCCGATAAAGAGCCTCCGATATTTCAAAGGAACGCCCACAAAAAGGACAACTAACCCTGCCTTTTTCCAACCAAACCACCTCCTTCAGAAAAATTGAATTAATTGCTTCTGGCTACAATTTTAAATCTACAGTAAGACAATTAAGAAAAGTATTTTTAGAAAATGGCTTTGGTCAAAATAAAAAAACAAGCTCTAATGGGTTCTTTCAGCCCGGGGAGCACGGAGGGCAGGTCCTTCTGGCTCTTAAACCCCGCCAGACACAGACTTTAAAAAAAGCAGGAAGGATGAAGCAAACAGGGATTTTTTAAAAAAACTGGAAAAAGCCAAAATTTACTTACTCTTCAAAACTTCTTTTAAATTTAAAAGGAACGGGCAATCTGCAGTGAAAGTTGTTTTAGAGATAAAACACAAAAGGAAATCATAAAATTACAAATTTGCACTCCTTCATTCCGCAACTCAGGTAGAATTTTAGGTTATAATACTAAACTTAAAAGAAAGGATGAGATTTTTGAAGAAAGCCAGGTCTCAAAAACAGCCAAATTCAACTCTTGACAATTTTCTTAAAAAAATAAATGCCAAAAAAGCAAGGGTTGGCATAATTGGGATGGGTTATGTCGGCCTTCCCCTTTCCCTCGCCTTTGCTAAAGCCGGCTTTAAGGTCACAGGCTTCGACATAGATAAAAACAAAGTAAAAATATTAAATAGCGGAAAATCTTATATCAAACACATTTCTGATAAGGAAGTCAAAGCCCAGCAAGGAAACTTCAAGGCTACCTCTGATTTGAATCTTCTTTCTGAGCAGGAAGCGATAATAATCTGCGTCCCCACTCCTCTTACTCCCAACCGGGAACCAGACCTGACCTATATAACCAATACAGCCAGCGAAATTGCCCGGCATTTGAAACGCGGGCAGCTCATTTCTCTGGAATCAACTACTTACCCGGGCACGAC
>DAIRCJ010000038.1:0-14564 GCA_036796755.1 Candidatus Geothermocultoraceae bacterium | reverse complement strand
ATCAAGCTGGTCTAGTTCTGGTAGCGGCGGCGGGTAACAACGCAGGAGGAAGCGTAACCTATCCCGCTGCCTATCCAGAGGTCATTGCCGTTTCAGCAACTGACTCCAGCGACAATTTAGCTCAATTCTCTTCAACCGGTCCGGAAGTAGACTTGTCTGCTCCGGGCACAAATATCCTCTCAACCTATAAAAGGTCAAAGTATGCCACCCTTTCAGGCACTTCTATGGCCGCTCCCCATGCAAGCGGAGCCGTGGCTGAAGTTCTAGCCACACCAATAAATCCTCTTTACGACTTAAACGGAAACGGTTACTGGGACCCCCAAGAAGTCAAATCTTTGCTGGAAAATACCGCAGATGACCTTGGTGATCCGGGTTTTGACTTCTACTTTGGCCATGGCCTGGTTGATGTTGAAGAAAGCGTAACCGGCATCCAATCAAGCCCCTAATAATTAATTATTTTTAGTCTTTTTTGCTCTAAAAAAACATTAAATAAAATTCCTTCTGAAGAAGGCCGGGCTTAAAAAGGTCAAAATTTAATAGGAAGGCTTAGATAAAGAACTCTTCTTTATTGACTTTATCCTTAACTTTTTTCACCATTTAGAATATGGAACTCCAGGAAGCAATTTTAAAAAGAAGAAGCATCAGAGCCTATGAAGATAAACCCCTTACCGAAACCGAAATTAAAGCTCTGATTGAAGCTGCTCGTTGGGCTCCCAGCGGTGCCAACTTACAACCCTGGAAGTTTATCGTAGTTCAGGACAAAAATCTTCGCCAAGAGATAGGAAAGCAAGCCCGATTTTACTTTATTAAGTCCCACCATGTAAGCGAAGCACCAGCCATCATTGTTTGCCTGGCAAACTTACAAAAAAGCTCCTTTGCCCTTATTGATGTAGCTCTGGCTGCTCAAAACATTATGCTCAAAGCAACTGAACTTGGTCTGGGAAGCTGTTTCGTTGGCGCCTTTAAAGAAGAAAAGGTTAAAAAGATATTAAACATCCCGCCCGAATACAAAATTGCTGGCTTAATAACTGTAGGCAAACCAGCCGAAAATCCTTCTCCACCCACCCGCCTGGACTTCTCCCGTCTGGTTTTCTTTGAAAAGTTTGGCGAAGTCAAATGGCCGCAAAAAATAGCCGAGTATCGAAAAAGCGGCCCATTAACTATAATTGGAAAAGTTTTAAAAATGATCTTCCGCTTCTAACTAACTTAACTGAGAGCCCTGATACTTCAATCCCTCAAAAAAACTAATTTGAAGTTAGAATCTTCCGCAAATAACGGGCAGTATATGATTTTTCGCACTTTATAATCTCTTCAGGAGGTCCTTCTACCAGAAGATAACCACCGGCTTCCCCTCCCTCAGGGCCAAGGTCAATTATCCAGTCGGCTACTTTTATAACTTCCAGATTGTGCTCAATAACCACCACAGTATTTCCCTGATCGACCAGGCGATTTAACACATTTAAGAGCTTCTTAACATCATCAAAGTGAAGACCGGTCGTTGGCTCGTCAAGAATATAAAAAGTTCTTCCTGTTGACTTTTTCCCCAGCTCGGCTGCCAGTTTGACTCGCTGAGCTTCTCCTCCTGAAAGAGTTGGAGAGCCCTGGCCAAGCTTAATATAACCCAGACCAACATCGTAAAGAGTCTGAAGTTTCCGAGCAACCGGGGGGATGCGGCCAAAAAAATCAAGAGCTTCTTCCACCGACATATCCAGAACCTCAGCAATATTCTTGCCTTTAAACTTAATCTCTAAGGTTTCCCGATTATATCTCTTACCCTTGCAAACATCACAGGGAACATAAACATCAGGCAAGAAGTGCATTTCAATTCTGATTGTGCCGTCGCCCTTACAGGCATCGCAACGACCACCGGGAACATTAAAGGAAAACCTTCCTGGCTTATAACCCCTCACCCGAGCTTCAGGAACTTCAGCAAAAATTTTCCTGATTTCATCAAAAACTTTAATGTAAGTTGCCGGATTGGAACGAGGGGTGCGACCAATCGGAGACTGGTCTACTTCAATTACCTTATCAATCTGCTCCAATCCTTCAATCCTCAAATGCTCGCCTGGTTCCTCCCAGGAAGAATAAAAATGTTTTTTCAAAGCTTTAGCCAGAATATCAATTACCAAACTGCTCTTTCCCGAACCAGAAACACCGGTTACACAAATAAGCAAACCCAAAGGGAACTTAACCGTGATGTTTTTTAAGTTATGCTCTCTGGCTCCTGTAACTTGAAGAAAATTCCCCTTGGGTTTCCGCCTTTTTCGGGGAACTTCAATCTGCTTTTCCTTACGGAGATAGAGAGCCGTAAGGGAGTCTGAATCTTTTAAAAGCTCGTCCACTGAACCGGCAAAAACAACCTGACCCCCGGCTTCCCCGGCTCCTGGCCCCATATCAACTACATAATCGGCGTTTCTAATAGTTTCCTCATCGTGTTCAACCACAATCACTGTATTCCCTAAATCTCTTAAGCTTTTGAGAGTGTTGATTAACCGCTGGTTATCTCGCTGGTGCAGTCCTATAGAAGGCTCATCGAGCACATACAAAACTCCGGCTAAACCCGATCCTATCTGGGTAGCCAATCTTATCCGCTGGGCTTCTCCTCCCGCCAGGGTGGCCGCTGCCCGATCAATAGTGAGGTAGTCCAGACCAACATCAATCAAAAACTTCAAGCGGGATTTTATTTCTTTAAGAATCCGTTCGGCAATCATCTTCTCTTTCCGGGTTAACTTCAGCTTTTCAAAAAACTCCAGAGCCTTTTTTGCCGAAAGAGAAGAAAGTTCAGCGATGTTAAGACCCCCAACTTTGATCGCCAGAACCTCCTTTTTTAAACGGGTGCCCTGGCAGGCGGTGCATTTTTTGGGCCTCATATACTCAGCAATCATTTCCCGCAAACCCTCCGTTTCGGCTTCTTTATACCGCCTCTCCAGATTAGGAATAACCCCGGGATAAGTTGTGTAATAAGCCTTCATTCTTCCAGTTAAGCTGCGGTAACGGACGTAAATCGGCTCGTCATTTCCGTAAAGAATTATCTTTTTATGTTCTTCTGGCAAATCTTTCCAGGGTTTGGACATATTAATTCCGTACTCCTGGCAGACTGCCACCAGGATTTTGTGGTAAAAGTCCGCCCGGGAACGGACAAAAGGAACAATCGCCCCTTCATTAATGGAAAGCTCGGGGTTGGGCACCACCAGATCCGGATCAACCTCCATTTTCACCCCCAGACCGCTACACTCAGGACAGGCTCCGTAAGGGCTGTTAAAAGAAAAAACCCGGGGAGAAATTTCAGGAAAGGAAAAACCACACTGAAGACAGGCAAAGTGAGTGCTGTAAAGAACTCTTTCTTCCTGGCCATTTTTGAAAATCTCCACTGCTACCAGACCATCAGCCAAGCTCAAAGCCAGCTCGACAGAGTCAGCGATCCTCTTTTCAATTCCTCCTTTCATTATCAGGCGGTCAACAACCACATCTATATCATGCTGAACATCCCTTTCCAGCCGTATTTCTTCTTCCAGCCCGTAAACCTTACCGTCTATCTTGACCCGGGCATAGCCTTCCTTTCTTAAGCGACTCAAAAGCTCGCGATACTCCCCCTTTCTTTTCCGAACAACGGGAGCCAGAATCTGAAACCGAACACCTGGGAAAATCTTCTTTACAGCCTCGATTATTTGTTGAGAAGACTGCCTTTCAATAGGGATGTTACAATGAGGGCAAAAAGCTTTTCCTACTCGGGCAAAAAGCAAACGAAAATAATCATAGACTTCCGTTATAGTGCCCACTGTCGAGCGAGGATTCTTGCTGGTTGATTTCTGGTCGATGCAGATAGAAGGCGAAAGTCCGTCAATATGGTCAACATCGGGCTTCTCCAGTTGGCCTAAGAACTGTCGGGCATAAGCCGAGAGGCTTTCTACATAGCGCCTTTGCCCTTCAGCATAAATAGTATCAATAGCCAGGGATGATTTACCCGAACCCGAAAGCCCGGTAAAGACAATCAACTTATTGCGAGGCAACTCCAGGTTAATGTTTTTTAAGTTGTGCTCTCGAGCACCACGAATAACTATCTTATCCATAGAATTTTAATTATAAACCCTGAAGCAGAAAGGAAAAAGTGACCAGAAACCAACTTTCCCTCAAGAGTTTAGTCCTGTTTCTTCAATCCCCCGATCCCCCTTCTCCCCCCGCCTCCCTTAGGTATAAGGGGAAAGATTGGCTTCCCCCCTTGCTTGTAAGGGGGGTCGGGGATATCGGGAAAGTCTGAGGAAAATTGATAATATGAATTTATTTCAGCAGATCAGAGTGGGGCGAGTTTTGACCTCGGAGGTTGGAGATTTTGAGCTGGTTTTCCGTTCCTTTTATTTTGCTAGTTGAGGACTGCCCTGAGGGTTAATCAAAATGTTAGACCCGCCAGGGACAACCATTGTTTGAACATTTTGGGGAAGTTTGGTCGCCCATAAATACTGAATATAAAGCGGATTTTTGCTCAGAGCCTGCTGAACAATCTCAATTGCTTTAGCCTGCCCCTTCGCTTCAATAACCTTCCGCTCCGCTTCCTTCCTTTCCTTTTCTAAAACATACTCCATTTTCTGAGCTTCCTGTTGAGCCACCTGCTTTTCTCGTATGGCTTTGGCAAAATCCTCCGGGAAAAGAACATCCCGGAGAAGAACTTCAAGGCAGATAATTTTTTTATCGTCCAGCCTCTCTTTCAAAGCCTGAAGAACTTCATTCTGAATTGCTGCCCTTTTAGGACCGTAAACTTCAATTATGCCGTAGTTTTTTACCGCCATTCTAACATTGTTCCGGATTTCCGGGCGCAAAACTTTTTCCTCATAATCGGGTCCAATTTTCCGATGAAGCTCAGGAACACCAGCTTTATCAATTTTATAAAGAACAGTGACGTCCAGACCAACAATTAAACCTTCTTTGGTTGGGGCGTAAATGGCGTCATTTTCTGCTGTCTTCTGTCCTTCGCCCATAGAATGACTCATAGTATAGTTTCTCACCCGGGCATCATAAATGGTTACTGTTTCAATGCCTGGAATAATAAAGTTCAAGCCCTCATGAAGAGGTTTTTTCTTCACACCAACTACCGCATTAAAAACTACTCCTACGTGACCAGCCGGAATGATGACAATGGCCGAACTTATAACAATCAAGACTAACAAAATTAAAGCTATGAGAGAAACAGTTTTTCCCGAGATAGTCGGCAAGGGTTTCAACTCATAAACACCTCTCTCCCCTGCCATTTTTCGGGTTAAAGAAGTATAAAAAATTATGGCTGCCCAGCCAGCCAGAATAATAAAAAACAATAACCAGAACACCAAACTCACCTCCTGAATTTCCTTCCTCGACCAGCTTTCAAAGGTTTTTCCAGGCCAGTCCTCAAGCCAATTGACTGCCCGATTTTTCTTATTTTATCACGAAGCTCTGCTGCCCGCTCAAAATTTAGCTCGTTAGCTGCCTCCAGCATCTCTTCCTCCAGTGCTTCAATCAATCTCATCTGCTCTTCTTGAGGTAATTTTTGCCATTCGGCTTCTTGACTTTTGCCATACCCGCCGGGAGTCTCTTTTACCATAGCTTCCTCGATGATATCGGTTATAGCTTTTCTGATCGACTCGGGTCTAATTCCATGCTGCTTATTGTATTCCAGCTGGATTTTTCGTCGGCGGTTGGTTTCACCAACTGCTTTCTTTATAGAATTAGTTATCTCATCGGCATAAAGGATAATCCTTCCGGAGACATTGCGGGCTGCCCGTCCCATAGTCTGAATTAAAGAGCGTTCACTGCGCAAGAAACCTTCCTTATCGGCGTCTAAAATAGCCACCAGTGAAACCTCTGGTAAATCAAGCCCTTCCCGCAAAAGATTAATCCCTACCAGTACATTAAACTTTCCCCGCCGCAGGTCACTCAAGATTGCCACTCTTTCCAGGGTGTCAATTTCCGAGTGAAGATAGCGGGCCTTTATTCCCTTTTCCACCAGAAAGTCAGTTAAATCTTCAGCTGTTTTCTTGGTTAAAGTGGTAACCAGAACCCGATTGTCCTTCTTAACCTCCTTTTTTATCTCGCCCAGAAGGTCATCAACCTGGCTCTTTGCTGGCTTTATTATCACTTCGGGGTCGACCAGCCCAGTCGGTCGAACAATTACTTCCACCACTTGTTGAGAGTTCCGATACTCAAAATCTGCCGGCGTAGCCGAAACAAAAATCATCTGACCCGTTTTGCTTAAAAACTCATCAAAAGTTAAGGGTCGGTTGTCAAGAGCTGATGGAAGGCGAAAACCATGTTCAACCAAGTTCAATTTTCTTGAGCGATCTCCCTCGTACATTCCCTGGAGCTGGGGTATGGTGAGGTGAGACTCGTCCAGGAAAACAATAAAATCGGGAGGGAAATAATCAAGCAAGGTATCCGGGGGTTCACCGGGAGCCTTGCCGCTGAAATGGCGGGAGTAATTTTCAATCCCCGCGCAGTAACCCAGTTCCCTTAACATTTCCAGATCGTAGCGGGTACGGGTTTCTAAGCGCTGAGCCTCAAGCAGTTTGCCAGCTTCTCGAAGCTCTTTCAGCCTTAAAGCCAGCTCCTTTTCAATTGATTCCAGAGCCATAGCCAGCCTGTCTTCAACCGTAACAAAGTGAGTAGCCGGATAGATAGCTACCCGAGAAAACTCTCTTAAAACTTCTCCGGTTAATGGGTCAACCTCCAGAATTTTTTCCAGCTCATCACCGAAAAACTCTAACCTGACAGCCGTTTCTTCATAGCGGGGAACAACTTCTAAAACATCTCCCCTTAAACGAAACTTTCCCCGCTCCAGCTCGCCGCGGGTTCTCTCATACTTTACGGAAACAAGCTTTTTCATAATCTCTTCAATCTCATAACTTTCTCCAACTTTTAGAAACACTACTTTTGAGCTGTAATCTTCTGGCGAACCAAGGTTATAAATACAGGAAACTGAAGCTACGATTATTACATCTCTTCGGGTTAGAATAGCCGAGGTTGCCCGATGCCGAAGTTTGTCTATCTCTTCGTTTATGGAAGCGTCTTTTTCAATGTAAAGGTCAAGATGAGGAACGTAAGCTTCCGGCTGGTAGTAGTCATAATAAGAAACGAAATATTCAACCGCATTTTCCGGAAAAAAGCGGCGGAACTCGGCGCAAAGTTGAGCGGCCAGGGTTTTGTTGGGAGCAATCACCAGAGTGGGGCGGTTAACCCGAGCTACCACATTAGCCATCAGAAAAGTCTTGCCACAACCCGTGACCCCCAGCAGAGTTTGAAATCGATAACCTCTTTCTATTCCTTGGGTCAGTTTCTCAATGGCCTGAGGCTGGTCTCCCCGGGGCTCAAAAGGAGCAACAAGTTTAAAAGAAGACATTTCAAGCGTGCCCTAAAGACTCTTTTTCCAGTAATTCCTGAGAAACTTCCTGATAAAAAAGTTTCGCTTTTTCCTTTAAAGTTTCTTTTTTTCCGTCGTTAAAAATTAAGTAATCACCCGGCTTTTGTAAACGATGACGAACAGCCCCCGCTCTTATTCGGGCTAAAGCCTCGCTAAAAGACAGCCCCAGTTTCTCCAGCCGTTCTAGTCTGATATCCAGAGGGGCTTCTACCCAGACAACCAGATCCACCAGAGAATCAAGTCCCGCCTCATGAAGAAGAGGTGCCACCAGGACCAGAACTTTTTCTTCCCGGCCCTTAATCATCTCTTCTAACTTCTGGCGAATAGCCGGGAAAAAAATCTGGTTTAATTTTTGGCGCATTCCCGCCTGGAAAAAAATCAGACGGGAAAGATAACGACGATTTAAGTGACCGCTAGATAAGATGACCTCCCTGCCAAAAGCTTTCTTAAGTTTTTGCTGGATTTGAGGGTCATCGCTTAACTCGCTAGCCAGAGAATCAGCATCCACTGTTTCCCACCCCAGCTCATTTAAGTAAGCCGCCAATTCTGATTTACCTGTAGCGATGCCGCCCGTCAAACCAATGATCATCCGTCTTTTTTCTTCGACCCGTGCGTTTTTTTCATCAGCTCCAGAATGTCTTCCAGTGTAGACGCTTCACTTCCCGATTCAGAAACTGCCTCTACCTTGATTTCATCTTCGGTTTCCGTCTTTATCTCTGTTTTCTCCTCCAGATTAAGCTCGCCTTCCGAAGAAGAGGGTGTCAAGTCAAGCTTGACTTTGCTTTCCTCAGCTACGGTTTCAAGCTCTTTTTCTTTTGCAGTTTCCTCTTCTAATTTTTCTCCAATTTCCTCAATTAGTACCTCTTCCGTAGAAATTGGCTCGCTTTTCTTAAGTTTGGACCCGGCTTTTTCCGGTACCTTCTTTGAGGTCTTTCCGATAATTTCCCCTTCTTTTTCTGCTTTTTGGTCAAACAACTTTTCTTCCTCGATTTCCGTTTTTTCTTTGGTCTCGGCTGCTTCCTTTACTTCAGGTTGAGGAGAAATAAACTGGGTGAAGCTTATCCGCTGGTGAAAAGTGTCAATGGAAAGGATCCCAACTTCAATTTCGTCTCCAGGGGAATAATTTTTCTTAAAGACTGCTAAATCCTCTCTTAGCTCGCTCTGATGGAGCAAACCTTCAAAATCTTCAAGTTCAAGAAAAACGCCAAAAGGAGCAAAACGAACAATCCTGGTTTTGACCCTCTGACCAGCCCGATACTTTCTGGCCAGCTCTTTCCAGGGATTAGGCTGGAGTCGCTTCATTGAGAGGGAAAGCCTTTCCCTCTCTAAATCTATCTGAACAACCTTAACCTCAACTTCCTGCCCAATTTCTAGGAATTGCGAAGGATCGGTCACTCTTTTCCAGGCAATCTCCGAAAGGTGAACCAGGCCGGTTACGCCCTCAACCTCCACAAAGGCTCCGTATTCAACCAGGCTTTTTACCTTACCTTTTACCACCTGACCTACTTTCAAACGGCTCAGAGCTTCCTTTTTGGGTGAATAACCCGTCTCCTCCAGAAGAGCTCGCCGGGAAACAACCGCCGTCTTTTTCCTTTCATCAATAGAAATAACTTTAGCCTTGATTTTTTTACCCAGGTATTCATTAAGGTCAACGGGCTTCTTAAGGTCAACTTGAGAGGCAGGCAGAAAAAGCCTCGTTCCCCCCTCTAATAACAAACCGCCCTTAACTACCTGAATCACTCGGGCTTCAATTGGTGAGCCTTCGTAGTAAGCTGTTCGAATTTGCTCCCAAGCTCTGCGAAAATCAGCTCTTTTTTTAGAAAGGATAATCCGCCCTTCTTCGTCTTCTTTCTTTACTACTACCGCTTCTACATAGTCCCCCGGTTTTACCTCTTCTTTCTCCCCCGAAACTTCCGAAGTGAACTCGTCTAAATCAATAATCCCCTCAGTTTTATAGTTGAGATCAACTAAAACCTGGCCATTTTTTACTTCTATGACCTTGCCCTTTACTAAACTTCCCTCTTCCAGCGAGGGCAACTGAATATCCGCATCGGACATACCTTGAACCGCATCGGTTGATTTGGACATTGTAATACCTCCTACTTGGCTTCATGCCAGTTTTCTCCCCAGGCCAGCTCAGCTCGCAGGCCTACCGATAGAGAAGCAGAACTTTCCATTACCTCTTTCACTAAATCACCAACCTTCTCCCTTTCTTCTTCTGGCACTTCCAGAAGAAGTTCATCGTGAACCTGGAGAAGTATCTTGCTCTGGCTATTTAGTTTTTTAAGCTCTTCAGCCAATTTAACCATAGCAATTTTAATAATGTCAGCTGAGCTGCCCTGAACGGGAGTATTTACTGCTAACCTTTCGCCAAAATTTCTTATTCTTATGTTATCACTTTTTAACTCGGGAAGGTAGCGGCGGCGCCCAAAAATTGTTTTAACAAAGCCATCCTGATAAGCCTGGGCAATAGTTTTTTCAATAAAATCTTTAACCCCCGGATGACGCTCAAAATAACGGTCAATGTAATTTTGAGCTGCCTCTCGAGAAATCAAAAGCTGATCTGCCAGCCCCTGAGCGCTCATCCCGTAAGCCAAACCAAAATTAACCGCTTTAGCTACTCTTCTTTTTTCCGCATCAATTTTTTCCGGCGGAAGAGAAAAAATCTCAGAAGCAGTGGAAGTATGGATATCTTTATTTTCTTTAAAGGCTTCCACCAGGTTTTTGTCACCCGAAAGGTGAGCCAGAACTCTTAAATCAATCTGAGAGTAGTCAGCCGAAAGGAGAAGGTGACCGGGAGGAACAACAAAAGCTTCCCTTATCCTTCGACCCCATTCGCTTCTTACCGGAATGTTCTGAAGGTTCGGGTTGCTACTGGAAAGCCGGCCGGTTGCTGTTCCTACCTGGTTGAACCGGGTGTGAACGCGGCCAGTTTTCGGGTTAACCAGCGCCGGCAAAACATCAACATAGGTAGTCTTTAACTTAAAAACTTCCCGATAAGCCAGAATTTTCTCTACCACCGGATGGTCGTTGACCAGTTTGATTAAGGAAGAAAAATCAGTGGCAAAAGCCCTTTGCCTCTTCTTTCCCGTCCTTAAGTTTAATCGCTTGAAAAGGACCTCGCTTACCTGTTGAGGTGAGTTAATGTTAAACTCTACTCCTGCCAGCCAGTAGATTTCTTTTTCCATTTGTTCCAGCACCACTTCCATTTCTTTCTTTAGAGCCTCCAGTTTTTTCCGATCCAATAAAAAACCGTTTCTCTCCATTTTCTGGAGAACACCAGCCAGAGGTATCTCTACTTCGTAGAATAGGTACTCAAGCTCTTTTTGCTCAATTTCTTTCTTTAAAAAAGGGTATAGCTGGTAATTTAAAAAGGCTGCTACCGCCCCTTTTTCTCTCTTTTTCTCTTTTAACCGAACCTTCAGAAGAGTTTCTCCAAGTTGAACAGGGTTTTGCCTGGCCAGTTCCGGCTGGAGAAGATAAACAGCAAGCTGAGGATCGAAAACCGAGCTCACCTCCTCTATACCCTCATTGGCCAGATAGTGAAGTTCCTCTTTCAAGCCAAATACTATTTTTACTTTTGACCGCTCAGCAAAGTGTTCTTTTAAAGCCGAAAGAGCTTCTTCCCTTGCCAGGCCAGAAAAATCAATCCGGTAACCTTTATCCTCGCCAAAAAAATAAGCCGCCTTTAAATAGCCGGAAAGCCAGTCCCCTTCTTTTTCCAAAGAAAAAGAGCTTAACTTCAAACCGGAAAGGAAGTTTCTCAAATCGAGGGGCTCCAGGGGTTTAAAATGGGGAACTTCCCGGATTTCCAGACTTTCCTCTTTTTCTTCTTCTAATCTTTTGAGAAGGCTATTAAAGGAAAGAGAGGCTAAAACCTGCCTTATTTTTTGCCAGTGCGGTTGAAAAAGAAGGTCTTCTTCGCTGACCTCTAAAGGGACATCAGACTGAAGGGTGGAAAGCTCCTTGCTCAAGCGAGCTTGAGCAGCATAAGCCTTAATGGTCTCTCTGAGTTTTGGTTTTTTTAGTAAATCTGCTTTCTCTAAAACCCCCTCCAAACTTTCAAACTCTTTAATTAAAGAAGTGGCCGTTTTTTCTCCAATACCGGGAACGCCAGGAATGTTATCAGAAGTTTCACCTGCCAGGCCGAGCATGTCAGGGATCTTTTCCGGCGGTAAGCCAAACCTTTCCAGAACCTTCTGGCGGTCGTAAACCTTTACCTCGCTCAAACCTTTGCGAGTGGAAATTACCTTTACTTTATCAGTTACCAGCTGGAGAGCGTCACGGTCAGCGGTGACAATTGAAATCTCATCAAAGGATGGTTCAAACTTTCTGGCCAGAGTGGCAATAACATCATCAGCCTCAAAGCCATCCAGTTCGAAGAAGGGAATGCCAAAAGCCATTACCACTTCCTTGACCAGATCAAACTGGGGTTTAAGCTCCTCTGGCATCTCCAGCCGCTGAGCTTTGTACTCGGCAAACTGATGGTGACGAAAAGTAGGAGCTTTGCGGTCAAAAGCCACAGCAATAGCTGCCGGTTTCTCCTCTTTTATCAGCTTAATGAGCATACTGGCAAATCCATAAACTGCATTAACCGGCTCGCCCGCCCGGGCAATGGTTAGAGGAATAGCATAAAAAGCCCGATAAACCAGACTGTTACCGTCAATCAAAATTAGTTTCTTCATTAAATTCCATTTTAACTTGGATTAAAAATTTTTAAAAAGAGACCTCTTCAAGAGCCCATTCTTTCATTTTCTTTATTGCTTTCCCTGTGCTAAAATCGAACAGTGGACTGGGAAAGCTTTGTTCAAGGAGCAACCAGCTGGCTGGCAAGCAAAGTCAAAGAATCTCAGGCCAGTGGCTTGCTTGTGGGAATTAGTGGCGGTCTGGACTCAGCTGTGACTGCCTTTTTAGTTAAAGAAGCAGTGGGCGAAAACCATCTGGCCTTAATTCTTCCCTGCGAAAGTTCTGCCGAAGACACTAAAGACGCTTACCTGGTAGCTGATTTTCTCCACTTAAAGGTTAAAGAAGTTGACTTGACTCCAGTTTTTAAAAAGTTTAAGGAAATTCTTCCTCCGGGCAGCCAGCTGGCTCAGGCAAATCTGAAACCCCGGTTAAGAATGCTTACCTTGTATTACTTTGCTAACAACTTAAACTACTTAGTAGCGGGCACCGGAAATAAAAGCGAGCTAAAGGCAGGATATTTTACCAAATTTGGAGATGGAGGCGTTGACCTTCTCCCCCTGGGAAACCTCTACAAAACCGAGGTTCGGGCTTTAGCTCGGCATCTCGGACTGCCAGAAAAGATTATCAAAAAACCCCCCAGCGCCGGTCTCTGGGAAGGACAAACCGACGAAGGGGAACTGGGAATTTCCTATGCTGAGCTTGACGCCATACTGGCGGCTCTGGAAAAAAAAGACACCAGTGGATTCTCGGCAGAAAAACTGGAAATGGTGGTGGAAAGAATTAAAAAAGCTGCTCATAAGCTTCTTCCCCCGCCAGTTTATGAAAACAATTAGAAGAAGGCCTTCAGTTCCAGAAACTTAAAGCTCAGAGAAGGGAATAAGTTTCTCAAACTCAATTAATCCGCCCATAGCTCGATTTTCCGTCGGGATGCCAGATTCTTCTAAAGCCGCCAGCGGATTTAACCCCCCAACCACTGCCAATCCTGCCCTGTCGCTTAAAACCGAAGCTTCGAACAAAGGCTGATTGGGGCGCCCCAGCTTAATAATTCCAAAAAATCCAATCTCCCTCAAGCTTTCAACTACTCCCTCAACGTGTTTTAAGGCTGTGGCCGGCACTTCCCGAAAACTGACCAGAACTTTTCCCTCGCCCGTTCGGGCAACCTTTTTAACACTGGTCATCCTGGACCGAATAAAAACTTCCAGAGGATCAAGAGTTGAGCCTTCATAATTTATAAGGTCAGTAAAGCGCCAGGGTTTGCCTCCAGTATACTGAAGAAGCCCGCCAAAGCGGGGAGCAACCGGAATGCCTTCCTTTATTAAAACCCCGTTTACAACCACTGAACAAACTGTTCCCAGCCCCAGGTAACCAACCGGCACTTCAACCTCTCCCAGAGTTTCCCCGGCTCTCAGTATTATCAGCCGGTCAATTAAAGCCAGCTTCTTCTTAAAAACCCACTTCAAAACCCGCTTTGCCTTCTGATAGTAACCCTGAGAAAAAAAGGAGATGTTTAAAGGCACCTTTCCTTTTTGAGTCCGAAAATCAAAAGTGGTGAGGTAAGAAAGGTTTTCCATCCGGGCGATAACCATCCCCGCTTTGTCCGCTACCAGAGCGTTTCCCAATTCCTCCAGCCCGGCTTGGGTAATCAATCTTCCTTCCCTTCCAACCACTCTGGTATATCCCATCTCGTCAAGTTTTTTCAGATGATAGCGAACTGTTCTTTCCGAAAGGTCAATCCCCTGCTCTTTAAGCCGCCGGGCAATAAGAAAAGACCCAACTGGTTGCTTCTGATCTTTCAATATTTTAAGAATGGCTACAGTTTTCCTTTTCAAATCCAGGCTGTCAACCAGCTAAAGCCACCCCCTTTTTAACAAATTCAAACCTCTCTTGCTGACTTTCAGCCATTAGAATACTTTAAATCCTCCTCCTTGACAAACAGCCATTCCCGTTATAATATATGGCAATATATTGCCTTACGGCAATTGGTTGCCAATTATATTTGCCAATGAGAGTGGAGCGGTGAAAAAACAAAAGAAGATTATAGCTAATGAGGAAGTTTGCATTGGTTGTCGCCTCTGTGAGGTTTACTGTCTGACTGCTCATTCTCAATCAAAAGACCTGATTAAGGCTTTCCTTCGTGAATCCCCCCGGGCAATACCACGAATCCGGGTTCAGGAAAAAGGCCTGGTTTCCTTTGCTCTCCAGTGCCGCCACTGCCCGGATACCCCTTGCGTTACCGCCTGCATCAGTGGAGCTATGCAAAAAAGAGAAGACGGCTTAACTTTCTATCAGAGCGAAAAATGCGTCGGCTGCTGGAGCTGCGTGCTTGTTTGTCCTTACGGAGCCATAAGGCCGGATGAAAATGAGAAAAAACTCCTTCCTAAATGCGACTTTTGTCTGGAAATAGGAACCCCAGCTTGCGTGGAAAACTGCCCAAATGAAGCTTTAAGAATCGTAGAGGTAAAAGAAAGTGTATAAGTACCTGATAATCGGGAAT
>DAIRCJ010000037.1:0-14602 GCA_036796755.1 Candidatus Geothermocultoraceae bacterium | reverse complement strand
AACTTGACGGATTTCTCCTTACAGGAGTGATTGACCGAACTGATTTAACGCCTGAAGGTCTGGAAATAATTGACTACAAAACCAGTCAGTTTGTTCCTTCAGAAGAGGAAATAAAATCTGACCTCCAGCTTCCTATCTATCATCTGGCTGCCGAGAGAATTGACCGGGACTGGAGGGAAAAACCTCACAAACTAACTCTTTATTTTTTAAACCCCTCCAGCAAGAAAAATAAACCAGGCGAAAAGCCAAAGTACAAATATTCTTTCAGCCTGGAAGACGAAGAAGTAAAGAAAGTTGAGGAAATTCTCTACCAGACATTAAGAGAAATTCAGAGAGATAAAGAAAGAAACTATTTTGAAGCCCGGCCCAATAAATTTTGTAGCTGGTGTGACTTTAAAATAATCTGTCCGGAAAGGTCAGACCAGACCGAGGAAGAAAGAGAAAAATATCTTAACCAGTTAAAAAAGTATAAAAGCCTCAAAGGTGAGCTGGAAAAGTTAGAAAAAGAACTAAAGAAATTGGAGAAAAAGACTTTAAAATAAACCTTACTTGCTTCCCCAATTTTCAACCGGGAGCAGCTACTTCTAAATACCCGGGGAGCAAGCTAATCTTGACCGGGGTGGTACCAATTACTTCTCCATCGCACTGAACAAGAACTTCTCGATCAGAAGAAACTTCAATTTCCCGGGCTCGGAAAAAATCAAATGTTGGTAATTTAGCTTGCTGGCTGAGAAAGACCGAAAAAGCAAAATGAAAAAACTGCCAGGCGTTCTTACCTTTAAAAAGGCAAATTTCCAGCCAGCCATCATCAAGCAAAGCCCAGGGAGCTATTCTCAAACCTCCCCCATAAAAAGAAGAGTTAGCAACTACTAAAAAGGAGCCTTCTTCTTCTCGATCCCGGCATTTTACTTTAATTTTTGGCGGTTTAAATTTTATTCCTTCCCAGAAAGCCTTGACTACAAAGGGGGCTTTCCCTAAAACCTTCTTTTCGGCCTCCCCCACCTTTTCTATTACCTCAGCATCCATTCCCACTCCCGTCATTAAAAGAAACTTTCTCTGATTAACCAGACCGACATCAATTTTCCTCTTCCTCTTTCGCAAAGCCACCGTCACCGCCTCCGAAACATTATCCGGAAGGCCCATTTCCTTAGCGAAAACATTAGCTGTCCCCGCCGGGATAAAAGCCAGGGTTGCTTTGTTCCCGGCTTCATTAACCACTTCGTTTAGCGTTCCATCCCCTCCAACTACCATTAAGAGTTCCGGGGGCTGAGAAAAACTTCTCTGAAATTCGCTCCAGGCATTATCCAGAACTCCTTTACCCCTCTTTTCTCGCGTCGTTTGAACCTCTAAAAAATGACAGAACCGGGAGTTCAATTCCTCCCTAACTAACCGGCCTATTTCCTTTCCTTTGCCCCCGCCAGCTTCTGGGTTTATTACCAGTAAAACTTTCATAACTTCCGGGCAGCCTCAAGAGCCAGTTTTAAGTCTTTGGGAAGTTCACTTTGGAAATCCATTTTTTTCCCGCACGCCGGGTGATAAAAACTCAAACGATGAGCATGTAAAAACTGCCTTTTCAGTCCAATTTTTCGCCCTTCTTTCTGACCCCCGTACTCCCGGTCGCCAGCCACTGGATAACCTAAAAAACTAAAATGAGCCCGGATTTGATGGGTGCGCCCGGTTTTCAAATTAACTTCAACCAGAGTAAACCCCTTTAACCTTTCACTGACTTTAAACCCAGTTATGGCCTCTTTACCCGTAATCAAATTCACCCCAATTTTATACCTTTTACTTGTTTTTTTTCTTCCCAGAGGTACTTCTATTTCTCCCGCCTGATGAGGGAATTCCCCAACGAGTAAAGTTAGATAACCCTTTTCAATCCTTCTTTCTTTAAAAGCCTTAACAAGCTCAAGATAACTCTGGTCTTTTTTGGCTACAATTAAAAGCCCGGAAGTGTCCTTATCAAGACGATGAACAATCCCTTTTCTTTCTGGAGGTGTTAGCGAAGGCAAATCGGGAAAGCGGAAGAAGAGAAAGTTTACCAGCGTACCGGTTTTATGGTGGGAATCAAGATGGACAACCATACCAGCTGGCTTTTCCACCACGGCCAGCCACTCATCTTCATACAGAACTTTAATCGGCAGGTTTTCGGGTAAAACTGATGTTTCTTTTTCTTCAATCTCCACCTCAACAACCTGCCCGCTCTTTAAACGATAATTTTTGCTCTTTTCCTCTCCGTTAACCTTTACCTTACCAGCCCGAATCAAACGAGCAGCCAAAGAGCGGGAGGGAACTATCCGGCGCTCAACCAGAAAAACATCAAGCCTCTTTCCTTCCTCCCGGGGCAAAACCTTCACCTTTTTCTCCCTTTAAACGGTAAATCAGAAAGATAACCGAAAAAACAAAAACCAGAATACTTACTACCTGCGAACCGCTTAAACCCAAAATAAATGGTGGATTCACCCTCAAAAACTCATTCAAAAAACGGAAAAATGAGTAAAGAAGTAGAAAAACCAGAAAAACATTGCCCCGGCCAATTCGATAGCGAAAAAAGTAAACAATCAGAAAAATTAAGAAAGTATAAAAAAGTTCGTAAAGCTGAGTGGGGTGAGCCTTATATCCAACTCCCGGAAAGAAAACTCCCCAGGGTAAATGAGTTGGTTTACCGTAGCAGCATCCGTTTAAAAAACAACCTACCCGCCCAATGGAAATCCCCAGTGGCAAGGAAATTCCGACAATATCAAACATATCTTCTAAAACCAGGTTTTTCCAGTAAACGAAAATTAAGCCGGCAACCAAACCACCTATAAGACCGCCGTAAAAACTCAAACCCCCTTCCCAAACCGCCAGAGCCTCCCAGGGATTAAGAGCAAAAAGAGGCCAGTTGTAAAAAACAAAAGCAAGGCGAGCGCCGATTAAACCTCCAATTAGAATAAAAAAGGCCAGGTCATAGACGGATTCAACCGCAATAGCCCGGGCTTTAGCTTCCCGAATAGCCACAAAAATGGAAAGCAGAAAAGCAACCATCAGCATAAAACCGTAAGAATAAACAATGACTGGACCAACCTCAAAGAGAATCGGGTGCAACTTTTTTCCTTTCCTCAAGAAAAATATAGACCAGAAGAAAAGCAATCCCCAAAACTAACTCGGCATCAGCTAAATTAAAAACCGGCCAAACTCGGAAATCAATAAAGTCAGTTACTGCCTGAAAGTGTAACCGATCAATCAAATTTCCTAGAGCCCCACCAACCACCAAACTTAAAGCTAAAACCAGAAGCCAGTTTTTTATCTCAGACCGCCAAACATAAAAAATAATGGCGAGAAGAACAAAAAAAGAAACATAAGGCCAAACTCTTCCCTGTTGCGGAAAAAGCCCAAAAGCAACGCCGCTATTTTTAGTGAGAGTCAAGCTGAGAAATCCCTTCACAATCTCAACACTTTTGAATTCAGTTAAAAAACGCCGGGCCAGAAACTTGGTTAGCTGGTCAATGGAGCAAAAGAAAAAAGAAAGAATTAAGATTAAAGGTTTTAAAGACTTGATTTTTCTTCCTTTTTCTTGCATTGAATGCAAAGTTCAGCATAGGGGATGGCCCTTAAGCGCTCAATTTCAATTGGTTTCTGACAGCGCTGGCAAATTCCGTAGGTATCGTTTTTTATTCTCTCTAAAGCCCGATTGATTTGTGCCATTGTGTCTTTCAGGCTCAATTCAATAGAAAGATCTTTTTCTCTCTCAAAAGTAGCCGAGCCGCTCTCGGCGTACTCATCCTCATAAATATCTTCACCCGAGATCTCTGACTGAGTATGATGGTGAAGGTCTTCTTCCAGCTCCTTCAATTCCCTTTCAATTTGAGCTCTTTCCTCAAGAAGCTTCTTCTCCAGCTCTTTGAGGTCTTTTTTTCCCAGATTAGCTTTGCTTTCCATTAGAAATCCTCCTCAAATTTTTCAATGACGCTCAGGCACCTTGAACAAAGTTCTTTAGAAGTTGATATTTTACCAACAGAAGAGTGGTATTTCCAGCACCGTTCACACTTCTTACCTTCTGCTTTTTTGACCATAATAACTTTTTCACCCTCCTCTAGTTCTTCTTTAGACAGCCCGATCTCCATCTGAGAAACAATCAAAACTTCTTCAAGCAAAGGCAAGATGCCCTGATAGAAATCAAAGTCTTTCTGATCAACTTCCAAAACTATTTTCGCCTCTAAGGAATCACGAATTAAGTTAGCCTCCCGGGCTTCTTCCAGTCTCTTAAGTACCTCCTCGCGAAGACTAATAATTTTTTCCCAGCGCTTTTCCAAAACCGGATTCAGATAAGCAGCCTTCGGTGCTGGCCAGTCTGCTAAATGGACACTTTCAATTCCTTTTTTAAACTCAGGCTTAAGATGAGACCAGACTTCTTCGGTAGTAAAAGGGAGAAAGGGCGCTAGCAACTTGCTCAAAGTTAAAAGAATTTCAAGTAAAACAGTCTGAGCTGAACGTCGGGGTAAGGAACTCTTCTGGCTGACGTAAAGACGGTCTTTCAAGACATCAAGGTAGAAACTGCTTAAGTCATTGGTAAAGTAGTTAAGCAAAATTTTGTAAGCCTGGTGAAAGCGGTAATTTTTAAAAGCTTCATCTACTTGAGCAACCACCCTGGTCAATCTCAATAAAGCGTAGCGGTCAAGTTCCAGAAGTTCTTCATAAGGTACGGCTTGAGAAGGTTCAAAGTCATAAAGGTTGCCTAAAAGAAAGCGGAAAGTATTGCGAAAACGCCGGTAAACTTCGCCTAACTTATCCAGAATCTCAGAAGAGGCAGCAGCATCTTTGCTGTAATCAGTGGAAACAACCCAAAGCCTTAAAACATCTGCTCCCACCCGGTTTATCTCATTTAGCGGGTCAACAACGTTCCCCAAGGACTTTGACATCTTTCGTCCCTTATCATCAACGGTAAAGCCGTGAGTGAGGACGGCTTTATAGGGCGGAGCGTCGTTGACCGCCACTGAAACCAGTAGAGAGGTTTGAAACCAGCCGCGGTGCTGGTCACTGCCTTCAAGGTACAGAGAGGCTGGCCAGCTAAGCTCGGGACGGTTTTTTAAAACAGCTTCGTGGCTGGAACCCGATTCAAACCAGACATCAAAGATATTATCCTCTTTGATAAATTCTTGAGCTCCGCAGTGAGGGCAGGAAAAACCTGTCGGCAAAATTTCCCGAACTTCCTTCTTAAACCAGCTATCGGCGCCTTCTTTTTCAAACAAACTAGCCACCGCTTCAATGCTTTCCCGAGTAACTACTTCCTTCTGGCAGGAGTGGCAATAGAAAACAGGCAAAGGAACCCCCCAGCTTCTCTGGCGAGAAAGGCACCAGTCTGGCCTTTCCCTAACCATAGCCGTGATCCGATTGATGCTCCAGGCAGGAATCCATTTTACTCCGGGTATCAATTTTAATACCTGCTGGCGAAAGTTTTCCTTTTCCATAGAAAGAAACCATTGTTCGGTGGCGCGAAAAATAACGGGCTTTTTACAACGCCAGCAATGAGGGTAAGAATGAGTAATTGAAGCTCTCTTTAGAAGCAAACCTTTCTCCTTTAGGTCATTGACAATGACTTCGTTAGCTTCATCCACCACCATTCCCTCGTATTTCCCCGCTTCAGCGGTAAACCTCCCCCGGTCATCAACCGGCATTACAACCTCCAGGTCAAACTCGTCCTTTAAAGAAAAGTCTTCCTCGCCGTGACCAGGAGCAATATGAACAGCTCCCGTCCCCTGCTCCAGGGAAACAAAGGGAGCCACCACTATAAGCGAAGTTTTTTCCGAAAAAATGGGGTGGGAAACCCGCCGCCCCTGAAAATCACTTCCTTTTGCAGTTTTCAGAAACTGAGCTTCCGGAAAGAGTTTTCTGGCCAGAGTTTCAGCCAAAACGTACTTTTCCTCTCCCGATTCAACCAGAACATAGTTAGCTTCGGGATGTAAAGCCACGGCTACATTAGCCGGCAAAGTCCAGGGAGTAGTTGTCCAGATAAGAAGAAAAACATTCTTTTCTCCCCAGGGATTATCAGCAAAAGGTAGCTTCACTGTAATCGAATCTGACTCTTTGTCCTGGTACTCAATTTCGGCCTCAGCCAGAGCTGTCTCGCAGCGGTAACACCAGAAAATAGGCTTTAAACCCCGATAGACAAGGCCCTTAAAATACATTTCTCCAAAAACTCTGACTACGCTGGCTTCGTAAACCGGATCCATGGTAAGGTAGGGATTTTCCCAGTCACCAAGAATCCCCAGTCTTTTGAACTCTTCCTTCTGCCGCTCAATAAAAGTCCGGGCATACTCACGACAGAGACGGCGAAACTCTTCCTTGGGAATTTCCGCTTTGGGGCGATTAAGTCGCTTCTCTACTTCATACTCTATTGGTTGGCCGTGGCAGTCCCAACCGGGAACAAAGGGAGCATAAAACCCCCGCATCAAATGATAGCGAACAACAATGTCCTTAAGCACCTTGTTAAGCGTGTGACCAAGATGGATATCGCCATTGGCGTAAGGGGGGCCGTCATGTAAGATAAAGCTTTCCTTTCCCTGGTTTTTTTCAACTAACTTATGATAAAGGCCTATCTCTTCCCAGTAGCGCAAAAAACGAGGCTCGTTTGCGGCCAGGTTTCCTTTCATTGGAAAGCTTGTCTTTGGCAAGTTTAATGTTTCCTTGTAACTCATTTTCCCTCTTGATTTCGCTGAAAAGCTATCACAATGTAGATAGGGTGTCAATAAACCGCTTACCAATTGCCTTTTTCGGCCAAACCAACACCAAAAAAAATTAAAAGGGCCCCGATTATCAGACTCAGTCCAACTGGCTTTTTAAAAATTAGCCACTCAAAGATAATGGTAAAAATCGGGATAAAATAAAGATAAAGGGAGATTTCCGTAGGCGAAAGGCCGCTTAAGCCCCAGATCCAGGCAAAGGTACCAAAAAAACTACACAAACCAGCCAGGATAAAAATCTGAATCCAGCCGTTAAGCTTTATAAGGAACAGGTAAGGACTGAGAGGGAAAAATAAAATTAGAGGCAGAAGCTGCAAAGTCCCTAAAACGAGGGAAAGGAGCGAGTAGAGAAGGGGGTCGTACTTTTGAAGAAGAGGCTTGCTGAAAACGGTATAGATCGACCAGCTAAGCGGAGCCAGAAGGATTACCAGTGGCCCCCACCAGACAGAACTTTTTAGTTCGGAATTAAAGAAGTAAAGCCAGAAAACTCCAGTAAAAGCCAGAATCACCCCCAGAAACTTATTCCAACCAATCCTTTCCTTCAAATACCAGTGGGAAAGCCCCAGAGTAAAAACAGGACTGGTGAAAACAATCAAACTGGCAAGAGAGGGAGAAGTAAAAACCTCACCGGCATTTAAGCTTAAATGGTATCCTCCCATTCCAAAAAAGCTGATTAAAAAAACCTTTCCCCAGTTTAAACCTTTAAGAAAGCCGCTTGCCTTTTTGCTTTTAAAGGTAAGGATTAAAGCTAAAGCCAAAAGGGAGGCCAAAAAGAAGCGAATAAAAGCCAGCTGAAAAGGAGGAAGATACTTTAAAGCAATCTTAATACCAATAAAAGCATAGCCCCAGAAAAAGGCAGTTAATAAAAGAGCCAATCTCCTCAACCAGATGTGATGGCGAAAACTCAAATGGCTCCTTAACCTGGACGAGTTTAATCAGCTGCTCTTAAAATAGGGTAGGGGTTAATAGCTCGTCCCCCGCCGGGGTGGATTTCAAAGTGAAGATGAGGAGCCCCTCCTCTGGCATTGCCCGAGTTGCCAACATAACCAATTACCGCACCAGCCGATACCCGACTGCCACTGGAAACCGCGAAACCTGAAAGATGAGCATAATAATAAGAGTTTCCATCACTACCGTGCAACCAGATGCTCTTTCCTCCCAGCCGACTGTAAGAAATGCTCACCCCACCGCTAACACAGGCCACTACCGGCGTTCCAAAAGGGGCAAAAATATCTGTTCCCTGATGACGATGCCCGGTTCGCGGAGCACCAAAACTGTCAATGTAAGAGTGTGGCCCGGCAACTGGAAAAACAAAGCTTCCGATGCGCACATTCAAAGCAGCTGTTCCTCCCCGGTAAATCCTTACCCTTCGGGCCAGATAAGACTGTTTTAGACTGGTTAGAAGAGCTTTCTCCTTGTCTAAGCGCCTCATTAGCTCTCTTTTCTTGCGGGAAAGAGAAGCCAGATAATGGCGATAAAGGTTTTTGGTTTTCTGATAGTAACTTCTTTTTGCCTGCCACCTTTTTTCCACCCGGGCTACTTTCTTAAAAAAGCGGGCATCAGCCTCGGAAACTCTTTGTAAATAGCGCCACTGAACCAAAGCCAGGTTAAAATCCTCAGCTTGAAGAATTACCGGCAAAAAACTGGGAATACCCTGTTTATAAAGAAATCGCGTATGCTTGGCTAACTGGGAGTGCCAGTATTTTCGCTCTTTAAAAGCCTGTTTATACTCTTTTTCGGCTTTCCGATAACGAAAAAGAGCCACCTCGTATTTTGAATAAACTCTCTCATAATCATAGGTAACCCGGCGAAGACCCCGCTCGATGCTATCAATTCGATACTTAACCGACTTCAGATTGTCAGCTTGAGCCGGAAAAGGAAAGAGAAGAGAAGTTAAAAGAAGCAAAACTAAAAACCTTCTAAACATCGAGCAAATGATAACAAAAAGGCCCTTAAAATTCAAGCCAGCTGACTACTTTCATCGGAAAATCCATTTTATTTAGAAAGCTTCTCTCTACCGTTAAATCCCTAAACCCCTTCAATAACTTTAAATTCAACTGGTAGCTTTTACATTAAGCTAAAGCTTTGCTATGATTTACTCTTTAAGGTGATGCGATGAAACCAAGAAAAAGCTTCAACCAGTCTTTAGAGGAGTTGCAAACTGACCTTATAAAGATGGGTGAAAAAACCAATAAGATGATTGCTAAATCCCTTCAGGCTCTGGTGGAAAGAAACGAAGAATTAGCCCGAGAAGTCATTGAGCTTGACGATGTTATTGACAAAATGGACCTCAAAATTGAAAAAAAATGTATGTTTTTAATTGCCACCCAGCAACCAATGGCACGCGACCTGCGAACTATCGGAACCGCTCTTAAAATAATTACCGATGTAGAAAGAATCGGCGACTACTGTGTGGATATTGCTCGTAAAGCCATAATTCTTGCCCCTTTCCCTCCTTTAAAACCTTACATTGATATTCCTAAAATGGCTGATTTAACCCAGAAAATGCTTTCCGAAGTTTTGGTAGCCTTCAAGACTAAAGACCTGGAAAAAGCCCGCCAGGTTGCGGAGATGGACCATGAAGTTGACCGCCTTTACAACATAACCTTTGACGAAATAATGGGCTATATGCTTAAAAATTCGGAAAATGTTGAGCGGGGAGCCCATCTCATTCTGGTCGCCCGTTATTTTGAAAGAATTGGTGATCACATAACCAACATTGCCGAGCGAATTTTCTATATGATTAAAGGCAAGCTCGTTCAGCTTAATGTTTAGATAAAGATAAAAATGAAAAGGGCTCACCTTCTAATTAAAGGTGTGGTTCAAGGTGTCTTTTACCGCTCCAGTGCTCGCCAGGTGGCGCGGCAACTGAATCTGACCGGCTGGGTCAAAAACCTCCCCGATGGCCGAGTAGAAATCGTTGCCGAAGGCGAGGAGAAAAAATTAGAAGAGTTTATAAAATGGTGCCATAAGGGTCCGCCCTCTGCTATAGTTGACGAGGTTAAGGTAACTTACTCAGAAGCTCTGGGAGAATTTAACGACTTCTTTATAGCTTATTGATATTCTTCTTTCCTGCATTCGGGGTTTTTGCTTTTTAATTTTTTCCTTTTCTTCAGTTCGCTTGCCGAAAGATACCCGACAAGCAAAACTCCAGTTAAAGCTCCAGCCGCATCTACCAGCCAGTCTTTTAAGGTTGACTGTCGACCGGGGACATAAAGCTGATGAAACTCATCGGTCAAAGCATAGAAAAAACACCAGAAAGAAGCTAAAAGATTGGGTCTTTTTATCAGGTGCTCTTTTAAAGTCAGAAAAGTGAGAATCCCTAAAATAAAGTATTCAATGAAGTGAGGAATAAAATCGGGAAAAGAAGGCACCTTTTTTGCTGGGAGAGAAGAAAAATAAAAAATCACTCCCATCCAGCCAGCTGTTAAAAACCAGAGACAGGCTTTTCGGAAAACCCGCTTAAGCGGTGGCTTCTTTTTTCTCAGTCTTTTCTTCCTTTACTTCCTTTTTCTCCGCCTTCTTTTTCCCCTCTGATTTTCGGGCATAATCGGTGGTGTAAAAGCCCGAACCTTTAAAAATAATCCCGGCCGGGTGAAAAACTTTCCTCAGAGGACCATGGCAAACAACGCAGTTACCTGAAAATTCCTCGCCCGCCCGGGCAAAAACCTCTGTCTTGTGACCGCATTTCTCACACTTGTATTCGTAAATCGGCATCACAGCCTCCTCTTTCTAAAAATTTTTTTCTAAGCACTTTTTTAGTAGCTACTATTATTTTAACATATTTAGGGAAAAAATCAACCCTGAACAGCTAAAACCCTTAATTACGAGCACCTGAAAGCCGTAAAAAATCGGCTTTGTTTTAGGCATTGGCTGGTGGCGCATACGGGATTTGAACCCGTGCCGCCGCCTTGAGAGGGCGGTGTCCTAGGCCCCTAGACGAATGCGCCTCAAAACCTAAAAATTTTATTAAAAAGGAAGGATTTGTTCAACTAATTAAGGCTTTTTCAGGTTTGATTTGAAAATCTGATATAAAATCTTTAGAGAACTTCCTAAAATAAACTATTGTTTCCAAGCCGGCAATTTAAAAATTGAAAGGAGAAAAGAATCAAAATTAAGCTTAAAAACCTGTTTTTAAAGTCTTTTATCAGCTTTATTATTTTTTGGAACCTGATAAGTTTTTTTGGCGCTTGCTATCCTTTCTTTTTCAGCCACTACCCAGGAAAATGGCTCATTTTAAAAAAGCTTTGGTTTGTTTTTCTCCCTTCCAATCTAATCTTTCTTCTGGCCACTCTCTTCCTGAGCTTTTCCTTGCTTTATTTTTCTAAGAACCCGGATAAGTTTAGAAAATACGGAATGCGAGCTCTTGCTTTTTCAACTTTGACTGCCCTCTTAAACTCTTTAACCGTGATGGCGACTATTAACTCTTTTACTCCTTCCTGGATAAGAGCGGCTCTTAACTTCCTCGGACTAATTGTTGTATCATTGAGAAAATGGAAATAATCCTGGTTATTTTTATAATAATTGCCGCTGGGCTGATACTTACTGGTTATTCGCCTTGAAGCAAATAAATGGCTATCGGTCCTGTTAGCCTTATTTCAAGCAATAAAGGCCAGCTTAAATGTATGATCTGATAATTATCGGCGGTGGCCCAGCCGGGATGACCGCTGGAGTCTATGCCGCCCGGAAAAAACTCAATACTCTTATGATAACTAAAGAGCTCGGAGGGCAGCCCCTCAAAGCCCCGATAATCCAGAACTATCTTGGCTACCAGTTTATCAGCGGCTCTGAACTGGCTGAAAAGTTTAAAGAACACCTGAAATCATTCCGCTTGCAAATTGAGATTGACGAGGTGATAAAGGTTAATCCGAAAGAAAGGGATTTCGAAGTTTTAACTCGAAACAACCAAAATTATCAGGGGAAAGCTTTAATAGTTGCTACCGGAAAATCAGCCCGCCAGCTTGGAGCTCGCGGTGAAAAGGAGTTCCGAGGAAAGGGAATCACCCACTGTGCCACCTGCGATGCCCCTCTCTTTCAGGGGCAGGAAGTAGCCGTCGCTGGAGGGGAAAGATCTTCCTTAGAAGCCGCTTTGCAACTGGCCAGTTACTGTCCCCGGGTTTATATTGTCTCTCCTGATGAATGGAAAGCTGACAAAAACTTAATTAAAAAAGTAAAAAACGAACCGAAAATCATTCCTCTTACCGGCTATCAAATAGTGGAAATAAAAGGAAAACAATTTGTTGAAGAAATCGTGGTTAAAAACCTGGCCAAGGGAGAAGAAAAAAGCTTAGCAGTCAAGGGAGTATTTATTGAAACGGGCTATCAGCCCAATTCCGGGTTTATTATTGACCTGGTAAAAACCAATGAAAAGGGAGAGATAATCGTTAACTGCCAGGGAGAAACCAGTTATCCGGGAATCTTCGCTGCTGGAGATGTAACCAATGTTCCAGATAAACAGATAATAATTGCTGCTGGCGAAGGAGCTAAAGCCGCCCTTAGAGCCGCCTCTTACCTTCTTTCTTCCAGTAAATAACCAGTCATTCGAGCCCTTAATGAAGCTTTTCCCTGGCTGCTTAAACGGGCATTTTAAAATAATCAGCATGATATAATAGTTAAGTAAAATATGAGTTATCGTCGGAAAAATCGGCGCAAGAAGTCCACTTTAAAGAAAGTTTTACTTGTTGTCGCTTTAGCTTTAGCTGGTGTATTTGCCTTGAGTGCTCTGGCTTTTGCTTTTATTGCTTACAAAATCACCAGCGACCTTCCTAACCTTGAAGAAGCGGCCACCAAAATCCAGTTAGCTCAAACCACTAAGGTTTTTGCCGCTAACGGCAAGCTCATTGCTAAACTTCACAGCGAAGAAAACCGGGAAGTTGTCCCTCTGGAAAAAATCTCTCCCTACCTGAGAAAAGCAGTCATAGCCATTGAGGATGAGCGTTTTTACCAGCATCAGGGAATTGACTTTGAAGCTATTCTCAGAGCTCTAATAGTAGATATTTCCTCTGGTCAAACCAAAGAAGGTGGGAGTACCATTACCCAGCAATATGTTAAAAATATGTTCACCACCCGGGAAAAGACAATTCAAAGAAAAATAAAAGAAGCTATCCTGGCTTACCAAATAGAAAATATCTATTCCAAAAACAAAATCCTGGAAAAATACTTAAATACCATATACTTTGGTCAGGGATGTTACGGAGCTGAAACCGCTGCTCGGGTTTTCTTTGGTAAACACGCTTCTCAGTTAAATCTGGCAGAAGCTGCTTTGTTGGCCGGTGTAATAAGAGTGCCTTTAAAATACTCTCCCTACACCAACCCTAAGTTAGCCAGAGAAAGAAGAGACCTCGTTCTTTCCAAAATGCGCTCGCTGGGTTATATCTCCAGAAAAGAGGAAGAGGCGGCAAAAAAACTTCCGCTTAAAGTACTTCCTTTAAAATCACCTTCAACTTTTGCTCCTTATTTTGTTGAATATGTTAAACAACTCTTAATAAAAAAATACGGTGCCAACCAGGTATTCAAAGGTGGCTTGCGGGTTTACACCACTCTTGACCCAAAACTCCAAACCTATGCTGAAGAAGCAGTCAGAAAAACCCTTAACCGACCTGGCGACCCAAGCGCTTCGCTGGTTGCCATCGATGTCCCCAGCGGCCAGATCAAGGCAATGGTTGGAGGGAAAAACTTCACCCGGGAAAAATTTAACCTGGCCGTTCAAGGTCTCCGACAGCCCGGCTCAAGTTTTAAACCTTTTGTTTTAGCCACGGGTATTGAAAACGGTTTTTCTCCTGGTAAGGTTTATCCTTCTTCTCCCACCGTAATTAAGCTTCCCGGAAAAGACTGGTATGTGAGAAATGCCACTGAAGGTCACGGTGGTGGTCCAATGACCCTCAGGCAAGCCACCATTCATTCAGTTAATGCCGTCTATGCCCGATTTATGATGGACGTTGGGCCTAAAAAGGTGGTTGAAGTAGCCAAAAAAATGGGAATTACCGCTCCCCTTGACCCTTACCCAGCCATTGCCCTTGGCGGTTTACGCTACGGCGTTTCAGCTCTGGAAATGGCTTCCGCTTACTCAACTTTGGCGCGTGGCGGAAACTATCTTCAGCCAACCGCTATCGTAAAAATAACCAGTTCCGATGGGAAAATCATTGAAAAAAACAAGCCAGTTTCTAAACCAGCAGTTAGTAATTTAACTGCTTACCTAGTTACAGATATTTTAAAGGACGTGATAAGATACGGAACCGGCCATCGAGCGAACTTTGGTTTTCCCGCCGCCGGAAAAACAGGAACCACTCAAAACTACCATGATGCCTGGTTTGTAGGCTACACTCCTTACTTATCTTGCGCCGTTTGGGTAGGTTACCGAAACAAACAAATGTCTTTAAGAAACATTCACGGATTTGCCCGAGTTGCCGGTGGAACTCTTCCCGCTATAATCTGGCGTCGCTTTATGGAAAAAGCTCATCGAGGTTTAGCTTATAAAGACTTTGCCCGACCGAAAAAGGGTATAGTTGAAGTAAAGATCTGTGTGGAGTCAGGTTTGCGCGCCACCGAATACTGTCCCAAAACTACCTGGGGAATTTTTCTCCGCGGTAAAGCTCCCTTTAAGTTTTGCCAGATTCATAAGGGAATAATTGTTCCTAATGTAGTGGGCAAAAAATCTCGCCAAGCAACCTTAATCCTTCAAAATGCGGGCTTTAAGGTTAATCCTGTTCTTCGGTACCACCCGGAAGTTGCTTCCGGCGTTGTTTTCAGCCAGTCGCCAGCGGCAGGAACCAGAGTTAAAGAAGAAAGCACTATTACCATCTACATTAGCAAAGGAAAACCTCCCGCTCCCCCACCGCCTCCTCCCCCAACCCCTCCTCCTTCAGAGGAAACCACTCCTTAAA
>DAIRCJ010000036.1:0-14655 GCA_036796755.1 Candidatus Geothermocultoraceae bacterium | reverse complement strand
GAAACGACAAACCCTTAAAAATATACTGGGATAACCTGATTCTAAACGCTTCCCAAGTTACTAACCCCTCAATTGACCCTTTAAGAGAACCAATGGAGCTTAGAACCTACCTTGGTTCTAAACCTGATTCCCTGGCTGAAGCAAACGCCGGGAAAGGGAAGAAGCGCACTCCCCTGGTTCCTATTGAAACTCCGATAATCTTTTCCGCTATGTCCTATGGAGCAATCAGCTTAAACGCTCAAGAAGCCTTAGCCAGAGCGGCAGCAGAAGCCGGGACACTCTGGAACACTGGTGAGGGTGGTTTACATAAAAAACTTTATAAATACCATGATAACACCATTGTTCAGGTAGCTTCGGGACGATTTGGTGTCCACCCTGACTATCTTTATAATTCCCGAATAATTGAGATAAAAATAGGGCAGGGGGCAAAACCGGGAATTGGCGGCCATCTTCCCGGGGAAAAGGTGAGCGCTGAAGTTTCCCACACCCGAATGATTCCTAAAGGAACTGACGCTCTTTCTCCCGCTCCCCACCACGATATTTACTCCATTGAAGACCTTGCTCAACTCATCTATGCTCTCAAGGAAGCCACCAACTACACCAAACCGGTATCAGTGAAGATAGCCGCTGTCCATAACTCGGCTGCCATTGCTTCAGGCATAGCCCGAGCTGGCGCTGATATAATAGCTCTCGATGGTATCAGAGGTGGTACGGGAGCAGCCCCAAAAATCATTCGCGACAACGTCGGTATTCCTATAGAAATGGCAATTGCCGCCGTCGACACCCGTTTGCGAGAAGAAGGAATTCGCAATCGTGTTTCTCTGATTGCTGCCGGCGGGTTTAGAAACAGTAGCGATGTTATTAAAGCCATCGCTCTCGGAGCGGACGCTGTCTACATTGGAACTGCCGCCTTGGTAGCTATGGGTTGCCATGTCTGCCAGAAATGCTACACCGGAATTTGCAACTGGGGTATTGCCACTTCCGACCCCTACCTCTCCAAAAGACTAAATCCAGATATTGCTGCCCGCCGTCTGGTTAATCTTCTACGTGGCTGGAGCCACGAAATTAAAGAGATGCTCGGGGGAATGGGAATAAACGCTATTGAATCGTTAAGAGGAAACCGCCTTCATCTTAGGGCAGTAGGATTAACTGAAGAAGAAATGAAAGTTTTAGGAGTCCGGCAGGCTGGTCTTTAGTAAAGGGAAAAGGAGTAAAAACTTCTAATGGAGATCGGGGAAAAGGAAATCAAAAAAAGCCAAAGCAGTGAAGCGAAAAAAAACTTAAAACTAAAATTAAAAGAAAAAGCAGTGGTGGCTGACGCTTGTGGCTTGTCCACCCAGCAGCTTAATGACCTCCTCCGCCAGCTGGCAAAAGAAGGAGTTGAGGAAATCATTTTGAAAAATGTCTGTGGTCAACGCTACCTCGGAACGGACCTCCGGAAAAAAGTAAAGATAACCATTTACGGCACTCCTGGTAACGACCTCGGAAGCTTTATGGAAGGACCAACAATTGAAGTCTTTGGTAATGCTCAGGATGGTTGCGGAAACACAATGAATGAAGGAAAAATAATCGTTCACGGTCACGTCGGTGACCTTACTGGATTTGCTATGAGAGGAGGAGAAATTTATATCCGTGATGATGCTGGTTACCGTGTAGCAATTCATATGAAAGAATATAAAGAGAAAAAACCCCTCGTAGTTATTGGCGGAACCACCCAGGACTTTCTGGGTGAATATATGGCTGGGGGAACTCTGGTTGTACTTGGCCTTACTCTCAGAAAAAATCAGAAGCACCAAGCCAATTTTGTAGGAACAGGTATGCACGGAGGTGTTATCTATCTCCGGGGAAAGATTGAACCCTACCAATTAGGAAAAGAAGTGGGGGTTGTTGATTTAACCTCTGATGACTACCGGCATTTAGAACGGGTTGTTAAAAATTACTGCTTTTACTTTGGCTTCAAATCGGAAGAAATTTTAAAAGATAACTTCTTCAAGCTGATTCCCGTTTCCCTACGCCCTTACGGTCACCTTTACGCTTACTAATTTTTTCTAATGCTCGAGCCTCCCAAGGAAGTGCTTTTGGAATCCTCTCGACAGCAGAAGTAGTAACCAATAACCCGCCTTCAAAGTTAAACAACTCTTTTAGATAGTTTAATTACTTCTTTCTCGCCAGTATTTCTTCACCCACCCAACCGCCCTCTATTTTATGAATTTTCGGCAAAGTTCAAAGTACTTCTTCTCCTTTTTCTCCTGTTCTAATCCTCACCGCTTCTTCAACCGGCAAAACAAAAACTTTACCGTCACCTATCTCACCGGTTCTGGCAACTTGAACTATGGTGCCTAAAACTTTTTCTGCTTCCTCGTCCCTGACGACTATTTCTAACTTAACTTTGGGAAGCAAATTAATGGTAAGTTTTGCTCCTCTGTAGCTTTCGGTATAACCTTTTTGCCTCCCAAACCCTTTTGCCTCAATTACTGTCAAGCCAGAAATCCCAATCCTGTCTAAAGCCTTTTTGACCTCTTCTAACTTTATATGTCTAATGATGGCTTCAATCTTTTTCACTTTTTTTTCACCCCCTTTTAATCAAAGTGATAAGCTACTTCACCGTGTTCACTCAGGTCCAGTCCGATTTCTTCTTCATCCTGGCTCACTCTCACTCCCATTAAAGCCTTAAGCACCAGAAGGATAAGAAAAGTAAAAGTAAAGGAGTAAATTCCCGCCGCAGAAATAGAAACCAGCTGAGCTAAAATGAGTTTTGAATTTCCGGCGATAAGTCCATTCATTCCGCCCGGATTAATTACTTTTGAAGCAAATATACCGGTAGCCAAAGCTCCAAAAATTCCTCCCACGCCGTGAATCCCAACAACATCAAGAACATCGTCGTAGCCATAGCGATATTTTAATTGCACCGCAAATTGACATAAAATACCAGCTAAAAAACCTATTAGAACCGCCGCACCTTTGTCCACAAAACCACAGGCGGGAGTAATGGCTACCAGCCCGGTTACTGCTCCACTCATAAAGCCCAGAGCAGTTGGTTTTCCGTTTTTCAGCCATTCTGCAAGCATCCAGGAAAGAGCAGCTGCTGAAGCCGCCAGATGGGTATTAAAAGCTGCCAGCACAGCAACCTCTCCAGCCGCGAGAGCACTTCCGGCATTGAACCCAAACCAGCCAAACCAGAGCAAACCCGTTCCCAGAGCTGTAAGAGTAAGATTATGAGGCCTCATCGGCTGGGGAAATTCTCTTCTTTTGCCCACTATTAACACAGCAGCTAAAGCGGCTGCTCCAGAAAGTAGATGAACTACGGTTCCCCCAGCAAAGTCAAGAGCCCCGAGCTTCGCTATCCAACCGCCTTTTCCCCAAACCCAATGAGCAACTGGTGAGTAAACCAAACTTGACCAGAGTAGAGAAAAAAGCAACAGTGCCCTGAACTTAAATCGACCAGCAAATGCTCCGGTGATTAAAGCTACCGTTATTGATGCAAACATCATCTGGTAAAAAACGAAAAGGAGATGGGGTACGGTAGGGGCATAATCCTTGCCGGGATGAAGTGAGACTCCTTTCAACCCGAAGAAGGAAAGACTTCCGATTATACCTGCCCGGTCGGGGCCAAAGGCTAAAGCATAACCCCAGAGAGCCCAGGTTAGACCAACCACTGAAAACATCACAAAAGAATGGAGGATAATGCTTAATGTATTTTTCCTGTTCATCATTCCACCATAGAAAAGGGCGAGCCCGGGAACCATAAACATAACCAGAGCTGAAGAAAACAAAATAAAAATTGTGTCTGCTTTACTTAACACTTCATTCACCTCCTTAAAAATTACAAAAGGCGCCTGCGCCTAATCTCGGCCAGACGCCTTTGTCTGTTTTCTGCCCTCCTTGGCAGTCTTACCTCAATTGCCTGGCTAAAAACCTGAATTTTAAAGCACAGAGAAGTACTTCTTTATTTCCCAGGGAGTCACCTGCAAGCGATACTCATCCCATTCCTTCCTCTTTAGCTCAACATAGCGAGTAAAAATATGCTCCTCTAAAGTCCTTCTCATCAAATCAGAGTTTTCCAGATAGTCAACAGCCTCAGAAAGGTTATTAGGGAGCGATTCGACGCCCATTTTCTGTCTCTCTTTCTCGGAAAGTTCGTAAAGGTTTTTTTCTATAGGCTCTGGCAATTCATAACCTTTTTCTATTCCTTCAAGGCCTGCTGCCAGCATTGCTGCAAAAGTTAAGTAAGGATTGCAGGCCGGGTCGGCTGCCCGAAACTCAGCTCGCATTGCCTGTTCTTTACCCGGATGATAGAAAGGAACCCTGACAAGAGCTGAACGGTTTCGCTGGCTCCAGGCAATGTAAACCGGGGCCTCGTAACCAGGGACCAGCCTTTTGTAGGAGTTTACCCACTGGGCAAATATGGCGCACATCTCTTTTGCGTGCTTTAAAAGCCCGGCAATAAACGCTTTCCCAGCCGGGGAAAGGTGATACTCGTCGTCGGAGTCAAAGAAAGCGTTATTTCTTCCCTTAAACAAGGACTGGTGGGTATGCATTCCGGATCCGTTTTCACCAAACAAAGGTTTGGGCATAAAAGTTGCATAGAGTCCGTACTTGTTAGCAATTTCTTTTACCACAATCCGATAGGTAACCGCATTGTCCGCCATTTCCAGAGCATCGGCAAACCGCATATCTATCTCGTGCTGGCTGGGAGCAACTTCGTGGTGGCTGTATTCAACTCGAATTCCCATTTCTTCCAGAGTGAGAATGGTATCACGCCTCATGTCCGAAGCAGCATCAAGAGTAGTTAAGTCAAAGTAACCGCCTTCATCAATAATCTCTGGTGAGTTGTTGTTTTTAAAATAAAAAAACTCAAGTTCCGGTCCAACATAATAGTGATCAAAACCTATTTTCTTCATTCTATCCAGTGTCCGGCGAAGAACATATCTCGGGTCACCTTCGTAAGGCTTTCCGCTGGGCTCCAGAATATCGCAGAACATTCGAGCAACTGCGTTTTCTCGGGGACGCCAGGGGAGAATGGCAAAAGTACGGGGATTAGGAAAAGCAATCATATCTGATTCCTCAATTGACTGGTAGCCAGTTATTGAAGAACCGTCAAACCCCATCCCGTTTTCCAGTGCACCTTCGAGCTCCTTATCAGTTATGGCAAAACTTTTTAACTGGCCAAAAATGTCCACAAACCAGAGGCGGATAAACTTGATCTTTTCCTCCTTTACCCTCCGCAAAACTTCTTCTTTTAAATTTTCTTTTACTTCCATTTTTTAAACCTCCTTTTTATTTTTCCTGGTTTTTTAAGAATTAGTGAGGGAGGCGCCGAAAACCAATAAAAAAAGCGCCCACCTCTGGACGCCTTTGTCCTGAAATACACTTCTTTGTGCGACCAAATCATAATAAACCAGACATTGAAAAATGTCAAGAGTTTTGTTATAATTTTATCGTTAGACAAGTTAAAAATACGGCAAATAATTGCCTTAGAAACCGAAAAAAGGAGCCTGAATGACCCGGAACAAAGTAAAAGCAACCCCTAAAGATAAAGAGTTAGAAGTCTTAAGGCTTATTAGCTCTACTGTAAACTCTTCATTGGAAATAAGAGAGGTCTTGAAAAAGATTGTTGAGTTAGTAATTGAAGTTACCCGCGGAGATTCCTGTCTTATTTATTTATATGAGCCGCAAGACAGAGAGCTCGTTTTGTATGCCTCCAAAAATCCCCACCCAAAAATGATAGGAGAAGTAAAATTGAAAATGGGCGAAGGCATAACCGGATGGGTTGCTTCCTCAAAAAAGCCAGTGGTGATAGAAAAAGAGGCCGGGAAAGACCCCCGCTTTAAATTTATACCAGGCCTTCCAGAAGAAAAATACCAGGCTTTCATCTCTTACCCAATTCTTTTCCGGAAAGAGCTGGTGGGAGTAATAAATGTGCAGTACAAAAAACCCAGAAAATACTCCCCAACCACCCTCGCCCTGATGGAAACTATATCCCATCAAGTTGGTGGAGCAATTACTAACGCCCGACTTCATAAAAGTGTAAAAAGAAAAGCAGAAATCATCGAAACCCTCCAGGAAGTAAGTCAGGCGGTAGCCAGCAAAAACTATCTTGAGGAATTGCTCTCTCTCATCGTGGTAATGGCGGCCCGAACACTAAAGGCTCAAATTTGTTCAATTTTACTTCTTGACGAAAAGGGCAAAAAGCTGGTTTTAAAAGCAACCCAGTCAACCAACCCGGAGTACCGTTTCAAACCGCCGGTTAAAGTTGAAAACAGTGTTTCAGGAAAGCCAATTAAAACTCAACAACCAATAATCATTAAGAATCTCTCGAAAGAAAAAGACTTTCGCTTCCCGGAAATTGCTCGAAAAGAAGGCTTAAAATCTCTGCTTTCCGTTCCGATGTTAAGCCAGGGCAGAGCCATCGGAACTCTCAACATCTATTTTGGGGAGCAAAGAGACTTTTCCGAAGAAGAAATGGGTATTGTGCAGGCAATAGCGAACCAAGCTGCGTTAGCCATTGAAAAAACTCAACTCATAGAAGAAGCTCAGAAAGCTAAAGAAGCTCTGGAAATAAGAAAGGCCATTGATAAAGCCAAAGCTTTCTTAATGAAAAACCTGGGAATCACTGAAGAAGAAGCCCATAAGTTAATTTACAAAAAGAGTATGGACTTAAGAAAGCCGGTTAAAGAAGTTGCTGAGGCTATCAGCCTGGTCTTGCCTGAAGTGGCAAAAATTAAAAAGGAATAAAAATAGTTTTAGCTTTCCCTTCTTAAACTGTTCAAACTCTTTCTCTAAAGAGAATAAAATCTCTCCAGCCTCCGGGTTCAAGCCTCGCCGATTGAACTGCTCTGATGGAGAGGTCAGACCCCTTTGTTTTACCATTTCCTGACCACTTTGAAAAAGAGGGGAAACGATGGAAGAAAGGAAGGTAAGGACGATTTAAAAAAGTAAAAATCAGAGTCGCTGGAAAATGCGGCTCAATAAAGGATAAAAAAGAGAAAGAGCATTCTCCGGGCAAAGCTCGTGGCAGCAGTAACAGCGAATACACTTTTGGTAGTCAAAAACCGGTTTAAGCTCGACCATTTTAATGGCGGCTGCCGGACAGTTCTTTTCGCAGGTGCGGCAGGCTGTGCAGAGCTGGGGATGGCCAAGATAGGGGCGAGCGGTGGTCCGATGGCGAAAAAAATGTCTTAAACCAGCTGGAACGCGGTCAAAAAGGTCCTTTTGGGGAAGTTTAAAGTCTTTTGGTTTTACTTCCTCCAGTCTCTCGCCTAACACTTCTATCTCCCCTAAGCTCCCCCACAAGCCAAGCTTCTTTGCTACGGCATTGGTGTAAACCTCTTCCGGGTCAAAACCAATAAGATAAGAGGAAACAACATCCAGGGCTATTGAGTCAGGACTGGCCAAAAGCAAACCCAGGGGATAAGGATCGCCAGCCGAAGGGCCTTCGCCTTCCATTGCCACTATCGCGTCCATTATTGCCAGGCGAGGATTAACTTTAAGCAGGATCTCAACCAGAAGCTCGGCAAAGTCAATTCTTTCAGCCACTCGAAGATGATACTCAGCTTTTTTTATTCCCGGAATGGATCCAAAAAGCACTTTTGTTGCTCCCGTGAACTTCATAAAGCCATGAGTTTTCAGTTTGGGAAGGGAAATAACCCCATCGGCCTCAAGGATTTTTTTCCCCATTTCCAGATAAGGATAGCGAGGATTGGAAACCTCTTGCACTTCGAATTTGTCGACCTCTTCGTCCAGTAAAACAAACTTTACTCCTTCGCTTTCGCAAACTTCACCAATTCCCGTAACCTTAAGTATTTTTCCTATTCGTGACGGGTTGTCTCGCCCTCCGGGAGAGTCTCCGACCAGAACCTTGCCCCCGACTTCCTTAATTCCTTGAATAACCGCTTTTAGTAACTGCGGATGGGTGGTAACGGCTTTTTCCGGAGGATAAGGACCTAAAAGATTAATTTTTAGAAAGATCGTTTCTCCTGGCTTAACAAAAGTAGAAAATCCACCAAAAGGAAAGAGAAGCTCATCTAAAGCAGATTTTAAGCTTGAAAGTGAATAATCAGCACACCTTTTAATTGAAACTTTTTTCTTTTCCATAAAGAAGCATTAAACCAGAAATAGAGTTTACTTCCAAGTTCTTATATCCTTTTTTATATATATCCTTTTTTAAGCTTAAACTCTAAAAATCGGCCAGAAAAACCCCTCTCTAAGCTTAAAGATCAACTCAACAATTCAGTTCCCAAGCTCTCCAGGCAACTCTTTGCTAATAAAAGCGGAGAAAAGTTATAATCTTTGCATGCGAAAAATACCCCGCACAATGAGTACTCAGCACCCGGATAATGTTAGCCTTCCTTTTTTCGCTGACAGCCAGCCAATAGGAGGAGAAGATGAGATAACCGAGGCCTATTACGCCTTTTCTCACCTTGGCTGCGAGGAACAAATGTGGGACTTTGAGGGAAAAGAAGTTGATGAATTTGTGGTCAGGAAGCTTTTATCCCGCTATCCCCATTTCTTTAAAGAAAACCCGCTGGGCGAAAAATGTTTCCTCACTCTCCGCGTTCCCAACCCCTCAGTGGAAAAAACGGAAGGAAAAATTCTGCTGGAAGTTCTGGAAAGCATCCCCCGCTCCTATGACCTTGCCCGCCTTCTTAATCCCCGAGCTCGACCTCCTATTTTCGAAGTTATCTTACCAATGACCCGAAGCAGTCAGGAAATTGAAAGAATAGCTTATTACTACCGCAAATTTGTAGGAAACAAAGGGGACTTCGTTTTCCCCGATGGGACGCGGTTAAGTCAATGGATTGGCGATTTCTCACCCCAGGAGATTGAGATTATTCCTCTTTTTGAAGACATCGAAAGCCTGTTAAAATCAAGCTTTATCCTTAAAGAATACTTTCAAAACAAAGACTTACCTTACCAAAGAGTTTTTCTTGCTCGCTCTGACCCCGCTTTAAACTATGGAAGCCTGGCCGCCATTCTTTCTTTGAAAGTAGCTCTCTTTCGGCTGGAAAAATTAGAAGAAAGCTGGGGAAGACCAATCTATCCTATCGTTGGAGTGGGCTCTTGCCCTTTTAGGGGCAATTTTAAACCCACCAACATTGAAAACTGCCTGAAAGGTTACCCAAGTGTTCAGACTTTCACTATTCAATCAGCTTTCAAGTATGACTATCCAACCGAAACCGTTATCCAGGCAATTAAAAAACTAAACCGCAGCAAAAGAAAGAAAGCTATTCCTTTGAAAGATGAGAAAAAAGTAATTGAGTTAGCCAGAAAATCAGCCGCCATTTACCAGTCCGAGCTGGAAGTTGTTGCTCCCCTGGTGAACGAGGTTTCCCCTTTCATTCCTCCTCGAAGGCTGAGAAAACTTCACATTGGTTTATTTGGTTATTCCCGCCAGGCAGGAAAAAAAATTAGCCTTCCCCGGGCTATAAGTTTCTGTGCTGCTCTTTACTCAATTGGTTTCCCGCCAGAAGTTTTAGGGCTGGGTGCTCTTGGCAAAGAAGAAATAAAACTCATCCAGGAAATCTACCCTGACTTCCACGAAGATCTGGCAGACGCCCTGACCTACTTTAATCCCCGAAGCTTAAATCTTTTTCCCAAACTAAAATCAGAAGTCAAGAAAGTTCTAAAACTAACTGATTTTAAAACTGAGAGGCTGCATCTTCATCTCACCAGTAAAATTATGGAAAAATTAGAGAAAAAGGAAGACATTAAAGAATTAATCATCGAAGCCGCCTGGGCAAGGAAATTTCTGGGATAATAAGATTCCTGAAACCACAAGTAAAATCTTAAAAGTTGCAAGCCAGGACAAAAAAAAATAGAATTAAATTCAAAAGTCCAGGCCGAAGTGGTGGAACTGGCAGACGCGCTGGACTCAAAATCCAGTGGGCTTTGTGCCCGTGCGGGTTCGACTCCCGCCTTCGGCACCATAAATACCCTCTTTCCTCTTTTGCTTGACAGTCTTATACCAGCTTCCTGATTGGTTACCCTAACTTTTCTATGGTAAGATTGGCCAAGCTTAAAATTTTAATAATGTAACTTTCGGGAGGAATTTTAGAGAAGTTATGGAAATAATAGCTGACTTTCTGAAGTTTATCATGCACCTTGATAAAAACCTGACTCAGCTCATCCAGAACTATGGTGCCTGGACTTATCCAATTCTTTTTCTAATAATATTTTGTGAAACTGGCCTGGTGGTTACCCCTTTCCTTCCTGGTGACTCCCTCCTTTTTGCCGCCGGAGCTATAGCCGCTGTTGGCTCGCCTGATGTCTTCAGCTTGATTGTTTTGCTTTGCGCTGCCGCTATTATCGGCGACACCGTAAACTACTGGATTGGCCATAAAGTAGGAGCAAAAATCTTCTCACGAGAAAATGTTTGGTTTTTAAACAAAAAACACCTGGAAAAGACCCAACATTTTTATGAAAAGCACGGAGGCAAAACAATTTTCCTTGCTCGCTTTATGCCTATAATCAGAACTTTCGCTCCTTTTGTGGCTGGAATTGCCCGAATGAGCTACGGGCGGTTTCTCCTTTACAATATAGTCGGGGGGTTGATCTGGGTTAATCTCTTCGTTCTTGGCGGCTTCTTCTTTGGTAACCTCCCTCTGGTTAAGGAAAACTTCACCTTGGTTATTTTGGGAATTATTTTTATCTCGGTTTTACCGGGACTAACAGCCTACTTACGAGAACGATTTATTAAAGCGGCTGCTTAAAATTTTACAAACCGACTAAAGATTCTCTATAAACCTCCATTGTTCCTTGAGCCGTTTTTTCCCAGGAAAACAAGCTTGCTCTTTCCCGGCCACGAGAAGCATATTCTTTTCTTAAAACCAGGTCATTCTCCACCCTCTTCAGGATGAAAGAAAGTTCCCGGTAGTCTTCAACCGGATAATAAATAGCTGATTCCCCAAGAATCTCCCGGGAAACCGGTATATCAGCGGAAATAACTGTTGTTCCGCTAGCCATTGCTTCCAGGGGAGGGAGACCAAAACCCTCTTCTCTTGAGGGATGAATAAAAGCCAGAGCACCTCGATAAAGAGAAGCTAATTGTTCATCCTCAACAGCTCCGGTAAAAGAAATTCTCTTTTCCTTCAACATTCTCTCCACCAACTTAAGCAGGCTTTTCTTTACTTTCCCGGGTTCTGGCCCTTTGCCTACTAACAAAAGTTTCGCCTCGGACTCCGCTGCTGAAAATCCTTTCAAAAGAATGTCCAGACCCTTGTGATAGCGCCAGTTAGCAAATGCTAAAAAGTAACGGTGAAAAGTAGATTCTCTTGTTTCCTGATTCTTTTCAGCGTAAAAGATAGGGTCAGGAGCTAAATAAACCACCTTTACCTTTTCAAAAGGAAGAGAAGAAAATTGATGTATCAGGTCTGCCGTAAAGTGGGAATCGGTAATTACAGATCTCGCCTGAAGCACGGCCCTTTTATTCCACGCATAATATACTTTTCTCTTCCACCAGCTCATAACAGGATACCTCAAGGGAATTAAGTCGTGGATGGTCACCACAGCTGGCATTCTTAACTTGCCGGGAAGAGTAAAATGAGGAACATGAAAAAGGTCTGCTTGAAAGGGAAAGAAAAAATTACCCCCTAAAAAATTGGCCAGAGAAAAAGGCTTGACTTTCGTTTCTATTTTTTTAACTGATTCTTCTCTCAGGTTTTCTTTTAAGCGAAGCGGAAGTTCCTCTTCCGAGTTTATCAGAGCTTGAAAAGAAAAGCTGGAAGCTTCTTTTGAGTTTAAACCAACCAGAGCGGCAAACAAATTAAGGGAATAGCGTCCCACCCCGGTCCAGTTCCACATTCTCAAATCAAAAAGAATATCGCTCACCTAAACTCACCTTTCAAAAAACCTAACGAAAACCGCAAAAGAAAGGTAAATAAAGCTACATTTTACCTTCAAACTCCATTATTATAATGCTTGATAAAGAAAATTAAGAGGTAATTTTTTATGGACAAGCTTGAAAAACTTTATCCGGTAATTTTAGCCGGAGGGTCAGGCTCTCGCCTCTGGCCCTTAAGTCGCGAGCTTAATCCGAAACAATTGCTCTCCCTACTGGGAACGGAAAGCTTAATAGTCCAGACAGTTAAAAGAATTCTTTCCTTAACCGAAGAAGAAAAAATTCATCTGGTGGCCAGTCCTAATTTAGCCCGGGAAATAAGCACTCACCTTAAAAACCAGCCGCGACCTTTCAAAAAAATAAAGTACATAATTGAACCGGCTCCCCGCAACACTGCTCCCGCTATTGCCCTGGCCGCCTGGCAGATATCCAGAATTGAACCGGAAGCAGTTATTGGGGCTTTCCCTTCTGATCATTATGTTAAACACGGTAAGAAGTTTAACCAAACGGTGGCCAGAGCTTACGAGCTGGCTTCCCGTGGCTATATTGTGACCTTCGGCGCAAAGCCAACCCGCGCTGAAACTGGATTTGGATACATAAAAGCGGGAAAACAAATAGCCAGCCTCCGCTTTCCGGCTTTTAAAGCAGAAAAATTCATTGAGAAACCAAACCTGTCTTTAGCTCAAAAGTTTCTAAAAAGCCCCTCCTATTACTGGAACAGTGGCATCTTCATTTTTAAAGCTCGGATTATTTTAAAAGAAGTAGAAAAATTTCAGCCCGAGTTATTTAAGGTCTTGAAGCAAATGGAAGATAAATCTCTTTCTTTTGAAGACAAGAAAATCCTCTTTGAGAAACTTGAACCTATTTCAATTGACTACGCCGTAATGGAAAAATCGGACAAAATTGCTTTAATCCCGGCTGATTTCGGCTGGAACGACGTTGGCAGTTTGCTTTCCCTTGAAGAATTCAATCCTAAAGACAAAAATGGAAATGTAATTAAAGGAAATGTGGTTGACCTTGGCTCAAAAAAATCAATCATTTTCGCGGAAGACAAGCTAGTTGCCACTATTGGCTTAAGGGAAACTGTGGTTATTGACACCCACGATGCTACCCTGATTGCTCCAAAGGAGAGACTTCAGGAAGTTAAAAAAGTCGTTGAAACCCTAAAGAAAAGAAAAGCTGATGAGTACCTCACTCCGCGAACGGTAGAAAGACCCTGGGGCAGCTTTACCGTTTTAAACAAAGGGCCTGGTTATAAACTTAAAATGGTCACGGTTAAACCCAAGGGTAAGCTAAGTTACCAGCTTCATCGGCACCGAAGTGAGCACTGGGTTATTATTACAGGAACGGCCCGGGTAACCCGCAACCAGGAAGTATTTGACCTCAAGCCTAATGAAAGCACCTTTATCCCTCCTTCCACCCCTCATCGCCTGGAAAACCCGGGAAGAAGAACTCTAAAGTTGATTGAGGTTCAGATTGGAAAATATGTAGACGAAGATGACATAGTACGTTTTGACGACCTCTACGGCCGCAATGAAGAAATTTGAAATAATTTTTCGAGAATACGATCTGCGAGGAACAGAAAAAGAGGGGCTGAATGAAGACTTTGCTCGCCATCTGGGCTGGGCGTTCGCCGTCTATCTCAAAGAAAAGCTAAAAAAAGAAAACTCAAAAGTTTCAATTGGCTGGGACACCCGCCTTTCCTCGCCCTCTTTAGCCCAAAAATTGATAGCTGGCCTACAGGAAAAAGGAGTTTCCACTTTTGAACTTGGAATCTGCCCTACTCCGCTCCTTTATTTTTCCCTTTTTACTCTTGGAGTTGATGGGGGAATAATGATAACCGGGAGTCACAACCCCCCGGAATACAACGGTTTCAAAATTTGCCTGGGAAAGGAAACGATCAGCGGAAAGGAAATTCAAAGTTTAAAAGAGATTTTTGAAAAGGTGAGGAAGGAAAACTCTTCTGGCAAAAAAACCCCGGTCAGCCGTAAAAAAATCAACATCATCCAAAAATACCTCCGTTTCCTGGAAAAAGAGTTTGCTTATCTTAAAAATTATCCCGGATTAAGGGTTGCTGTAGACAGTGGCAATGGAACGGCCGGACTAGTAGCTCCGGCAATCCTGAAAAAAATCGGCTGCGAAGTCATTGAACTTTATTCGGAACCGGACGGAAATTTCCCCAACCATCATCCTGACCCCACCGTTCTTTCCAACTTAAAAGACCTTCAAAAAACTGTAAAGCAAAAGAGATGTGACCTGGGGATAGCTTTTGACGGCGACGCTGATCGTCTGGGGGTGGTTGACGAAAAGGGTGAAGTAATCTACGGCGACAAACTAATCGCCGTTTTTGCTCGAAATATCCTTCAGCAACATCCAGGGGCAAAAATTATTGGCGAAGTAAAGTGCTCCGGTCTGATGTATCAAGAGATAGAAAGGCTAGGCGGAAAGCCGATTATGTGGAAAACCGGGCATTCTTTGATAAAGAAAAAAATGATTGAGGAAAAGGCTCTTTTGGCGGGTGAGATGAGCGGACACTTTTTCTTTGCTGACCGTTACTTTGGTTTTGATGATGGTATTTATTCGGCTTTGCGTCTGATAGAAGTTTTAAAAGAAGAAAAAAGAAGGAACCCGCGAGCCAGAATCAGCCAGCTTTATCCCATTTTCACCTCTGCCCGCTCTACCCCGGAAATTAGAGTTTTCTGCCCGGAAGAGAGAAAGAAAGCTCTTGTTGAAGCTATAAAAACAAAACTCTTGGAGCATAAAGAAAAAAATCTCCTTCCCAAGATAAAGGAATTAAATTTTATAGATGGAGTACGAAT
>DAIRCJ010000035.1:0-14887 GCA_036796755.1 Candidatus Geothermocultoraceae bacterium | reverse complement strand
GGAAAATACAGTTTTTTAAAGGCAATCCAGCCCTCTAAGCCAAGCGATTTTGATAGGCGTAGCAAATCCTTAGGGATGGTTATCAGGGACTCATAAACACCAAAGGCCATATTCCAGGCTTGAGAAGTGAAAATCAGAAAAATTGAGGCGATTTCCACTCCTGCCCGCTCACCGTGAAAAAGAGAAACAAAAAGGGCAATGGCTACCGGAAAAAACCCAACAACCGGGACAGACTGAAGAATGTCCAGGGTGGGCAGAAGAATTTTTTCAAATTTTTTATGGAAAGCAGCCGCAAAGCCCATGGAAACAGCAAAAATTAAAGATAGCAGATAAGCAGCGGCAATCCGACTTAAAGAGAAAAGGGAATAACTGAAAAGATTATTAAGAGGCTCTGGCAAAAGCGAGGTAAAATAGTAGATGGCAAGAAAGGGCAAAATGACAATTGTTAGCAAAGTTAAATTTTTTAAGAAGTCAATTAAGCTAAATTTGATTTGCTGGGCTCGGGCATTCATCCTTGGTTAATTTTACCTTTAACCGTTATAATGTTGAAAGAAAAAATTTTTAGCCGTTTTTTCAAATTCAGGTTTATTTTGATTTTTCAGTTATAAAGTAAGGAGGTAAAAATCTCCGTAATTTTCTGGTTTTTTGTTATTTTGGCTCTTTTTACTCTGGCTTTTTTATCTCTTATTCCTTTACTGTTTTACCTTTTCAGCCTGGCTAACTTAATTACCATCCCCGGCCAGCTTGTTCGCCTTTTTAAGAACAAGAGAGCACGGCAAAATCACGCCCTGGAACACGCAACAATAAACATACTGGAAAATGAATATGGTTACAGTCGCCTGGCTGGCCTTTCTCTGGAAGATGGTTTTTTTATTTTCGGCCTTGACGAACCCGAACTGGTATTGGAAGCATCAAAAGAAGGGCTGATTCGGTTGCAGAAGGGAGATAAGGAACTTGCCCTGCACCGCCAGTGTGGAACCTCAACCGGTATTTCTCTTTTCTTATTTTCCCTCCTTTTTCTAATCTTTTTCTTTTTCAGTGGCTTGCTGGTCTGGTTTCCTTTAGCCCTTTTACTGGCGATAGTTTTAAGCCCTTATCTCGGCTTGTTGACCCAGCAATTGGTAACCACCTCTTCTGATGTTAATAACCTGGTGATTGCTGGAGTGACTACGGCTATCCCTGCCGAAAAAGGGGTTCCTTTACTAATTCAGCCCGAAATTTTTGTTCGCACCTTGCCCCTTTTGGAAGCGGAAGTTATTAGAGAATCCTGATTATTTTTTTAAGATTTTGGGCGAAATCGGGGTTGACTTCTAAATTTGTTAGTATTTAAATAACAGGATTATTTAAAGGTTTATATAGAGGCTTAAAATTGGCTGGAGAGAAGGGGTTTGATTGCATTTTGTAGTTGGTGGTTGCGGACGGGTAGGCTCACAGCTGGCAAATGCTTTAAGCGCTGAAGGTCATGATGTTATAGTAATTGATAGTGAAGAAGATTCCTTTCGGCGCCTGGGCTCGACCTTTAACGGGGTAACTTTGCTTGGCAATACTTTTGATATCGATATTTTAAAGGAAGCGCGTCTGGAACAAGCTCAAGGCTTTGCGGCTGTTACTCATCTTGACAACACTAATATTATGGCCGCCGAGGTAGCTAAAAGGATATTTAATGTTCCCCGGGTAATAGCCCGACTTTACAATCCTGAGAGGCTCACAACTTACGAAAGGCTTGGTCTGGATATCGTCTGCGGTACCACGATTGTAGCTTCAATAATCCGCGACCGCCTTTTGGGACGGCTCACTGGCACTCTGGCAAGTTTTCCTTCCGGAGGATTAGAGATTGTCAAATTAAAAGCCAACAAAGAACTGGCAGGGAAAAAAGTTTTTGAGATAGAGGAAGAGAAGACAGTGCGAGTGGCTGCTTTAGAGCAAAACGGTGTTTATTTTATTCCTGCTTCCGAAACTGAGCTAAAAGAGGGCGATACATTGATTCTCACCCTGGCCTGGCCAAAAGCGAAAGATTTTTTTAAAAAATATCAGCTTGAGGAGGCTTGATGTTTGTCATTGTAGCTGGCGGCGGAAAGGTTGGTTCTTATCTGGTTCGGGATCTTTCTCAAAGGAAGCACTCGGTTGTTTTGATAGAAAAGAGGCCGGAAAGATGTCGAAAAATTGCTGAAGAAAACCCGGAAGTTCTGATTATTAAAGGAGATGCTTGCGATATTCGCTATTTAGAAGAAGGAGGAGCTGACCGGGCAGATGTAATTGCCGCAGTAACCGGTGACGATGATGATAACCTCGTAATTTGTCAAATTGCCCGGGAGGTTTTTAAAATTCCCCGGATTATCGCCAGAGTGAATGACCCGCGTAATCAAAAAGTTTTTAATCAGGTGGGGATAAGACATGCTATCTCGGGAACTAGCATCATCGGGCGGCTGATTGAAGAAGAGGCTTCATTTGGCGATTTGCTTCGCCTGGGGTTTCTGAAAGAAGGTAATTTAGTGCTTGTGGAGACTGAACTTCCACTTAACTCACCCGTGGCAGGGAAAAAAATTTCCGAAATCGGCTTTCCCAAAGAATGCGTTTTGCTGGCAATAATCCGAGGCGAGGAAGTCGTAATTCCAAAGGGAAGCGTAGTTTTGGTTTCTGGCGATAGAATTATTGCCATAACCTCGATTGAAAAAGAAAGTGATTTTCGCGATATTTTAACCGGCAAATTGAAACCCCAAGCCTGCCCTTTGTAAATGGATATTAAATTTTATAAAAACTATGAAAAGAAGACCTTTTTAAGCTCTGGTTTATTTTTCGGGGAAGTTCTTCCTTTTTCTTCAGGGAATTTTTCCTCACGGAAAGGCGTGAGGCAACTTGAAGAACTTATTTTAATTTTTCAATCTCAGGTGAGCTTTTGGTTTTAAGGCCTACTCGGGAAGACTTAAAAATAGTTTTCTTTTACAGCGGCAAGGCAATTCTCGGCATAGGGATACTTTTGATTATACCGGTCTTTGCTGCTCTGTTTTTTAAGGAATGGGCGGCTCTGGTTGATTTTTCAATTGCCTCTTTAGCTTGCTTTTCCTTCTGGCTTTTAACAGATTTTCTTTTTAAGACCGAGAAGGAGCCTGGCTGGATTCATGGTATGGTAATTGGTTCTTTTTCCTGGATTTTGGCGACATTTTTTGGAGCAATTCCTTATTATTTGAGCGGTCACTTTTCCTCTTTTCTTGATGCTTGCTTTGATGTGATGAGCGGCTACACTACGACCGGTCTCTTCCTTATCCAGGACTTGGATCATGTGGCAAATTCTTTAAATATGTGGCGTCACCTTCTTACTTTTACCGGTGGGCAGGGCATTATAGTTCTTGCTTTAGTTTTTTTAATTAAGGCTACTGGGGGCGGGGTAAAGGTTTATGTAGCCGAAGGAAAAGAAGAAAAACTGCTGCCCAATGTGGTAAACACAGCCCGGGCAATATGGTTAATTTCTTTAGTTTATCTTCTGGTGGGCACTTTTTTACTCTGGGTTATCAATATGGTAGAGGGGATGAAGCCAGTAGTTTCATTTTTTCATGCACTCTGGCTTTATATGGGTGCCTGGTCCACAGGAGGATTTGCTCCCAAATCCTATAACCTTCTCTATTATCACAGTTTTCTGATTGAAGCGATTACTCTGGTGATTTTCCTTATGGGCTCTTTTAATTTTGCTTTGCACTGGGCAATGTGGCGAAGAAACAAGAGAGAGGTCTTTAAAAATATTGAGACGAGGTCTATGACCATAACTGCCTTGCTTACCTTTTCCTTGCTAACTTTGGCTCTGATTAAAAACAACGTTTATCCTGATAGCTTAAGTCTTTTTCGCAAAGCTTTTTATCTCTTGCTATCTGGCCATACAACTACTGGTTTTATGACTGTCTATTCTCGCACTCTTGTTCGGCAGTGGGGAGAGTTTGCTATGCTGGCGATAAGCGTGGCTATGGCTATTGGGGCCAGTGCCTGCTCAACTGGAGGGGGGATAAAGGGTCTGAGGATGGGTATAATCTTTAAAGGTATCCTAAAGGAAATCAAAAAGCTTATTTTGCCCGAATCAGCCGTTGTTCAGATAAGATTTCATCATATAAAGGATGTTGTTCTGGAGGACTCTCATTTTCGCCTAGCCGCTTTAATTGCGTTAGTTTACATATTTACCTACCTTTTTGGTACTTTAGTTGGTCTTTATTGCGGTTATCCTTTGGCTGATTCTCTCTTTGAGGCCGTTTCAGCTGGGAGCAACAGTGGATTATCTTGCGGACTGACTTCGCCTTTTATGCCGACTCTGATTAAACTGGTTTATATTGTTAGTATGTGGGCGGGTCGCTTAGAATTCCTGGCTCTTTTTGGCCTGCTTGGTTTCCTTTACGCTTTAGTGAAGGGGAAATAGGAATGAAGTTTAATTTTTTAAAAATCTTCTTCCTTTTATTTTTTGCTGCGAATCTGTTTTATTCAACTTTGCCTCCCCTCTTAGCTGCTGAGCGCCTTTCCAGCGGGGAATTAATAGAGAACGCGAAAAAATACGAGGGAAGGGAAGTGATTTACCGAGGGGAAGTTGTCGGAGATATTATGAAAAGAGGGGAATTTGCCTGGGTACATATAAATGACGACCCTTATTCTTCCTTAAGCATCCCGGCCGGAGGGAAATTAAGTGGTTATAATAGCGGGCAAAGCGTCTGGCTGCCTTACGAGCTGGCAAAAAAAATTAGCTTTACCGGTTCTTATAATTTTCAAGGCGATCTGGTTGAAGTCAGGGGCAGGTTCAACGCGGTTTGCCCTGAACACGGCGGCGTGATGGACATCCACGCCACTTATCTAAAGGTTTTAAAGCGAGGGCACCCAATTAAAAAGGAAATTTCCCGGGAAAGAGTTGCTATTCTGGGTCTCTTTGCCTCGGTTTTTCTTTTTTTAGTTGCTCTCAAGAAATTTAAGTCAAAACAGCCGACCGGGCTTTTAAAATAGCCCCTTCCCTTTTCAAAAGCTTAATTTGGGTTGACGGAAAAACAGCTTAGTAGTAAAAAATTATTTATATTTATATTCAACTGAGCGGATGTAGTTTAGTGGCAAAACGTCGGCTTCCCAAGCCGAAGAGCGCGGGTTCGACTCCCGTCATCCGCTCCATTAAAGTTTTGTCTTGAAGCTTACCTTTTGTTTCCGCTATTCTGTAGCTATGAGAATTCGTTTAGGCGACCAGGGTGAAGAAGTACGAGATATTCAATCCCGTCTTTTAAGGCTTAAATACGACCTGGGAATGTCTCAAGCTGATGGGATATACGGGGAGCTAACCGAAGAGGCAGTTAAAAATTTCCAAGCTCAGGTTGGACTTAACCCAAGCGGGATAGTTGATGATTTAACCTGGCAGAAGCTGTTTGAAGAAAGCCTCTTTTTGGGCGAGCGCCTCCTTTATCTTCATTTTCCCTATTTTAAAGGTAGCGATGTTCGCGAGCTGCAGCAAAAATTAGTTAATCTTGGTTTTAATCCCGGGCCGGTTGACGGAATTTTTGGGCCCAAGACCGAGAGGGCTTTAAGGGAGTTTCAGCAGTCGGTTGGGGTGATTGTCGATGGAATACTGGGGCCGGAAACCCTGGCTTTCCTGGAAAGGTTTAAAAAGAGAGAGAGAAACCAGAAAGAAGTTCCGGATTATCCTTACAGGGAAATTGTCTCTCCCTTTCCTCCCGAATTAAGAATCGCTTTGTTTGTGAACTTGCCTGAAGCGGCAGTTGATTTTTTAAAAAGTTATCTGGCTTCTTTAGCTGAGCGACTATTAAGAGTTTTTAACGCTTGGGGCATCCCTTGTTTTTCGGTGTCGAATTTAAATTACCAGTTTGAACCCGGTGATTTGTTGTTGGTTTTTGAAGGATCCCAATTAAGAGACGAATCTTTAAAAGAGAGACTGACTATCAAGTATTTGCCCGGGGGATTTAAAGCCGGGGAAAGCCAGAAAATAGCCGATTTTATTTTTAAGAAAACCAGACAGAGGTTTCCCAAGCTATGGGAAAATCTGTTTTTAGAAGAAGGAGAAGATCTCTGCCCGGCTGATGCCTTAGCTGTTGCTTTTTCCTTTAGTCTTCCAGCTGATAAGGCTTCAGTTTTCTCGGTTAGTGAAGAGTTTCAACAGCGACTGGCAGGAGCAGTTGCTGAAGGAATAAAGGAATATTTCCATCAGAAGAATAAAAAAAGCTAAATTTCTAATAATTAAAGTTTCCCTCTTAAGTTTTTTTTAGATTGTTGGGAGGTATTAACCAATAATCCCTGAGTTTGAGTTCATAAAGTTCAAAGATTACTTGTCCTTTTTCTCCCAGTATTCTTCGGCTTCTTTTTCCATTTTCCGAAGTCTTACATAGTAGTCGGGAAACTCATTTAAATGAGCTAAAGCAATCTTTCCGGTTATCAGCGGATCGTCGTTGGTCACATTGGTATGAGGGTCAATCAGGCCATGTTCCAGCTCTACATCCATGCCATACCGAAACTCTTCAGGATCAATTTTACTCCAGTCAACACCGAGCTTTTCCCCGATTTCTTTTGCTTCTTCCAAAGTAAAATGTTTTTTCATTTTCAGACCTTCTTCCTCTCTTTATCCTAACTTCGGGCAATTTTAAGGTCAAGCTTTCCCCTCAACTCCGAGTAACCCCGCGTCAGATCTCCCCTTAAATTTCTAAGGGGTTCATTCTTTTGCCTCTCGTTTATAAAGGTTTTCTCTCTATCCCTTCCTCAAATTTCAAGGTTTTCCTGTTTTTCCCCCTTAAATCTTAAGGAATTCCCTTGACTTTCCCCTTTAATTTAAAGGGGTATTGAGGGGATTTATAAAGTTATAATTTCAAAAACGAGTTTCTTTTGGAATGAACCATTGAGGTTGTTTTTGAGCATTTTATATGGTAAACTAACGGCGAATGGATAGCTGGTTTAGCAAAAAACAATCCTTTATGAAAGCCCTGGCTTTGAGCCTGGCTTTTATTATTTTCCTCAGCTTCCCTGCCTTTCCAAGCCCGCGTTTGGCTGAGAAACGCTCCCAGCTCCAGGAAGTTAAGGCTGAGCTGGAAGCAATTGACACTCGCCTGAGCCAGGCAGTTGAAGATTATGACTATGCCCGCTATCGCCTGGGGAAAATTCAGCAGAGAATACAGAGAGCCAGTAGAATTCTTGGAGCCAATAAAAAAAGATTAGCTGAAAGGGAAAGGGTCTGGCAAAAAAGGGTGCGAGCAGTTTACACTCAGGGACCTTTATCCGAATTAAACTTTTTGTTTGAAGTTAACACTTTTGAACAGTTTCTGGAAGCTGGCCGTTATGCTCAACTGATTACCAAAAGCGATGCTCGAATAGTCAAGGAAATCAAGAAATTAAAAGCCCAGAACGAAAGAGAACTGGCAAATCTTAACCGAGCAAAAAAAGCCCAGCTGGCTGTCTTGCGAAAAATTGCCCAGAAAAAAGCTTACATTAAAAAGCAGCTGGCGGCTCGTCAAAAACTTTATAACTCAATTAAGGCTGACATTGAAAGGATTGAAGCAGCAGAAGCTGCTCGACAGGCGGCTTTAAGACGCCGTTATCTGGCTCGCTTAAACCAGTTGAGAGCTGTTGCTCAGGTGGTAAATCGCACAACTTATACCTATCGTGGCGAGGGCCGTTCAAGTTTAGTCTCTATTGCCCTGGCTCAGCTGGGCAAGCCTTATAGCTGGGGTGCAGCGGGTCCTAACGCTTTTGACTGCTCAGGCCTGGTAGTTTACTGTTATTCTCGACTGGGTATTTCTGTTCCTCACTCTTCCCGGGCTCTTTATAATATGGGAACCCCGGTTTCTCTGGCTGAGCTTCAACCTGGGGATTTAGTTTTCTTTGCCCGGGGCGGTCGGATTCATCATGTAGGAATCTACATTGGCGGAGGGAACTTTGTTCACTCACCCCACTCAGGAGATGTAGTGAAAATTGCTCCACTTTCTTCCCATAGCGGTTATGCTGGAGCTCGCCGCATTTAAAAATGGCCGTTTTCATTCAGGAACGACCGCTTAAAACCCGTGAGAGAATAGAGCTAATTAACATAACTGGCCTGGTGGAAAAAGTAGTTGAAGAAAGCAACCTTGAAGAAGGGGTGGTTCTGGTCTTTATCCCCCATACCACAGCCGGACTTTTAATAAATGAAGCCGAATCAGGCTTGATAGACGATTTCAAAGGCTTATTTCGGACCATAATTAGCTGGGAAGCCGATTTTAAACACAACCGGGTTGACCATAACGCTCCATCGCATTTAGTCGGCGGCTTGCTTTCTCCCAGCCTCTCGCTTCCTTTTAAAGAGAGAAGACTTTCTTTAGGAACCTGGCAGTCTCTTTTCTTTGTTGAGCTTGATGGGCCGCGCAATCGCCAGGTAAATGTGATTTTATACGGAGAGACTAAACTTCCTCCTTTAACATCTCCTCTTACTAAAGAAGAAAATCAGTTTTAGAATTAGAGAAAGATTAAACAGATTAGAGGAGGTCAAATGATATTAGAGGAACTACTGGCAAAGATGAAGGCCATGGATGCCTCTGACTTGCATTTAAAAGTTGGCAATGTTCCCTTCTTTAGAATTTACGAAAAACTGGAACCGGCTGGCGAAACTATGGTAACTTCTGAACAAATGGAGGAGTTTGTGGATTTTTTGTTAGATGTTGAGCTAAGAAATCAGTTGAGTTTGAAGAAAGAAGTTGACACAGCGGTCGAGTTTTCCAATCTTGGTCGTTTTCGAATAAATGTTTTTAAAGAAAGAGGAGAACTAGCAGTTTCCATAAGGAGGATTTATACTCAAATCCCGACAGTTGAGGATTTAAACCTTCCTGAGGTGGTAAAAAAGCTGGCTGAAGAACCGCGGGGATTGGTTCTGGTAACCGGGACAGCCGGGAGTGGAAAGACCACCACCATTGCTGCTATGATTGAATATATCAATCAAACCCGGCGGGCAAACATTATAACCATTGAAGACCCAATTGAAGTAATTTTCACGGACAAACAAAGCCTCATTCACCAGCGAGAACTGGGAATTGATACCGACAGCTACGCTGATGCCCTTCGCCATGTGGTCAGGCAGGACCCGGATGTTATTTTTATCGGAGAGATGCGGGATACCGAAACAGTAGCGGCAGCTATTTCAGCTGCCGAGACAGGCCACCTGGTCTTTTCCACCCTTCATACCATTGATGCCACTGAAACGGTTAATCGAATTATTGACTTTTTCCCTCCTCACCAGCAAAGACAGGCCAGAATTAGTTTTGCCGCCACTCTTAGAGGAATTATTTCCCAGCGCCTTTTACCTAAAGTGGGGGTGGGGCTGGTGCCAGCGGTGGAGGTGCTGGTTAATACCGCCACTATCAGGGAGTATATTTTAAATCCTGAAGAAACTTATAAAATTCGGGAAGCCATTGAAGAAGGAGCTTACTACGGGATGCAGTCTTTCGAGCAGAGCCTGGCCCGCCTTTATCAGGAAGGCAAAGTTACAATGGAAGACGCTGCTCAGATGGCAGCCAATCCCGAAGACTTTATGATTCGTTTAAAACAAATGGGCCTTTATTATTAATTTTATTTAGACAACGGCTGACCCCTTTCTCCCAACTTTCTTTAATTGTTTAGTGGCGCAACAAAAAGCGAGAGGCTACTTTAAAGGGAAAAGTTGAAAACTTAGCCTTTCACTGAAAAAATATAAGGGAAAGAAAAGAAAGTTTTTAAAGTTGGAGAGTTTAAAGTTTTTTGGCAACCGCGGGGTGTAGCGCAGTTTGGTTAGCGCGCAGCGTTCGGGACGCTGAGGTCGCCGGTTCAAGTCCGGCCACCCCGACCACTTGAGACATTGCCAATTTTGCGGGCAAGTTTGAAATTTGTTAGCACCACAATTTTTGTTATTTACTTTTCAAAAAAAAGGGGATTACCAGCTGCGATTAGCGATGCCAGGTTTTTTCTTAAAGAAAGCTGTAATATTTGCTGAATTCAGAAAAGGACTTTACTGAGCAGTTAAGAATTTATTATCCAGTTCGGATTTTTGAGCTTTGGAGCAAAAAACGCGAACTGAAAAATCTGGAGCAACAACTTAGGCTTTATTAATTGAGTTTCTGGTTTTTCAGAGGGGTAGATTTTCTATTCTGATGAGGGGTTTTCGGGGGGAGTGAATTCGCAGCCCGGTTCATCAGGCTCTTTGGGGAGTAATTGATTGGCTGCGATAAGGCCAGCTCTGACGATTAGTTCGGCGGGGATGGTTTCGTAGATTTCTTCCTTCACTTTAACAGTTCTACATTCGGAAGGACCACAAACATCGCAGCAAGGGCTCTGGCCTGTTTTTCCCCCAATCCAGTCTTCCAGTGGCTTATCATTAAGCCAGATTTGATTAGACCGCAACGGGTCTTTTTTAAACTCCCCCATAGAAATCTCCTCTTTTTTTAGGGAAATCTCTATTCCCAATGGGGCAAGGGATTGCTTGAGGACGGAGACTGCCTTTTCAATTTCTTTCTCTGTCAATCCACACCTTGGACAGGTTTTCCCATCGGAAACAAGCCGCTGCCATTTAATTCTTAGCGTCTTTATATATTGCTCACCTACCTTATATCCATTTTATTATATCTTTTTTATTTTTTCTCCATATCTTATCTGAGATGCCACGGTCAAGTCTCTTTTTTACTGAGTAACGAGAAGCGGGGATTAGAGGCCGGCTACCTCCTTTGCTTTTGCTTCTAACCTTAAGGTTTTATTAAGTCCCAATTCTTTTCTCAAAGCATCGATTCTTTTTATCTCCGTCTTATCCATAGGTACCCTTTTTTAAGCGCTTGCTGGCTTTGATGACTTTTTGTTTCTTGCGAATTTTCTTTGATGGTGGTATCTTTTTAAAAAGCTTCAGCCTCCTTTCTTTTTGGTTTTGAGGTCCTTAAAATGGTAACCGAGGCCTCTCTGTTTTTACAGGAATTTTAAGACATTACCAAAATATAAAAGCCATTGTCATTTTTTTTATGAGATGGACTACAAAGATTATTTCTTAAATTTTCATAGAGGAACGATTGGATTTTACATGTATGATGGCGAGCATAGTTATGAAAATCAACTAGAGGGTTTACGAATAACTGAGCCATTTTTTGCAGGAGATTGCATTATTTTAGTGGATGATAATAACTGGGAAGAGCCGTGGCAGGCGACTATGGATTTTATTAATAGCAGTTCTCATCGATACCAAATTCTTCTTGATAAAAAGACTTGTTGTAGTGGTCATATTACTTTTTGGAATGGGATTATTGTTCTAAAAAAGAACTAGATAAGGAAACGGAAAAACTTTATTGAGCAAGATAACAGGATGGGGGCTATTCATAAAAAAATCATTCGTAATAAAATTAAGTAGCCAAACTTATAGGAAGAAGTCTTTCTTTAAGCGTTCTTTGGCCGGGCTATTTTTTCAGGCAAACCTTCTGCCTTGCCTCTACCGCGTCTTTAAAATCTATTTTCAGGTTTTGTCTCCCCTTTAATTTCAAAAGAGAGATGAAAGTGGTTTAAAAAGATTGCCAGAAAGACAACTTTTCAAGGCAATCCTACCCAACCTTTCTTCAAAAAGAGATAGAAACCTTTTAGGTGAAGAAATTAGACTTATCTTTGAAAAAGGAGTAAGAGTTGCTCTAGGCGTTAATTTGGAGTTCGTTGAAGTTTAAAGAGAGAGGGTCTAATAATGAATTCTTATCCTTGGTTTTAGTTGGCTTTTGCGGTATTAGCCGATCCCTTTTCTCTTCGTTGATAGTTAAAAAATGACTAGTAAAAGAGGTTTTTTTGGGTGTTATAATTTAGTTTAATAGGGATTGGATTAGAAAAAAGAGCCCATTGTGAAGGAAATGCTTAATAGCAAGAATTGGCTTTTAATTGGGGTGCCCCGCAATTGGGAGACAGCTTTGTCTCATCCAGTGCCGCTCTGGGGCTTAAAAATGCTTTACAGAGTTGAGTTTCAAGCTTTGCAACCCGGCGATTTACTTTGGTTTTATGCCACCAAACCAGTTGGAGGGGTGATTGGCATTGGGGCGGTGAAAGATAAGTATACAGATGTAGTTAATTTGGTTTGGGAAGAAGAACTTGTAAAAAAAGAAGTTATCTGGCCTTTGAGGTTTAGAATTCAGGTTTTGAAAGTGTTGCCTTTATCTCGTTGGAGAGTAGATTGCCTGAAAATAAATGATTTTGGGCTCTTCTGGCAACGGGGTTTTCAGCTTTTAGCAGAGGAGCACATCACAGAACTTAGAAAGAGAGCTGAAAGCTTATTTGGTAAATTAACCTGGGATGAAATGTTTGTTGGAGCAACGATTTCTAAACCTTTTGAAACGGCTGAAAGCTCTGTTGTTTACCAATCGGAGACTGGTTTTAGTTTGTCACATCAAGATTTGCAAGAAGGGTTAGCTGAAATAGGCAAACTCCAGTTTTATTATTCGGAGATTGAGTATCCTTTGTCGCTGCCTGAGGAGAAAAAGAGTCTGGATGTGGTTTGGAAAAGAGAGATAGATGGAGTTCCTACTTTTGCTTTTGAAATTGAGCTTTCCGGGATGTTGGAGCGAGCTTTTGAAAGACTGAAGTTTGCTTTTAAAAGATGGAATTCGCAGCCAAGGTTAGTTGTGCCAGAGGATTTTGTTAAGAAAGCAAATAATATTTTGTTGAATGCTGAAAAGGATTTCGTTGAGCAGTTGAGAATTTATTATCCGGCTCAGATTTTTGAGCTCTTGAACAAAAAACGCGAACTGAAAAATCTGGAGCAACAACTTAAGCTTTATTAATTGGGTTTATGGTTGGGTATTATAAGGGCTTTGCTTAAGATTTTTTTGGGGAAAGTTAAGCAGGGGATAGGCAATGGATTTTTTTGATTTTCTGGGAAGAGCGGTTTGTCATCAGGTAGCCGAAAGAAGTTTCTGGGTCGGGGGAAAACCTTTGATGGTCTGCGCTCGCTGCCAGGGCCTTTACCTTTCTTTTTTCTTGTCTTTTCTCTTTCTCTGGAAAAACAAAAAAATTCTCAGCTCCTCAAGGGATTTTTCTTTAGCCATTGTTCTGATTTTACCTCTGGCTTTTGATGGTTTTTTCTCTTATCTTGGCCTCTGGACCTCAAACAACAATTTAAGGTTTTTAAGTGGGATTCTGGCTGGTTTTTCTTTTGCTTTGCTTTTATTACCTCTGGTAAAAGAAAACAGCGCTTTTCAGAAGCCCTTTTCTTCTTATCTTTTTGAAAGGGCAAAAGGGTTAAGCTTAAGTTTTTTCTTAGCTATAGTTTTGCGCGTTTTAAGCCGTTATTACTCCGGCGGCTACCTGGTGGAAAATTTGCTAACTGCTTCCGGCCTTATTCTTTTGTTTTTTCTTTTAAACCTGGCCTGGCTGGATTGGTTGTTGCCGATAAGGAGAGCCAGAAAACTTCTTCTGATTTTAGCTGCTTTTTCTTTTTCCCTTCTGGAGATTTTTTTATTAAGTTTTTTCCATTTTCGTTGGTTTTTTTAGTTATTAAAAGGTGGTAAAATCGTTTTAGAATACGAAGAGTTGTGATAGGTAAAGGGAATTTGCCTGCAGTTAAAGGGAGGGTTTTTAATGGCCTATGCAGCTAAGGAGCAGATAAGGGTGATTGTCTACACTCAAAGTTGTCGCCTGGAAGGCGATATTTATGTTTACCCAGGAAGTCGCCTGACTGATATGTTAAATGTTAAGGCTAAAGATTTTTTAGCTTTGACCAATGTGGACATTAAGGATTTGAAAGAAGATGTAACTTTGCAGAAAGCGAACTTTGTGGCCGTAGCGCGGGATTCAATTGTGGCGGTGGCTCCGGTAGAATCTTTAGACAAAGATTTGCTTACTGATTAATTTAGCGGGGAGGTTAGAGAAATGCCCAAGGATTGCTGGGATTTGAAGCATTGCCCGGCCAGCCATTATATGAACTGCGAGGCTTATAAGGAGAGGGTAAGCTGTTGGGAAAGAAAGAATGGCTGCCTTTGCCATGTCTATCCTTCCTGTGATGATTGTCACATCTTCCAGCTTCATCTTGAGGATTTGAAGAGCCAGGAATCGGATTAGAATCGTTAACCAATAGGGGCCCGGGGAAGAGTTTAAAAAAGTTATCTTAACAAAACTGTCACAGGCAGGTTTTAGAATTAAATCAGGTGAATTTAAATGAAGACTTCCAGACAATCGGAGATTTTAAATTTTGAAGAAAGCTTGCTGGAGGCAGAAACCAGAAAAGCCTTTCAGGCTGGTTATCCGAAAGAAGTTGTCAGCAAGGCAAAGAAATTCGTCTTGAGAAGGCTCAAAGATGAAAGTCGCCCTCCAGTTAAAAACTTGTCCTCCTTTTTTCGCCATCTCCTTATTAAATTTTTGTGGAAGGAAAAGGAAACTCCTAAAAATCGGGAGGAGCTCAGGAGGATAAAAAATAAGCTTTTGTTGCAGAGCTTAAAAAAACAAATGGCTGAGGCTGGTTTAAGTGAACAGGAGATAGCGGAAAAAATCGAAAAAGAGCTGGGGTTAGATTTTTATCTCATCAACAGCAATTAGTTTTTAAGTTAATTTTTAACCCAGATTAAGGTTACAATTTATTTTATGGCGCTTTCTCATTATTTTCGGGTTTTAGAAGGGAAAGAAAAGCCTTATTTTTCCCGACTTCGGGATTTTAAAACCGGCTTCCCTACTTTTAAAAACTTCCCCTTAAAGGAGCTTTTAGCCCTTCACCAGCAGGAGATGGAAAAATTTAAAGCGGGCAGAAAAGATAAAAGCTTGAAAGAAAAAGGGCTGAGCCTTCTTGATTTAAAAGCCGAGATTGCTGAAAAAGCTCTTTTGAAATGTTCTTTCTGTGCTCATCGGTGCGAAAAAAATCGTCAAGAGGGAGAGACAGGAGTATGTGGTGTTTCCTCAGTTTCTTACTTTTCCAGCGAGTTTCTTCATT
>DAIRCJ010000034.1:0-14980 GCA_036796755.1 Candidatus Geothermocultoraceae bacterium | reverse complement strand
ATAACTGTGCCTGTATCTGGGTCATGCTTTTCTGGATGAATAAATACTCTGTGATAAGGCTTCTCCCAGTATCTCCTTTCAGAAGGTGGCGTTAATCCTTCAATTGCAACGGCTGCACAAGCAGCAAAATCAGTTGCTAAAAGCTTCTCAACCGCATAAGAACCATCTACACCACAAGTCGTTGGTATATCTGGATATCCAAGTTCTGTATCTTGTTTCAAGAGATTCTGCTCTTGTAATTGCGTTCGCATTTTAGCTTTATTGTCTTGAATTTCCTTAAAAGATTCGAAAAGCCTTATACCAATATTTTCACTTTGTGAAAGCATCTCTTCCACTAAAGCCTCTGGCAATTCAGCAAAAGGAGTTTGTTCGCCCTTCTCCATTTATAGCTCCTTCAACATTCTTTCTGTCTTTTTTAAGAAATTATTGGTATTAAAATTTTTCCATTCAGGCATTCTTTCTGCTCTTGGTATAGCCCATCGTTCTTTCCAGTAATCCGATAAATTATTAAAAGGACGGTCAAACCACTCAGGTTTCTGTTTTTTCTGAATAACATCTTTTAAATTTTTCGCAAGAGGAAACAGATAGAACTCTCGTTTAATTCCATGGTATTCAAATTTAGATAATCCAAGATATTTTAAACCAAGACTTATTAGTTTAAGTTTTCTTGATGGACCGTGTCCACATCCCCTTGCTACATCAATTCCTTTATTTTTCAAGAATTCAAGAAGTTCTTCATATAACTTTTCTGGAATATGAAATGTTCCAGAACCTTGTGTATAACCTAAACACTCAGCCACAACCTCACCATTATATTTCAAGCGATTGTATAGACTGCTTTTTCCAAATGCACTTGTAGTAGTAATAAATAAGAGTTCTGGTTTTAGTTTTCTTCCTTTAATGATTGATATATAATTTTTGTATTTTCTCCTATAAGCTTCTCTTATTTCATTGCAGGTCAGAGTAAGGGCAACCATTTTCCCTCCCAATAATTCATTGTACGGTGGTAAAGCACCAACTCGTTGAGCATTCAATGATTTATTTACCCATATATCTAATTCCTCTTTAGGAATTCCAAGGTAATTATCGCGAACAGACATTTTAAGCACAGGACTTTGTAAACAGATCAAACCAAAGGGCGCCTCATGTGTTGTATCCCATAATAAAAATCTCATCTGGCGACCGTATGAGCGTTGGTATGGTATACTCCACCAGATTAAATTCCACCATCTAAATAAAATTTCTTCAAAAGAATCTGGTTGAACCTCTCTTAATTCTAAAGAAATCCTCTCAGGGATGATTTCAGAACCATCTCTACAATAATTTTTCACTTTCCTGACGGAATCTATTAAAAAATTTTTATGCAAAGATAGTTGCTCAAACCTTGCCTTTTGTTGAATTCTGCGATACGTTATTTTACTGCATCCCTTTGGCCTCACATGAGGATTTATTTTAAATCCTTGTTCTTTTAAGACGTGAATGATTTGTTCTCGGAGTTTTCTTTGATATTGGTTTAGTTTCATTTTTTTATTTTTACCTTTTTCCCTTGCAATTTTTTTTAACCCATGCATCAATTTCTTCTTTTTTAAATCTCCACTGCCTACCAACCTTATAAGCAGGAATTTTACCTGTCTGAGCCATCTTGTAAATTGAAGATGTGCTCATCTGTAAATATTCTGCTACTTGCTTAAAAGTCATTATCTCTTTTTCTTCTATAGCCATAATCCTTTTCTTAAAATTCAATTTTTTATAAAATTTGACTAAATTATACAAAAGAATACAATGGTTGTCAAGAGGAATTTTTATAAAAGCAAAATCCTTTTAGGGTGGGAATAGATAAAATAAACTCTGCCGATAAAATTGGCAGAGGAAACTGAAGCGCTTTTAGTGTGGCACGATATAAAGGGAGCAGTGCAAGGAGGTAAGTAGTGTCCGAGCTTGCGACTGTGACGTCATTTCTTTAAATTTCTCTCTTTTGACTGATGAATGGAATTTGGCAAAATTATGGGGATGGTTCGCAGTGTTTTTAATAGCGAAGCCAGCCACGCAAAGGGGCTAAACTTTCCCACCCATTCTGAAGTGCAGAAATAAATTTGTATTTTAGCTCTTGAATCCCACCTGACCCTTTTGCGCAAAACCTTCTCCCTTAAATCTTAAGGTTTTCTCTCTACCTTCCCCTTTATTTTAAAGAACTTACCTGTTTGTTCCCCCTTAATTTTTAAGGGGATTGAGGGTGATTAATGACTCCTTTTTTCGGGAAGGATTATTTTCGAGGAAAGGTACCTTGACCAAAAATCCGTTAGTTGTTATAATATTTTTAAAATTTTAAAAATTTTTAAGGCTGGATTATGAAAGCTGAGTTTAAGGTGAAAGTTTTTCGGGCACTGGCTGATGAAACTCGTTTTGAGATAATGAGGACCATAGCGGTTAGAGGTGAGGTTCCCTGCGCCGAACTGGTGGAAGAATTTTCGCTTTCTCGCCCGGCTCTATCTCATCACTTTCGCATTCTCAAGGAAGCAAGACTGGTAAAGGCAAGAAAATCAGGCCAGTTTTATTTTTTCTCCTTAAACCAGAGCTTTCTCCGACAGCTTGGACCTTACTTTATTGAGGTGTTAAAAAAATGAGATTGGACGATAAAAAAAGTGAGGAGATGAGAGAGATGTCAAAGCTAACGATTTATGTTCACGATAACTGCCCGGAGTCTTCTCGGGCTTTTGATATAGCTTCCTGGCTGAAAACGGTGGCTCCAGATGTAGAAATTGAGGTTATTAACATTGACCGCGCTGGCGAAAAACTGGCTGTAGATTACGATGGTCCTGTGTATATGTACAACGGGGAACTCCTGAAAGTAGGCAACCCTGATCCCGAGAAACTTCTGACTTTCCTTATGCTTTTTGACCGCCGGCATAAGAACTAATCTCTTTTTTGCTTTCCCTTTTCATCGAAACTAAAGTCAAGAGGTTTCCGGTGATTATCAGGGGAAAGGAAACCCAAAAAAGCCTTAAGTGATTTGGACTGTTGTAAAAAATAGCCAGGTTAGCCAGGAAAAGAAGGTAACCTGAGTGGAGAAGAAGGGAGCCTAATTTGTTCAGGCTCCCTTCTTTTTGAAAATTTAATTTTTCAGGAAGGGTAATAAAAAGAAAGAAGGTAAAAGCCGAAGCTATAAGGGAACTTACAAAAAAGATAGCTAAAAAGACTGTCCATCCATAAAGAGCCAGTCCGATTAAGGAAGAAAAAGAAGTTAGCAGGAGCCAAGCAATAAGGGTTTTTTTGTCCGTTAATCTTTTTGGAAGGCAGAGCACAACGAGGATAGTAAGGGATAAAGCAAAAGGCAGAGCAAGAGTGTTCATTGAAATCAGGTAATCAGAGTATAGCCAGGTTTTTTCCCACCCAGGTTGAACCAGGCTTCTCCACCAGCTGACAGCTGTACCGCCAAGAGAAAGCAAGCCTAGAGCGAGAAAAGAAAGGAAAGTTAGGATTAGAAGCCAGTTATCCCAGGCTTTCCGGAAATGTTGCTCCTTAAGCATAAGCGTGAACCCCCGGTATTAAGTAAGTTGTCAGATAGGTTAAGAGAAGCGAGCAAAAGGAAAGCAGGTTAAGATAGTTTAAAACATTTTTGCGGCGACCAAGAGGATAAAGCCTCAGGTGAAGATAGGAGGTGTAAAATAGCCACATCATCAGGGAGACATTGACTTTTGGTGACCACCACCAGGGCTCGTTTTTCCAGGCAGTTATTGCCCAGGGGTAGCCAATAAGCAATCCGGCGGTCAGGGCAAGATAGCCAATTTTAATTAAATGATAAGTCAGGTTTTCTACTTTTTTTTCCGGCTTAAAGAAGAGATAAATGCCGGCAATGAAGCTGTAGGTAAAAGCAGCATAGGAAAAGAAGATCAAGGGAGGATGAGTCCACATATAGCTGGTGTTGTAGAAGTATTTAGCTCTCATTCCGAGTTGAAAAATGAGCTCAGACGCTTGGGAAGCCGGAAGTATTTTTAATCCCTGCCAGGCTTCCCTGACTTCCTGGTGGAAGGAGGGCAGAGGATTCAAAAAGGTCTTTTCAAGAAAGAGAGAGGAAAGAGTTAGAATTCCCAGGCCAGAATAAAGCCAGGTCTCGACTTTTTCTTCCTGGAAAAAGGCAACAAGAAGAGCAAAGATGTAAGACCAGAAAAAAAGCTTTTCTCCTTCAATCCAGAAAGGAAGATAAAACCGAACAGCATTTTGGCCGGAGGAGGAAAGAACCAGAATTTGGCTGATTTTGAGGTGATACCAGATTAAAGAAATGAAACCGAGGGTAAAAATTGATAGAGAAAGGAAAAAGACGGGGCGTTTCCGAAGTTTCAGCCAGGGGAGAAAAAACAAAGCCAGCCCGGCAAGCAGTAGAAAAAAAGAGAAGCACTTTCCCCAGAGGATAAACCCTTCTCTAAGCCTGAAGTAAGCCTGAAAGTTAGCGGTTAAGTTCATACTCCAATTCTAAACCAATTTCCCCAAAAATTTTCTTCAATTAAAATCTTTCGCAATCCAAAAATTGTGATATTATTTTTCTGGGTGTTCAATGAAGAAGATAAAGTGCTACATATGCGGCGAAAAAATAGACTTTAATAATCGAGGAGAAGCTCGCTATGATGTTAAGGAAGAGCAGTTTTGCCATCGCAGCTGCTTCCGAATAATATCTGAAGGAAGGTTGCTAACCCGTTTAGCTGAAGGCGAAGAACTGGACGAATTTTTTATTGAGAGAGATCTGGAAGCGGAAGAGGCTTCCACTCTTGTTGAACCAAAGTTTCACTAACTCCCTTTTTTTCAATGTTTTTTCTTAAACCTTTTCAGCTTGAAAAATCAGGCGATCTAGAATTTTTAGCTGTTGAATTTCCCAGTTTTTCTCTTTACTATACGACCCGTCGCGGGGGTTATAGCCGGCCTCCTTTTAACTCTCTTAATCTTTCTTTTCGGGTCGGGGATGAACCGGAAGCAGTGATTAAAAATCGGAAGAAGTTAGCCGGCGCTCTGGGAATCCCCCTGGATAAATTTGCCACTCTCAATCAAAAGCACAGCTCAAGAATTTTTAAAGTTACTCCGGGGAAGGCTCAGTCTTTTATCTCGCCGGAAACCCTGGGAGAAGCCGATGCCTTTATTACTGATCAGTGTGTTGCTTTAGTTCTTTTTTACGCTGATTGCTTGCCGGTTTATTTTCTGGAGCCAAAAGCTAAAGTTGCTGGCTTAGTCCATGCGGGCTGGCGGGGATTGGAGGAAAAAATCATCAAAAAAACGGTAAAGGCAATGGTGGATGAGTACGGTGTTCGCCCTGAGAATCTCTTTGCCTGGCTTGGCCCTTCAATTGGTCCTTGCTGTTATCAGGTTTCCCCTGATTTTTTATCCCGTTTTGAGTCCTACCCTGAAGCTCTGAAAGTTTCTGTTGACACTCAGGTTTTTCTTGACTTAAAATCTATCGGTCATGCTCAGTTGGTTGAGGCTGGACTCAAAAAGGAAGCCATTGAAACCGCTCCCGACTGCACCTCTTGCCAGAACGATCTCTTCTTTTCTTATCGGCGGGAAAATGGAAGGACTGGAAGACAGACTGCCATTTTAGTATTAAAAGACCAATGAAAAAAATTCTTTTACCCATATTTCTTTTTTATCTGGTTCTGGCTGTAATCGGATTTGTGAAGCAAGGCAGGTACTTTGATTCTATTGAAATTTCTGGTTCAACCACTGTTCTTCCCATTATTCAAGCTGCTTCTGAAGAGTTTATGAAGGTAAAGGAAGGGGTAAGGGTTGATGTTCAAGGGGGAGGCTCAAGCGTGGGGATTGAGGCAGTAAGTAACGGAGTGGCAGATATTGGAATGTCTTCTCGTGATTTAAAGCCGGAAGAAGAGAAAGGACTGTATAAAATTCCTCTAGCTGTGGATGCCATTGCCATAATAGTTAACAAAAAAAATCCGGTTGACGGTCTAACTCTAGAGGAAGCTAGAAAGATTTTCAGCGGTGAGATAGCTAACTGGAAAGAGGTAGGTGGAAAAGACGAGGAGATTATCGTGGTCAATCGGGACGAAGCTTCAGGAACAAGAGAAGCTTTTTCTAAACTGTTAATGGGGAAGAAAAAATTTCTCAAGAAGGCAATTATTCAGCCTGGAAGTGGCCAGGTAAGATCGGTGGTTTCCAGCACCCCAGGAGCGGTGGGGTATCTTTCTCTGGGTTACGTGGGAGATGAGGTTAAGGTTCTTTCTCTGGAAGGGGTAGAACCCAATCTTGAGAACATAAAGCAGGGTCGCTACCAGCTCGCTCGCACTCTCTACCTCTTAACTCGGGGAAAGCCTGAAGGATTGAACAAGAGTTTTATTGATTTTGTTCTCAGTCCCAAGGTGCAGAAAGAAATTGTCAAAAAAGCTTATGTTCCCATCATTGAAGTCGGAAAGTTAAGCCAATGAAGAAGGAAAAGCTCCTAAAGTATGTTTTTCTTTTAGCTGCACTGGTGGCGATTTTCTCCATTTTTTTAATTTTTCTTTTTATTTCAGCTCGAGGAATGCCTCTTTTCGGAAAAGTTTCCCCCTTTCAGTTTCTTTTGGGGTCTGAATGGGAGCCAACGGCTGGTCGTTTTGGGGCTTTCCCTTTAATTTGTGGAAGTTTTTTAGTGACTTTTGGAGCTTTAATACTGGGTGCCCCACTGGGAATTTCGGTTGCTATTTTTCTTTCCGAAGTGGCGCCGCCGGCGATAGCCAGGATAATTCGGCCAGCCATTGAGCTATTAGCCGGTATCCCTTCAGTTATCTATGGATTTTTTGGTATTATGGTGATAGTTCCTCTGGTTGGAAGAGTTATAGGAGGGGCAGGCCATGGGGTTGTGGCTGGCTCCCTCGTTTTGAGTATTATGATTTTGCCTACGATAGCCACTCTTACAGAGGATTCTTTAAGGGCGGTCCCCCGGGCTTATAAAATGGGTTCCCTGGCTTTAGGAGCGACCAGATGGCAAACGATAAGGAAGGTAGTTTTGCCTTCAGCTTTTGAAGGTATTATTTTGGCTATAATTTTAGGGATGGGAAGAGCAATTGGCGAGACAATGGCGGTTTTGATGGTGGTGGGGAATGCTCCTATTATACCCACTTCCTTAAGAGACCCGATTTCAACGATTACCAGTGTTATTGCTATGGATATGGCTTACGCTTCGGGTCTTCATCAGGAAGCGCTTTTTGCTCTGGGTCTGGTTCTTTTTCTTATTTCAATGAGTATGGTGGCAACGGTCAGGGTCGTTTCCCGTCGTCGGAGAGCGAGATGAGGAAAATAGAGGAAAAAATTGCTCTGGCTTTACTCTGGTTTGCTTCCCTGACAGTTTTAGCTTTTCTTCTGGCTCTTCTGGTTTACATTATTATTCGCGGGCTACCGGTCATCAGTTTAAATTTCATTTTTTCTTTTCCTCACGGGCTTGAAGCACGGGGAGGAATTTTTCCCACTATCGTGGCTACTTTTTACCTAACTATTCTCTCGGGACTGATAGTATCGCCGATAGCTATTGGCGGAGCAGTTTACTTGACGGAATATGCTAAACCCGGGCGGCTGGTTCGGATAATTCGCTTTGGAGCCGATGCTCTTTCCTCAGTTCCTTCTATAGTTTTTGGTCTCTTTGGTTTAGCCTTCTTTGTTTATTTTTTTGGATTGGGCTACTCGATGCTGGCCGGCGCTCTAACTCTGGCTATGATGATCCTGCCGGTAGTAATGAGAGCTTCAGAGGAAGCCATCCTTTCCGTTCCCCGTAGTTTCAGGGAAGCCAGCTTCGCTCTTGGTTCAACTAAATGGCAAACGATAAAAAATGTTGTTCTGCCGGCGGCTTTGCCCAGAATTATTACTGGAGTAATTTTAGGAATTGGGCGGGCTTTCGGAGAAACAGCAGCGGTTTTTTTAACCGCGGGGATGGCTATAAATTTGCCTTATTTTCCCACTGCTCCTGGACGGACAATGACAGTCCATCTTTATCTTTTAGCCACTGAAGGCATTTCTTTAGATATAGCTTTTGGAACGGCTTTGCTTCTTTTGTTTTTTATTCTTTCTTTTAACTTTGCCGCCAGACATTTTAGTCAGAGGTCAATTAAAGGAGGAAGGCTGTGACTGAAAATAACACTTTTGAGGTTAGAAACCTTAACTTCTGGTATGGTGACTTTAAAGCTCTGGAAGATTTAACCTTTGACATCAAAGCTAACTCAGTTACTGCTTTCATAGGTCCTTCGGGTTGCGGGAAGTCAACTCTTTTGCGTTGTTTGAATCGAATGAATGATTTAATCCCGGAAACCAAGGTAGAAGGTTTAATAAAGCTTAACGGAGAAGATATTTATTCGGAAGATATTGACCTTCCTGAGCTCAGGCGGAGAGTAGCAATGATATTTCAGCAGCCTAATCCTTTTCCCTTTTCCATTTTTGATAATGTTGCTTACGGTCCGCGCCTTCACGGGGTAAGAAACAAGGATGAACTGGAAGAAATAGTCAAAACCAGCCTTGAAAGAGCGGCTCTCTGGAAAGAGGTTCGAGACAAGCTGAACACTCCGGCCACCGACCTTTCCGGTGGTCAGCAACAAAGGCTCTGCATCGCGCGTGCTTTAGCCGTAAAACCGGAGGTTATTTTGATGGATGAACCTTGTTCGGCAATTGACCCTACTTCTACTCAGAAAATTGAAGACTTGATGCAGGAGTTAAAGGAAAAGTTTACTATTATTATTGTAACTCATAATATGCAGCAAGCGGCCCGTGTTTCCGATTATACCGCTTTTATGCTTTCCGAGGAAAACCAGCCTGCCAGGTTGATTGAGTATGACCGAACTGAAGTGATTTTCACCAACCCTAGAGATAAAAGAACGGAAAACTATATAACCGGAAGGTTTGGTTAAGAATGAGAAAAACTTTCCACGAAGAGCTCAAGGACTTAAAAAGAGAAGTAATAGAAGTTGGCTATCTGGTGAAAGAAGCCATCCAGAGGGCAGTTGAATCTCTAATTAAGAGCGATGTCGAACTGGCCAAGAAAGTAATGCAGAACGATGACCTGATTGATAGAAAAGTTTTAGAAATTGAGGAAAAAGGAGTCTCCCTGATTGCTACTCAGTGCCCGGTAGCTAAAGACTTGCGCCTTATTCACTCCATTTTTTTAATAAACATCCATCTGGAAAGGATGGGGGACCTGGCTTTCAATATTTCTCGGTCTGTTCGGGATATGGGTGAGGTTCCAGTTGGAGGGGAAGAGTTTGTCGAACTTTTAAAAAAGATGGGAGAAAAAGTTTTAAAACTGGTGGAAGTTTCTCTTAAGGCTTTTGAAACTTCAGACGCTCAACTGGTGGACCAGTTAACTCAGCTTGACGAGCCGGTGGACTCTTTCTTTAAGGACTTTTTTAAACTTTTAGCCCGGCAGGCGGAGGAACTTTCTTTTGAGTGGGCAAGCAACTGCATTCTGGTTTGCCGCTGGCTGGAAAGGATAGCTGACCACGCAGTTGATATTGGGGAAAGAGTTATTTATTTAGTTTCTGGCGAGTTTGTTGACCTTGATTAATGGGTCAAATTAAAAAAAATCTGGAACTAATTAAAGAGCGTATAGAAAAAGCTGCTCTTAAGTCCGGGAGAAAATCAGATGAGATTGCTCTGGTGGCGGTAACCAAAAATGTCCCGCCTCCCTTGATTGAAGAAGCAGTTCTGGCTGGTCAGAAAATTTTTGCTGAAAACCGGGTTCAGGAACTTCTGGCTAAAAAGCCTTTCCTGCCTTCCGAACTTGAGTGGCATTTCGTGGGGCATCTACAAAAAAACAAGGTGAAAAAAGTCGTCGGGGAAGTAGGGCTTATTCAGTCCGTTGACAGCCTCAATTTAGCAGCGGAGATTGACCGCCGGGCACGGGAAAAAAATTTAAAAGTTCAAGTTCTCCTGGAAATTAAAGTAAGCCCCGAGGAGACTAAATTTGGCTTTGCTCCCGATGAAATGAAAAATGTTCTGGAGAAATTGTCCGAATTTAAAGGTATAATTGTTAAAGGTTTGATGACTATAGCACCGTTGTTGCCAGCAGAGGAGTGCCGGCCCTACTTTAAAAAAGTCAGGGCTTTATGGGAGGATTTGAGAAAAGAAAACCCTGAATGGTTTGAGTATCTTTCGATGGGCATGAGTGACGACTTTGAAGTTGCCATTGAGGAAGGAAGCAATATGGTGAGAATAGGTCGGGCTATATTTGAAAGGAGGTGAAAATGGAAGACCTCTGGCAAAAAGCATTAGTGTTTTTAGGACTAAAAGAACCAGAAGAGAAAGAATATTTAGAGGAAAACTATCCGGAAGAAGAGTTCGCAACAGTTAAAAAAGTGCCAAGAGAAAGTTATTCCCGTCGAAGAGCCGAAAGACCTACGCCTCTCAGGGCTGTAAGAAGTCCTTCGTTCCAGGTTCATATTTTTGAGCCTCGGCTTTTAAATGAAGTTTTAAGAGTGGCTGAAAAGTTTAAAGCCGGGACACCTGTTATTGTCAACCTTAAGTCAGCCGATAAAGCCACCAGTCAGCGGATAATAGACTTTGTTAGCGGGATGGTCTGTTCGCTGGATGGGAAGCTGCTAAGGATAACGGCCGGCGTTTATCTGGCTACTCCGCGAAATGTTGAGATAGGTCCGGAAGAAAAAGCAAGAATAAAAGAGAGATTTTTTAAAACGGTTTAAGGAGGAAAGTTGAGAGTAGGAATTATTGGAGCCGGGCAGATGGGAGGGGCTTTAGCCCGGGGTTTGCTGGAGAAAAGGTTAGTCCGCTCTGAGCAGCTTATCTTGTCAGACGTACGTCCGGAAAGACTTGATGAGTTAAGGCAGGATTTAGGGGTTGGGGTTACCACGGAAAACTCAAAGCTTTTAGAAAACTCGGAGCTGGTTATCATTGCAGTTAAACCTCAGCATTTAAATAGTTTGCTTGTCGAACTTAAAGGGGCTGATTTGAAAAATAAGCTTCTGGTTTCCATTGTGGCTGGGGTGAAAATCTCGCGTTACCAGGAGTTTCTGGGTGAAGAGGTAAAAATTGTCAGGGTTATGCCTAACTCTCCTTGCCAGATTGGTTTTGGGGTCTCGGTTTTGAGTGCGGGAAGAAGTGTTAATTCTGAAGATTTATCGCGGGTCAGGTCAGTTTTTGCTGCCGTTGGAGAGGTTCTGGAGTTACCAGAGGAGTACCTCGATATTGTCACGGCTATCAGTGGTTCAGGTCCGGCCTTTTTTTATTACTTTGCTGAAGCTTTGATTGAGGCCGGGGTTAAAGCCGGGCTTTCGCGCGAGATTGCCACCAGACTCACTCAAGAAACAATGATAGGAGCCGGAATGATGATGAAAAAGACGGGAAAACACCCAGCTTTGCTTATTGATATGGTTACTTCGCCGGGTGGCACTACCATAGCCGGGCTGGAAGCTCTGGACAAGAAAGGCTTTAAGGCGGCGGTTTTTAAGGCAGTAGAAGCTGCTTATAAAAGGGCGAAAGAGTTGGGTTGAAGTTTTTAATTATTACCTGGCTTAACAATTTGCTTGACCTTATATTTTATGTGATTTACTTATCAATAATACTGGTGATCATTCGTTCCTGGGTACATTTTTCCATTCCTCGTCCTTTGACCCGGCTCTGGTACTTTCTAGAAGATTTAGCCGACTGGTACCTTGGCTTGTTCCGAAAGTATATTCCGCCTTTGATGGCTGGGAAGCTGGCTTTGGATTTGACACCCATATTGGGTATACTAATTCTGGAATTGGTTCATAATTTTCTCAAAAATTTAATCTTGAGTTTATAGGAGGTGAGAAGTGAAGCTTACACCACTTGATATTCATCAAAAAGAGTTTCGGAGGGTTTTGCGGGGTTATAGTGAGGAAGAGGTGGACGCTTTTCTTGATGAGGTGGCGACAGAGTTTGAGAGAGTCTTCCAGGAAAACATTGACATCAAAGAGGAAGCCGAACGGTTAAGGAAAAAGATTGCTCAGTATGAAAAATTTGAAGAAACTCTTCAAGACACAATGCTGGCCGCTCAACGCTCGGCAGAGGAAATTCAAAATAATGCCCGGAAAGCAGCGGAGCTGGTTATAAGAGATGCAGAATTGAAAGCCAAAGAGATTGTTCAGAACTCAATTGCCGAAAGACAAACAATAAATGCAGAGATAGTTGCTTTGAAAAAATTGATTGCCGACTTTAAAGAAAAAATGAAAGCTTTCCTCCAGAGTTATCTTGACAGCCTGGAAGAGCTGGAGAAACAGGCCGAAGCTCTGCCGGAAGTAAAAGTTCAGGAAACTCTGGTTGAGGAAAAAGAAGAAGCAGAGCTAACTTCAGAAGAGGTTGCCGAGCAAGAACCTCTTACTGAGTCAGTAGAAGAAAAAGGGGAAATAACTCAAGAGGAAACAGTTGAAGCTTCGGAGAAAGCTCTGGAAGAGGAACTCTCTCCTTTGGAAAGCGATTTGACCTCAGATGAGTTTGCTTCCGAAGAACCGGCTTCCGAAGGTGAGCCTGACCTTTACGATAACTTGCCTGAAGAAAGTTGATTAATCTTTTCCGGAAAACCAAAAACGGTGTTCTCCTGAAGGTTCATGTAAAGCCCCGGGCTGGAGGAAGAAGGGCAGAGATAGCAGAAGGCGAGTATTTGAAGGTCTTTCTTAAGTCTCCTCCTGAAGGAGGGAAAGCCAATCAAGAGCTGGTTTCATTTTTATCAAAACTCTTTTTAATCCCTCCTGAAAGAATTAAAATTTTAAGAGGGAAAAAAGGGCATATCAAAGAGGTCTTTTTGAGTTCGCTTGAGGAAAAACAACTGATAGATATTTTGAAATCTCTGTGAATTTATTGAGCTGATATTCAGGTTGAGAAAGAGTTTAAGAGCTAAGGTTAATTTGTTTTTCCGTCTTAGAAGGAGGGCCGATGGACCGGGAAGGCTTAACTAAATCGATAACAGAATTGATGAAAGCTGATATTAAACCGCCTTGTCTCTCTGTTTATTTAAATTTATCGAAAGAAAATCCCTCAAACTCCGAAATTCTGGCCGGTTTTAATTCTCTGGTTCATCAGGAAGCAGCTAAAGATTTGAGTCTTAAAAAAGATGACTTAAAACAGCAGTTTAACCAGATTAGGAAGACAATTCGTTCTCTTCGCCTTCCAGCCGGAGACTTCCGGGGCGTCTCGATTTTTTCCGCTTCTAATGGTGATTTCCTCAAGATTAATTTTCTTCGCCATTCTCCTCATTTTTTCCGCGTTTCTTCTTCATTTTATCTTTCCCCATTAATCAGGGAGTTTAGCGAGACTTTGATTTTTTGTTTTTGTCTGGTCGATGAGCGCAAAGCCCGCCTGGTGGTTCTTTCCCCGGCTGAGTTGTTGGCTGAAGTCAGAATAGACGATCAGACGCCAGAGAAAGTGAAAAGTGCTGGCTGGTATGGCTTGGAAGAAAAAAGGATAGCCAGACATATAAAGGAACACATTAAAATTCATTTCCGAAAGGTTGCCGAAGCGGTTAGAGAACTTTTTAAACGCTTTCAATTTGAAGTTCTGGTTCTTTCCTTACACTCCAAAAACTCGGAAGATTTTAAAAAACTACTCTCAAAAGATCTAGCTTTCAAAATAGTTGAAAACCAGCCTGTTGAGCCAAACGCCTCCCTGGAAACTATAAGAAAGCAGTTTGATATGCTCTGGAGTTTTGAGCTGGAACAGAGAAAGTCATTTATAAAAGGAAAACTGGAGAGTGAACTGGCTGAAGGTCGAGCAGCAGTCGGATTGGAGGCTTTTATCAGGGCCTGGAACGAAGGACTGGTTGATAAGGTAATTATTGAGGAAAGTTTTGAGGCTCAGGCTTTTATTTGCCCGGCTTGCCAGAATTATCAATCTGGTGGTGGGAACTGTTCTCTTTGCGGGAGTAAGGTAAAAGCAGTGGAAAATTTGGTTGAGGATGTTGCGAGGAGGTGCTTCTGGAAAAAAACTGAGATTTTCTGGTTGAAAGATTTCCCTTACGGCTTAGGAGCTATTCTCCGTACTTATCTTTTTTAAATCTTTCCAGCTTCTTGACTTTTTCTTCCTCTTCCGCTTCTTCAAAAACTACGATCTGATTTTTGCCTTTCTTTTTGGCTAAATAAAGTGCCTTATCGGCGGCCCCAATAAGCTCGGTTTCGCTGGTCCCGTGGTAAGGATAAGTGGAAATACCAGCGCTTAAGGTAAGTTGGCCCAGAAAGAGTTCACCATCTTTTAAAATCAGGTTTTCCGTTCTTTTCCGAATTCTTTCCGCTACTTGCCCTGCTTCTTTCGTATTAGTCTGAGGAAGGATAATTGCAAACTCCTCTCCTCCGTAGCGGGCCGGGAAGTCTGTGTCTCTAATGCTGCTTTTTATCTTTTGACTGACCTCTCTTAATATATAATCGCCAGCAAGATGTCCAAAGCGATCATTAAAAAGCTTAAAGTCGTCCAGGTCAATCATTATAACTGAGAAATTAAGTCGGTAGCGACGGGAGCGCTTTATTTCTTCTTTTAGCCTTTCGTAGAAAAAGCGGTGATTGTAAAGTCCGGTTAGGGAGTCGGTAATTGCTAGTTTTTCTATTTTTTCATGAAGTTGGGCTTCTTTTATTGCCAGGGCGGCTTGGTTTGCCAGAAGAGAAAGGGCAAAAACTTCTTCCTCTTTAAAGGCTCGGGTCTTAAAATCATCTACATAAATGATCCCCACTATTTCGTTTTCCAGAATAAGAGGAACAGCTATTAGCGACTTGATACCTTCTTTAAGCAAAACAGGATTGTTAAATTTGGGATTTTTGGAAACATCTTCTATCACCGTGGGTTCCTTTTTTGAAAGAATACTGCTGGATAAACCACCCGGCCTGATGCCCCACTCAGCTACCCGGTTAAAATCATCGCTAAATCCGACGGAGATTTTCATTGATAGCTTTTTTCTTTCAGGGTCATAGAGAGCAACGCTACCGGCCGGACAGTTTGAGAGTTTTAAGGCAAACTCCAGGATTTCTTTTAAGACTTCATCAGCTCGGTTAGCCGTTGCCAGCAG